>JAPKZA010000059.1 GCA_026394015.1 Acidobacteriota bacterium
AACTGGGGTACAGATCGCCGGCTCAAGCCAGGCGAGAGTACTTTCAGCAGGCCGTCGCAGCCTAAACCAGGCCGTCGCAGCCTAAACAAAGATGTGTCCCAAAAACCGGGTGCGCTACATACGTGGGGCACCACGTGCTTGGGTCGGAATTCGTTCGCGATGGGAGTCGGCTCCAGGAGTGTAGGTTTCCGATGCGAAACAAACATCCATGGATTTGCCGCATATGCCACATGAGACTGAGTCAGCCGTCTGATTTGAAAGAACTCGCTCATAAGACATGGCTGGCGCACGCCCAGGAGCCGCATTGGCCGTCCCTTCCGCATATCAAGAAGGGCGCAAAACAAATGCTCCAGCCGTGGATCAAGCGACTTTTGCAGTGGCGCTTAGTGAAATCTGCGGGGCGAACGAAGTCTACGCGTTGTTACGTCGATCTGCGCCTTCTACAAGATCGCAGTTTTGTAGGGGATACGACACTCAAGCGAATCGAGCCCCATCGACTCGCGGCGTTGCTAGTTGAGGATATTGTAAAGTATTGAGGTTCGAAGATTGGCGATATCCACCAAAGGCTCGGTCTCGAAATCCCCCGATCCCGCATTCGGCGGGCGATGGAACAGCTCGTGAAAACCGGAAAGCTTGTTCCAGTAGGCACGCGCAGTGCCACCCGATATGCCCTCCCCTAGTTTGGTTCATTTCAGGGCGAATTCCTCCCTCTTGTGCCAAAGACAATGAGCCAACGGAAAGGAAAAGTGAGCTATTCTTTTGAAAAAATAGACTTGTCCTTGGCTCAGCGTCCGCCGAATGAACGAGGTTTATGAGTCAAGAGTATCTTGCCTGCCAGATGTGCAGCCTGATCTGAACCGCACCCGTCAGCGTTGCGGTGTGTTCGCTACTCCGGCGTGGCCCCCTTTGATAGTTCCATTTGGCCCCCCGCTTATCAGTTTCTGGCACTTTCTACGCGTCGCGGATCAAAACAAACCAGGCACGGGAGACGAGGTGTTGCGGTTGGCCGCTGATCGGGACGCTTGGCTTTGGGAACCGCGGCAGCTCATTCGTGAGACAGCGACTCTTGAATTGGATCCACGTCAATGGCCGTGTGTGCTCCTCGCACTGCAAGACGGAGGTTGGAACCCGCCTCGATCGTCCCTGTGGTACCTAGCCTCCGGAATGATGGAGCCGGACGACGAAGCAGAGGAGATGTCACGAGTTGCGGATCTCTTGTTCAATGCATCCTTGGACGACCCGCGTTGGGCGCTATCGCTGCGGCGTGCCCTGGATCTGAGGGTTTTCATCGAGGTGCGAGAGTTCCTCAGGTTCGGCGCTTTCCGAATTGAATGAATACGGCGAGTTGTATTTAAGATGAGGTTTAAAACTGGTGGAAGGGAGAAGATACCGCCTCGCGGCCGGGGATTTGCAAGGCGTGGGGTCTATTGGCAGCGGGAAGGTCCTGCTCTAGAAGCAGTTAAGGCGTTATTATCGGAATCGAGTTCAAAATGAGTTACGAAAAGCGGCCCGAGATGCAACACCCGGAATTCTGGGCGTTTATGGAGCGGAACTCCGAATACGTTCGGCAAATGCCCGATTGGGTGAAGGGCTCTCGACTGAACGTACGGGAACCAATCCCTGTTGAAACGCAGTCCTCTGAACGAGTAGACCCTCCCAAGCAGGAATAGACGGGTCGGGCGCAGGCGGTGTCGCGTCGGTGGCAGGATAGGACAGAGTTCAGCCGTAATCCAACTTCCTCCGCTCCGTTTGTGGCTAGGATGATCACGATCCCTATCGCTCTGGCCGTCTTGGCTCCGGTTCGATCACCGGGTTGGAACTCTGCGGAGATCCTGAGAGAGGGGGTGGCCCTGATGAGTGCTGGTTGGTCGGACCTTCATAAGCTGCTAGCATTTATCTTGCAAGTGGCTTTCGTCCCGAGTACCTTGACTACGTGAGAATGATCAGCCAACCGGGCCTTTGGCGCAAGGCGGCAACGTATGCCGATGCCATGTCCGCGCTCCGGGTCTGGATGGTAACGGCCGAGCGTAGCGAATGGTCCTCCCTGCAGGACATCCGGCATTCCTTTCCCGCGACGGACTTGGCGGGCCAATGGGTAATCTTCAACATCAAGGGAAAGCGGAATACGACAAAGGGGCATGGAAAAAATGGCTGTAATCAATCGCATCTCCTACGGGCAGTTGCTGGGACAAGCTCTGCCGGGAATCATCGAATCCGATGAAGGGAACGAACGGTTGATCGCCGAGTTGGAGCGGCTGGACAGCCTGCCGGAGAAGAGTCCAGAACAAGTTGCGCTGGCCGACCTGCTCACGTTGCTCGTTCAGCAGTTTGAACTGCGGTACGACCTACCCAACACCACTCCGCTGGAAGCGCTTCAATCGCTGATGGAAGATCGCAGCCTTCGTCAACGAGACTTGCTCACCGTTTTCGGATCTTCGAGTGTCGCGTCCGATGTGCTCAACGGCAAACGCGAGATCAGCAAGCTGCACGCCCGCCGTCTCGCAGAGTTCTTTCACGTCCCCGTATCCCTCTTTATCTAAGTCGAACCGGGCAGGCTCTGCGCGGTGTCCGCCGATATATCCGCGCCATCAGGCGACAATCGAGATATGTGCTTGTGGTGCGGGTACGGTCCCGCTGGATCCCTATGAGACTTTTGCTTGCTGCCGTTATTCTCGCTGCTATGCTGCCGGCGCAGGGGGCGAAAGCGCCCGTCAAGATTGTGGGGGACTCGCATAAGCTGATCCTCTTCTCCGATGGGACGGTTGGCGGCTGGGGCGACTCCCGCGATGGCCAACTCGGCCCACGCTCGGCAATCCCTAACGTTCGCGGACAGGCCACCGCCTTCGTTCCCATCGCCGTCCCTCGCCCCGCCGTCGATATCGCCGCGGGTGGCCGATCCTCCTACGTGCTCCTCGACGACGGCACCGTGGTCGCCTTTGGTTATGGGACGGAAGGCCAACTGGGTTGCGGCGAACCTTGTCTGGCAGGGTCGGAGACCCCGGTGCCGGTGGCCGGCCTCCGCGATGTCGTCAGCCTGGCCGCGCGGCAGTCACTGGCCTTCGCCGTTCATCGCGATGGCAGCATCAGCACTTGGGGCGATCGTAAGAACGCTACCCCAGTCCGGTTCCCCCATGTGCCCGCGATGAAGCAGATCAGCGTCGGCAATGGGTTTGTGCTGGCACTAACCACCGAAGGGCGCGTCTGGCTGTGGGGCAAACTCCCTTATGGGCGGGTCTATACCGATGATCCGGTGCTCGAGCCGGCCGAGGTTCCGGGGCTGACCGAGGTCGCGGCGGTGGTGGCTACGCGGGTCGCGGCCGTTTTGAAGAAAGACGGTACCGTGTGGGTTTGGGGGAACAATGAACAGGCCCAATTCGGCAATGGCAAACGCGACGTCGATGATCGGAGCGGGGTGCCGCTGCGGGTTCCAGGCGTGGCTAATGTCACGGCGCTGGCGGGCGGTACGGGCCGTCACTTTCTGGCGCTGTTGAAGGACGGGAGCCTGCGGGGCTGGGGCAATACCGACTGGGGGCAGGTCGGCAACGGAAGGACGGGAGAGGAACAGGCGAGCCCGGCGATACCGAAGATCGCGGGGGTGAAGGCGGTGTTCGCGGCGGGGAATAGCTCGTATGCGATTCGCCACGACGGCTCGCTGTGGATTTGGGGCGTGGGTTCGGAGTTTGCGCGCGAGTGGCCGATGAAAGCGAATGCGCCGGTGCCGATTCGGTTGGAGATTCCGGCGGGGATTGTTAAGCCTTAATCAGGGCAGCAAACTCCGCGTTTAGGCCATACCGGCGCGTCTTCTTCGCCGGGTCGGTGATGACCACAAACCCGTCGTCGACCCAGGTGGTCAAGAGGTTCCGAGAGGCCCTCTGCGAGATGCCAAACAGCGCTTCCACATCGCGGCTGGTAATGACGATGCCGTCGCGGAACAGTTCGAGCGCTTTTCGCTGCCGCGGATCGAGCCGACGTAACGCGTTCGAGTGGTCGGTCGCACCACTGCCCGCAGCCTCGCGCGCCCGGCGACGGACGCTTTCGAAGCTGTCCGCCAGACCTTCGCAAAAATACTCGACCCACTTGGTGATGTCGGCCTCGGCACGGCCCGCGTAGTAGTTGTGCGAGGGCCCCATTGAGAGTGCTTCGTAATACGCCCCGAGATTGCGTGCATAATACTCTTCGAGTGAATAGAGACCTTTGAGGTCGTAGCCGCCTAGATGCAGAATCAGCGTGGAGAGGAGTCGCGCCGTTCTGCCGTTGCCGTCATAGTAGGGATGAACGGTGGCGAACTGATAGTGGGCGATGCCGGCGCGGAGCGGGCAGGGCAAGGAATCCCGTTGCGAAGCAGAAACCCAGGACACCAAGGCGCGCATTAACTGAGGCACGTCCTTAGCTTCCGGCGGCAGGTAGACAATGCGACGGCTCCGGCTATCCCGAATGACATTCTGCCCGTCCCGGTAGGGGGATGGCTTGACTTTCGTCCGCCCCTCCGCCATCACAAGCGCATGGAGAGATTGGATGTGTGTCTCCGAGAGCGGCGTAGTAGCCCAGCACTTCCTTCGCGTCCCGCTCGCGGCCGGCGAAATGCTGTTTTTGCCGGATCACTTGAGAGACCTGCTCCTGGGTCAGCCGATTGCCTTCGATGCTCGTCGAATAGTGCGTGGAGTCCAGGCGAGCGGTCTCGCGGAGAGTTGCCAGCACCGCGGGGGTGATGGGTAGATCCCGGACGGCTTGCCTGGCGGCTTCGATGCGCATGAGGCTGGCGGCGACCTTCGGGGTTATCGTGAACTTCGGCTCAAAGGGCATCGTATCGGCAGTTTGTCGGCAGCGTCGACTTCCGTTATTGTGCCGTTAAACTGCCGTTAACGCAATGGACCTAGACGCAGGGAGCCCGAGTTAAAAGACCGCTTGCTGACGCGCGCGGCTCAGAAGGCTGCCGCTTCCATTCGGCGCAACTTTACTGAGCCACGACCGTGAGGGAGTGGTCTTGGGGAACCACGTCTGCCGGAGCCTGCTAGCCTCTTCATCAACATTTCCAGCCAGTTGCTAGACTACGGGCAGCC
>JAPKZA010000393.1:0-660 GCA_026394015.1 Acidobacteriota bacterium
GGTCGGCGGCGGGTCGGCCTACAACTCCCCCGGCTCGGTCGGCGGCAACGAATGGTCCGTCGACGGCGCCTCCACTAACGGCACCGACCGCCGCGCCTCCATCATGCCCAGCCCCGACGTCATCGACGAATTCAAGGTCGAAACCTCAAACTTCGACGCCTCCTTCGGACACGCCACCGGCCTCGGCATCTCCATGTCCACCAAGTCCGGCGCCAACCAGTTCCATGGCACCAGCACCCTCCAGTTCATTAACCAACGCTGGAACGCCGCCTCCTTCTTCGTCAAGCAAGCCCGCTGGGCCCAAGTCTCCGCCCTCAACACCGCCGGCAACTCCGCCGCCGCCAACGCCCTCGCCGACCGGCCCATGCTGAACTCCGGCAAAACCCTCAACTACCAAGCCACCATCAGCGGACCCATCTATATCCCGAAAGTCGTCGACGGCCGCAACAAACTCTTCTTCTTCCTCGGCTTCTCCGAACTGAAAAATCGCCAATCCGCCCGCCCCAGCGAAATCAACTACACCGTCCCCACCCTCGCCATGCGCGCCGGCGACTACTCCGACCTCCTCCGCGTCGACCCCGTCCGCTACCAGGTCTACGACCCCGTCTCCACCCGCGTCGACCCCGCCCGCCCCGGCCACTGGATCCGCACCCCCTTCGC
>JAPKZA010000393.1:737-8037 GCA_026394015.1 Acidobacteriota bacterium
ATCCCGCATCCGCAACCCCATGTACGATTTCTACGCCAAGCGCATGCCCCTGCCCAACGTCGATACCACCGGCCGCGACCCCATCAATAACTACCTCGCCACCGGCATGCCGAATAACGTCAACTACCGCTCCTGGAACAACCGCATCGACTACCAAGCTTCCCAGAAGCATCGCTTCTTCTTCCGCTGGTTCAAAAGCGACTATCTCGAAGGCGCGCAGGACTTCACTTACGAAACCGAACCCGGCCTCATGAACTGGGACGAAAAACGCCCCGCCGCCAGCGCCGCCGCCGACTGGACCTACGCCGCCAGCCCTTCCACCATCTTCAACGTCACCGCCGATACCAACTGGTTCCTCCTCCAAAATCAGCGCTTGGGCACCCGCAAGTATAAGCCGAGCGACGTCGGCCTGCCTTCGTACATGGACGCCAAGTGCGCCACCAATTGCATCCTGCCCCGCGTCTTATTCCCCGGCATGACCCATTGGAATGGCGACATGTTTATGGGCGTCACCCTGGACCCCGGCACTAAAGGCCGCCAGCAAGCCATCAAGTTCAACGCAACGCACATCCGCGGTGGCCACACCCTCCGCGGCGGCGTCGATTTCCGCCAGCACTTCCGCACCCAGTTGCAAAACGGCGGCTTCACCTCCGGAACCTTCAACTTTGCCAACAACTTCGTCCGTAAGGATGAAGACGGCTTCGTGCCTGCCGCCGGCCTCGCCCTCGGTTGGGCCTCCTTCATGCTCGGGATCCCCACCGCCGCTTCCGTCGATACCAACGACAACTTCGCCCTCATGAGCCCCTACTACGCCTGGTACGGGCAGGATTCCTGGCGCGTCACCCGCAATCTCACCATCACGTTGGGGTTGCGCATGGAGTACGAACAGGGGCCCACCGAACGCTATAACCGCGCCCTTACCTCCTTCGATCCGAACCTGGAACTCCCCATCAGCGCCGCCGCCCAGGCCGCCTACGCCCGCAATCCGCTCCCCGAACTGCCCGCCAGCCAGTTCCTCGTCCGCGGCGGCAGCCTCTATGCCGGCCAAAACGGAGCCCCCCGCAACCTGTGGCGCAGCGAGTTGATGTGGTTGCCCCGCCTCTCCGCCGCTTGGCAGCCCAGCGAAAAAATGGTCATCCGCGGTGGTTACGGCACTTACTATGACACCCTGAACGTCATGAACCAAGGCGCCGACCAGTACGGTTTCGCGCGCGCCACCAACACGAATCTGACGAACGATTTCGGCACCACATGGAACGCCGGCAACCCCGGCGCTGGAATCTCCCCGTTGTCGGATCCCTTCCCCATCCGCGCCAACGGCACCCGCTTCGATGTCCCGTTGCGCGAAGCACTCGGGTCCATGGCCCGCGCCGGCCAGGGCTTTACGTACACCGACTTCAATCGCCAGCATCCCCGGGTCCAGCGTTGGCGCGTCGGCGTGCAGCGCGAGATATCGAAGAACATGACGATCGAAGTCGCCTACTGGGGCCAATGGGGAGACCGCGTCGGGGTCACGACCCGGCAGGACTATCTGCCCGAAAGCTCCTGGAATAGCACCAACACCCGGAACAACGCGCTCGCCAATGAGTTAAATCGCAACGTGCCGAACCCCTTCCTGCTGAGTAACTTTGACGCCCTGCGGACTTCGAATCCTACCTTATACCAGCACCTATCCACCCTGGGCCGGTTCACGAGCCCCACCATCCCGAAGAACCAATTGCTGCGAGCCTTCCCGCAGATGAACGGACTGAATAACAACGCCGTTCCCACTGGAAAAGCCAGCACCCATGTGCTGGAAGTGAACTTCCAGCGCCGCTTCGCCCGTGGTTTTAACTTGAATGCGTCCTACGCCAGAACGCGCCAGACCCGTTGGGATATTCTCGAGAACGAGTTCAACCAAACGCCCAGCGTCTGGTGGCCCAGCGACACGGCGCGCCCGCACCGCTTTACGGTAACGGGAATCTACGAACTCCCGTTCGGCCACGGCCGGGCCCACTTACAAAGTGGTATCGGAAACCACCTGCTCGGCGGATGGCAGATCGCCGGCACGTATGAGTTCCAGAATGGCCCGCAACTAGCCTGGGGTAACATCTTCTACAACGGTGACAGTAAGTCGTTTGAGTCCGACGCCTCGCTGGGCGGCGACAAGACCTTCGACCAGTGGTTCAAGACCGGCCTACCGTTTGAACGGGTGGCGAACAACCAACCCGCCGGCTTCCAGACGCGCGTCTTCCCCCGCTTTCTCAACGGCCTCCGTGCGGACGGTTTGAACCAGTGGAACGTCAACGTGCTCCGCGAGTTCAAGTTCGCCGAACGCGTCCGGTTCCAACTCCGCGGCGACGCCATCAACCTGATGAACCGCTCGCAAATGAACCCGCCGGAGCTGAATGTAACCTCGACGAATTTCGGCCGCGTTACAAGCCAAACGTCGTCGTTGAACCGCATGTACCAACTCCAAGGCCGCATCGTCTTCTAGGCGAGCCCCGCTTTCTAAACGATGCAATCATCGGTTCTTCGCTGTTTGCAATGGGTAGAATCGCCGGTCAAAATTCGCCAGCGAGGGGCTAGTAAGCGTACTTGGCCCCGAGGTCGGCCGTGGAAATGACGGGCTGTGGAAAGCGAGGAAAGCCAAAACCAGCTTTTCACTCTCGTCCCACCGCCCTTGGAAATCGCCCAAAGACCCGGTTTCCACCTTCCCACCGCCGCGACGGCGATGCTGCCGCTCCGCTTGATCCGACCTTACCCACACCAAACAGCGGGGAGGCGAATTATCCAACCGATCTCCAGAACCACTGGCTCTTGCTGCGCTGGTAGATGTATCATCAAGCGATTTGAGTTTTCGAGCGGAGCAAGCGCTCGGCGCCCTTTTTCTCATTCCAAGGAACCTCCATGCGATTCATTCTTCTGCTCTTTCCCCTGCTCCTCGCCGCGCAGTCGTCCGAGTCCATCTGGCGCGCCGCCCGCATCAAACACCCCCCCCCCGACTTAGCCCCCGTCCTTCTCCAGGTCTCCACGCTCGACGCCCTACTACGCGGTCTCTATGCCGCCGCCTACACTGTCGGCGAACTGAAGCAGCAGGGCGATTTCGGCCTCGGTACATTCGAAGGGATCGACGGCGAACTCATCGCTCTCGACGGCCACTTCTATCAGTTCCGCGCCAACGGCACCCTTACCGAGGCCGCCGACAAAGACAAGATTCCCTTCGCCGCGCTCGTCAAATTCAAAGCCGATGTCCAGTTCTCCGCCAAGCAACTCACCAATATCCAGCTCGGCGAACTTATCGACTCTCTCATCCCCACCAAAAATCACTTCTATGCCATCAAGGTCCACGGCACCTTCCGCGACATCCAAACACGAGCCATCTTCAAACAGTTTCTCCCCTACCCGCCGCTGGGCGAACTCATCTCCGGCCAGTCGGTCTTCAACCATGCCAACATCTCGGGTACCGCCGTCGGCATCCGCAGCCCGTCGTTCGTTGCCGGTATAAATCAGGTCGGCCACCACTTCCATTTTGTCTCCGACGACACCAAAGCCGGCGGCCACGCCCTCTCCTTCACCACCGGCGAAGTGACCATCGAGATCCAGCAAATTCGCCGCCACTCCATCTGGCTGCCCGATGACGAACCCTTCCGCAAGGCGATTCTTCCCGTACTGTAACTCGCGATTGATATCGTAACCACATTGCGCGCTCCCACTTAGGGAAGATCTGTTTCGTGAAATCACTCTTGGTGCTCTCCGCCTTGTCTCTGTCCGCTTGGCCCCAGTCGGACCCACCATACCGGACGTGGCTGCGTTAACCGCCGCAACAATTGCCGGGATGTATTGGCGCACAAGTGGCGAGGGAGACCGGCCGAGCAGCAAGACCGAGAAATTCCGCCCGCGTAAGATCTTGTCCGCGGTCAAAACCACTCGTAGCCAGACCCTTCAAATCTCTTGCGTTGTAATCCGGTCGTCAGCGAAGGCCCTGAGCGCCTGCACGACCAAGCGACTTTCCGGGAGATTGAAACCGGTGTGAGGGTAGTCCTTCCGATGCCGGGGATGCTTTCGACGGCGGGGCATTGCGTCCGCCCGAAAGGCGTGGGGAGGGCGCGACGGACTGGGGCCGGCATCGGGACGTTCGCTCCCTTGGTGCTATGCCAGAGAATGCGGTTGAGCGAATCCTCCTATCCCGAACAAGCACGACACCCCGAACCCTCCCTGGCACTCCTTCAAGTTCACGTTCAATCGCGTCGTGTCGTAACCCTCCGCCGGTCCCAACACCCTGGCCGTCTACGACGCGAATAAGACCGGAATCACCAGCGCGGGCAAAACCGCCGCCGGAAGATTCACCTTCAACAAGGCGCACCCGACTCTAAACATCCAGGCCGCGGGGAGATTGAAGCTGCAAAAGCTGCGCCTTCGCATCCTGACGGCTACCCGCGTCGATGCCCTCAACTGGGACCTCGAAGTCGCGCTGAAACCGAAGCAGAGCCTTGCCAAGGGTGCCGCGGAAGTAACCAAAGGGGCGGATGAGTCGGGACCATTCCGGCACCTTCACGCTCACCCATCATGCGGTCGAAGTGGTGTATCCAGCCGGCAACATGGCCGCAAAATACAGGAACAAGCTCGATTGCACGACGAACGGATTCTCCGTATTCAAATTCAGAGTAGCGGGCTCACTGCCCGGCGATTTTGATATCGACGCCGTGCAGAGTCTCAGCCCGGTGAAAAGCAAATTGCGGTTCGATGCGCCTACGGCAACGGTTTGGGGCGCAAACAGCACCCTGGCCGTTTCTCCAGATCACTGCGATGTCCTTGCCGAGGGTAAGTATAAGCAAGTGCGGTTGACGGTCGATTTCGGCGCGGGGCCCTATCCGGTGGACGGCTGGAGATTCGAGCAGGGGACGACCAAGGGGATTCTCTCCAAAGTGCAGAACCCGGTCGGTCAGCGACGCGACCTCGTCCTGCGCATGACGGTGGATCAGACCCTCGACGTCACTCTGCCGATCAAATTCATGACCTCCAGCCAGTCGGTGGAAATCTTCAACGTCTGTTTCGTGCAGAAGGGCGGCGCCGGCGCCCCGGCTAATAGCGGAGGCACGGCGGTGAAAGGGCGGATGGTCGAGAAGGAGTCGATCTCCTCGGTGGACTTCTCGGGGCCCGAGTATGCTTTGTTCGGCGGCGATGAATTCTACGATCCGCTCCACCATCGGATCGATTTTTACGATTCACAAATTCGGGCCACGGCCCGCCAGGGGGCAAGTGATGCGATCGATAAAACAGCGGACCCTTCACTGGTGAATCAACCCGGGAAGGTCAACGCCTTTAGCACGAGCTGGGGAGACGAGCGGGATACGGCGGTTCATACCCAAACGATTTCGGAGCGAAGCGCCAGCGGACTGGGCGGCGGCTCGCTCTTTGAGATGGATGGACTCTCGTATGGGCTCGAAGTCTGCCTGGACCACCGCAACAAGCGCCTGCGGAATAATGCGCCGGCGCCGGTCAGAGTGCAGCTTGTTCCTTCCTGCGGCAGGAGCATCGTCCCTGCCGCCAGGAAACTAGTGGGGAATGGTTTTATTTTCAACGTCGATGGCAGTGGTCCCTCGCATTCGGAGGCCCAACTCGCCAACGGAACCGACATCGCCAGCGCCGAAACTCCGATCGCATCCGCTGTGCCCGAATTCGCTCCGCTCTTTGAAACCGACGGCAGCATCGTGGTCCACAACTACGAGCTTCTTTAGTCCTCTACCCCGGCAGGACCGGTTCCAGCAGAGTGGCATCTCTACGAATCGGAAGCCGATTTCACGACCGCTGTTGTCTGGCGGTATCATCTTACCTTCAACGGCTGTCCAAACCGCGGCACCAGGAGCTTTCCCATGACTGAAAATCACCCTCTGAAGAACCCACTCGTCACCCGGCGCGAAATGCTGGCAACAACCGGTGTGGCCGCCTTGACGGGTTTGGCCGGCAGCGTCGCCGGTGCGGCTCAAAACACGCCGCCAGCACGGCCTCGGATCGCCTGTTGCGTCAGCTATTGGGCTGCTCCGGGATCCCATGCCGACTGGATCCTCTGCAAGCTGATGGACGGCTATTGGTGGCAGGGCGCCCACACTCCCCCCCGGGTAGATATTGTCTCCGTCTACATCCATCAGTTGGATTCGAGCGGACTCGGCCAGAAAGTGTGCCAAGCGAAAAACATTCCCATCTACAAGACCGTGGGAGAGGCGGTCACCCTGGGCGGGAAGGAGCTGGCGGTGGATGGTGTGGTCATCGTCGGAGAGCACGGGAATTACCCAACCGATCTCAAGGGCCACTGGCTCTTGCCGCGCTGGTGGATGTATCAGCAAGTGATCCGGGTTTTCGAGCAGAGCAAGCGCTCGGTGCCGGTCTTTAATGACAAGCACCTCTCCTACAATTGGGACGACGCCAAGTGGATGTTCGACAAATCTCGGGAGCTGAACTTTCCTTTGTCCGGAGGTTCCTCCATCCCGGTCTACTTCCGCAAGCCCGAAATAGAGATCCCGATCGATACGCCAATCAAAAACTCGATCGTGCTGGGAGGCGCCTCCGATGAGGGAGGCATCTTCCATTGCATTGACGTGCTCCAGGCCTTCGTGGAACGCCGTAAGGGCGGTGAGACCGGCGTTAAGTCAGTGCAGTCCATCAGAGGACCGGAGACCTGGAAGTGGGCCGCACGGAATCCCTGGGTTAGTAAGCTGCTTGCTTCGGTAGCGGCAAAGTTCAACCAAAAGCCGGGAGTCTTCGAAGAGAGCGCCCAGGCCAATGCGTGCATCGTCGAGTACAACGATGGGACGAAGGCGGCGGTGATTTCGGGCCGCGATGTGGGCTGGACCTACGCCGGCGAAATTGAAGGGCAGAAAGAGCCGACGATCATCTCGATGCTGGGCTGGCCCGGTCCTTATGCGCAGTATCACGCCTCGAATGCTCAACCCCATTGGATTACCGAAATGATGGTGACCAAGAAGGAGCCCTTCCATGCGGAACGGCTGCTCCTATCCACTGGGATCACGAACCACTACATGGAATCCAACTGGGAGAATGGCCGTTACTCCGCCGTGGGCCGCCGCATCGAGACGCCAGTGATGAACATAAGCTACCGCTCGACGAGGGGGGCGCAGTTTAGCACCGGGTCGCGGCCACCGGACGTGCCATACCTACGGGGCTTTGATAAGTAGGCTGTCCGCAAGTGATCACATAGGCGCAAAATCTGCCGCGAATTGCCGCTTGATCAGGCCGTAGGCCTTCGACAGCGAGGTGCCGCCCTTGAACACGAGTGATTTGCCGAAGCGGGATCTCTGAA
>JAPKZA010000248.1 GCA_026394015.1 Acidobacteriota bacterium
AGGCGCTGGAAAGCGGCGGCACGGTCGAGCCGGCGGCGGGTGAGGCGTTTACCGCCTAGAGGCTAGCGGGCTAGGCGGCCGGGTTGGATCCCGGTCGCCAGATCGAAGCCGGCACCGACGGCACCGACAATGCAATGCTTGCGATCGAGGCCGGTTCGCTGGCGGATTTGATAGACGGCTTCGATGCCGGTGCAGTGGGCTCCGACGAAATTGGCGAGGCCGAATTCGCGCAGTTTGCCAGCCGTCCACGCGAGCGTTTCGTCGCTCGCATCGAAGAGATGGAAGCCGCCGATGGCCGCATGGATAGGCGCTTGACGGATCGTGTTTCGGGCGTGTTCGAGCGTGTTGATGATGCCGGAATGGCCGCAACCGGAGAGGACGACGAGGCCGGCTTCGGTGTCAAAGACGAGGGACATATCTTCGGGGACGGTGTCTTCGATTTGGCCTTTGGCGGTGACGATGCGGCTGGTTCCGCTCCAGTTTCGTTCCGGGTATTTGCGGGGGACCGGGCCGGTGAGCCAGATGCCGGGGTGGATCTCAGTGGGTTTGTCTACGGAGACGAACTTGGCGCCGGAAGCCTCGTAGGCGGGCTTCAGGAGGAGCGCGTCGTTCCGTTCTTTTTCGTCGAACTGGCTGGCGCGGCGGGGGAGGAAGATTCCTTCGCCGACGTAGCACGTTCCCAAGGAAGGTGCTACGGACTTCCGCAGGGTGAGGAGTCCGCCGTTGTGGTCACCGTGGAAATGGCTGAGGAGCATTTCGTTGACAGCGAGATCGACCTTCAACGCCTTGGCGTTCTCGAGGACGGTGTCGGGCCGGGTGCCGGCGTCGAACAGAATGCGATGTCCGTCGGCTTCGACCATGGCGGCGAACCCCCATTCGCCGATGCCGGTTTCGGCGAGCATCGTCGAGAGGATGCGGATCTGCAACTTCTTCACACGGCGCGCGGGAGCCTGCGCCATCGCGGCGAAAGGAAGGGCAAAAAGTTCACGGCGGTTCATTGCCTTATTGTAAGCAATGCCGCTCCTGCGCCAGACTAAGAGGATGTCTTCTCACCCCGTGCTCAGCATCTGTGGAGCCTCGGCCGCCGAGAGAGTGGTCCGCGCTCGGCTCGAACAGTTTTCGCAATTGCAGATCAGCTCGTTGGCTTCGGATGATGTCCCGGTTTCGGAGACATGGGAGGAGGGTTTGGGTACGGCGGGGATCCTGGTTTTGCTGCATCCGGACGCGATGCCGCCGAAGCCGAATCGGCAGTATTGGGGCAGCATGATCGACTACGCCGGGCCGCAGCCGATCGCGTTCGTGCACTGCGGCGCGCGGGAATATCCGGCGGTGTTTGAACGGCGAACTTTCTTCCGGTGGCCGACGGATCAGCGGGCGATCGAGCGGTGGGTGGTGAAGCTGATGCCGCGGCCGGCGGGGACGAACGTGGCACCGGCGACCGGCGTAGTTTCCGAGGATTTGTGGACGACGCTGGTTGATCGGCCAGGCGTGTTCTTCCTCACGGGCGGGCCGGCGACGGGCAAGAGTCGGATGGCCCAGGCGTTTGCTCATGCGGCGCGCGGCCATTTTCAATCGATGCTTTGGATCGGCTGTGGAGGCCGGTCAACCGAGGCGTTGGAGAATGAAATTGCTCGACGGCTGCCGTCGGGTAGGACGCTGCTGGTGTTGGACGATTTGCGCGAACCGATGGCTCTGCCGGGAGCGCCCCACTCGGTGTTGGTGACGAGCCGGGAGCCGCTTGGAGAAGGCGAATGGCTGGACCTGGAAGACCGTTACCCGTTGCCGGCTCTGTCTGGCACTGCGATGGAACAGGCGATCGCTGTTTGCTTTGCGCCCGACTTTCCGTTGAGTTTGGTTCGCGAGATTGCCGGCGATCCGGCCGCCCTGCCGGGCGATGCGGCGGAACTGTTGGAAGCGGGGCGTGACCGTTACCGGGCCATCGTCGCCCCGCCGCCAACGAAGGCCGTGGCCGCGCGGCACTGTGATGCGGTGCTGCAACGCTTTCGGCATTGGCGGGCGCAGACGGAGCGCTGCGTCGAGGTGGAGTATGAGTTGGAGGCCGCGCTCGCCTTCGCGTTCACGTGCCAATGGGAGGACGCGATCGATCTTTGTCGCGCGGCATCCGACTACTTCGCCGAAGCGGGGCGGCAACCCGACGGCATTGCGATTTTGCAGCGGCTGTTGGCCGAAGCCGAGGGCCGCGGTGATCGGGCTACGATCGCAATAGAGAACGAGAAACTCTCCTGGGTGATCGATGCCGAAGGCGAACCGCTGCCGGTGACGCACCCGGGTGATCAGCTGTTTCTTTTCTAATCCCGCTACAATGCAGGGGAATGAAAAAGCTAACCCTGCTGGTGGTTTTGCTCGGTGGAGTTTGGTTCCTGTTCCGCTCCTGCAGTGGACCGACGGAGATCTCGTCGCCGCCACCTCCGGCGATTACCAGGCCTGAACCGCCGAAGGCCGTCACGCTGAACTCCGTATTTCCGAAGGGAAGCGATGAGTTCAAGCTGACGTTTACACAGGAAAAAGAAGGCTTCGCACAAGCCGAGTGGAGCAAGGGCTCGACGAAATTGGCAACGATCGCGATCACTGACACGAACACGAATCCTTCCGCCCGCGACAAATTTCGAGAGGCGTCGAAGAAGTTGGCCGGCTACCCCGCCGCGGCCGTTGGTTCGCAGGGAACCGCCGTGCTGGTGGCCGATCGGTTCCAGGTGCAGGTCCGTTCGACATCGCCGGCCTTCAGCGCCGCGGACCGCGACGCCTTGGTTGCCAAGTGCAATCTCCAGGCTTTGGCCGGAAAGTAGGATTCTTATGATGATCGATCAACTCGTTGACCAACTGCCCACAGAAGGGCTCACCGTCCGCGCATTGCAGATGCTCGATTTCGTGGCGCCGGGGCAATGGCAGAACATCACCGGTTTTGACAATATGATCCGGCATGTCACGGGCGAGACGGACCCGGGCCTGGTGGCCCAGGTTCGGGCCAGGGCGCTGACGTTGTATGGCGACGCCGATCAGGGCTATCAACGCGCCGTTTCGATCTACCAGTTGGTCGACTCGGCCGACGCTAAAATCGGGCTCGCGGCGATGGCGCATAAGATCGGCGAATCGATCAATTTGCTGTCGTTTTTATCGAAGGTGACACCGCAGGAAGATAAGGCGCAGACGCTGGATCTGGTGATGAAGGCGGTGGCCGAGGGCGTGGCGTTTTGCTACACGAACGGCTTCCCGGGAGATAGCATCGGCGACTTCATGGGCGCAGTGTCGGCGTATGAACGCGAGAATTTGATTCGTATGTCGGCGCTGGTTGTTTATGACGGGTTGGTTCCGCTGGGGCCTGATTATGGCGGCAAGCTGGTCGACGCATTGCAGAGCTTTAGCGCGGCGGACATCGAAGGTAATGCCGTCTACCAGCGGGTGAAGGGCTTGCTACCGCAGGGCGGTGCGACGTCGTTTGTGCTCGAAAGCGTGGGCGCGATGCAGGGTTACCTGGGCGGGTTTGCGGAGCAGCGGGGCATCACCCTTGACGGCGTGCTGGGTCGGCTCAGCGGCTTCATCGACTTCAGCGAGAGCAAACTCGACTACTTGGCTGCCGCGCTCGACATGAGCACGAACTACATGGAACATACGGGGATTCAGTCGGTGTCGCGCAGCTTAATTGAACGCGCGGTGGGCGAGATTTAGTTCCAGCGGTAGGCCGCGATTCCGGTGAGTTCTCGCACGAATATTTCATTGCCGGCCACGGCGATATGACCCCAGGTCGTCGTGGTCGCAATCTCTTTCGTGTCGAGCAGTTCAAACTTTGCGGGATTGGCCTTGATCAGCAGCAGCTTGCCGCCTTCATCGAGCGCGAGGATTTTGCCGTTGCGGACTGCCATCGACCAGTACTGGCCATAGGGTTCGGTGGTCCATTTCGTCTCGCCGGTTTTCATATCGATGCAGGTGAAGCGCTGGTTGGTCAGGTGGAGATAGGCATGGCCGTCGATGATTACCGGGGTTGACATGTAGCCCTTCGCCTTGTTGGTCCACACCTGCTTCACGCCGGTTTTTGAGACTTCATAGGCGAAGGAATCGATGCGGTGGGTGCTCGTGAAAATCGTGTTGCCGAAGGTGGTGGGCATGAGGATGTTCATTCCGCGGTAGTTCGGCACCTCTTGGGACCAGAGCACCTCGCCGGTCTCAGGATCGACTCCGTGCATCTTGACTCGCGACTGAACCAGCACTTGGCGCCGACCGGCCAGGGTCGCCATCACCGGCGATGAAAACGCCCCGCCTTCCATGATGCCGCCGTCGATTTGCAGCACGCGCCAGAGCGTTGCGCCTGTGCGTTTGTTCAGCTTTACGAACGAATTGGCCGCCTGGACGAAGATCGTCTCGCCATCAACCAATGGGGAACTTGCGTAGCCGAACTCTGGTTTTGGGGTGCTGAACCGTTTCGGGAAATCGACCCGCCAGCGTTCCTTCCCAGTTTTGCCATCGAGGGCGACGAGCACCTCTTCCATGCCGGCTACGTAGAGAGTCTCACCGTCAAAAGCTGGCGTGGCGCGAATCCAATCGCCGCTTTTCTTCGCGAAAAACGGAACCGATACCTTTCCCGGCCACGAGGCCCGCCAGATCTCTTTGCCGGTCTTGCGGTCCAACGCACGGACCACTTCGGTGTCGACCTTCTCGGTCTCGGCCACGAATACTTTGTCTTCCGAGACGATGGGGCCGGGGAAGCCCTTGTCCAAGTCCACGCGCCAGAGCGGCTTGAGGCCGGCGAAATTGTCCGCCCACGGGGTCCCCGGCGCTACGCCGGTACGATCCGGCCCACGAAACTGTGGCCAGATATCGGCGCCGAGTAGAACGACAGGGAGGAGAAACAGAGCGATTCGCATCATCGAGCTAGATGCAGGTTTGAATCGATTGGCGTTAGAAAATTCGAATGTGGCATCCTCGTAGGTTAGGCTCATGTCGTTCATCCACGAAGATTTTCTTCTCTCCACCGCCGCGGCCCGGCGTCTGTACCACTCCTACGCCGCTCCAGAACCCATCCTGGATTACCACTGCCATCTCCCGCCCAAGGACATTGCGGAGAATCGTCAGTTCTCGAATCTATTCGAAATCTGGCTCGAAGGCGACCACTACAAATGGCGCGCCATGCGGGCGAACGGCGTCGCCGAACGCTTCTGCACCGGGGATGCGACCCCCTACGAAAAGTTCGAAGCCTGGGCCCGGACAGTGCCGCACACGCTGCGCAATCCGCTTTTCCACTGGACTCATCTCGAGTTGAAACGGTACTTCGGAATTGACGAACTGCTCGATGGGACGACGGCGCGGTCCATTTGGGATCGCGCGAATGAACAACTTGCTACCGACAGCTTGCGCGTCCACGGTATCTTCGAAAAGTTCCGGGTCCGCGCCACTTGCACGACGGATGATCCGACCGACGATCTCCAGTACCACCAGCAGATTGCGGCGTCTGGCTTGGCCACGAAAGTGTTTCCGACCTTCCGACCGGACAAGGCGTTGAACGTTCATCTGCCCGACCAGTTTCTGCCTTGGCTCGGCAAACTAGCCGCCGCCGCGAACATCGACATCAGCACGTTTCCGCGTTTTCTCGACGCCATCAAGAGCCGCCACGATTTCTTCCATTCGCTGGGCGGTCGATTGTCGGACCATGGGCTGAACCATTGCTATGCCGATTTCTGCAGCGATGACGACGCGGCCTCGATCTTCGACCGGGCGCTCCACGGCCAGGCCGCATCGCCGGATGAACATCGGCAGTTTGCGTCGTACCTGATGCTGTACTTCGGCCACCTGGACGCGGCCAAGGGCTGGACGAAGCAATTACACCTGGGTGCGCGCAGGAACAACAGCACGCGCCTGTTCCGCACGATCGGCCCGGATTCTGGCTTTGACTCGATGGGCGACTGGTCGCAGGCCGATGCGCTCGGTGCCTATCTTGATCGCCTCGATCAGGACAACGCTCTGCCGCGGACGATCATCTACAACGTCAACCCGGTGGACAACTACGCCTTCGCCACGATGATCGGCAATTTTCAAGACGGCACGATCGCGGGCAAAGTACAGTTCGGCAGCGGCTGGTGGTTCGTCGATCAAAAAGAAGGGATGGAGATGCAGATCAACGCTCTATCGAACTGCGGCTTGCTGTCGCGCTTTGTGGGCATGTTGACGGACTCCCGATCGTTCCTGTCGTACCCTCGGCATGAGTATTTCCGCCGCACGTTGTGCAATATGCTGGGCTCGGATATGGAGAATGGCCTGCTGCCGGATAACGACGAATGGGTCGGCGGGATGGTGCGGAATATCTGTTATTCGAACGCGAGCCAGTACCTGAACCTTGGGGTTTAGGTGACGGGCCCGGGGTTGAAGGGCGCGAGATAGTTGTGCAGGCCCCAGTGGTCGGCCCAGGTCTGCTTGCGCCCGCTGGCCACGTCGCGAATGAGATGAAATAGCTCCCAGCCTACGCTCTCAATCGTGGCGTGCCCGGTGGCGATGCGGCCGGCGTCCAGGTCGATCAGGTCGGGCCATTTTTCGGCCAGCGTTGTCTTGCTGGAAACCTTAATGACCGGCACCATCGCCAGGCCGTAGGGAGTGCCTTCTCCGGTCGTGAAGACGTGCATGTTCATGTGCGCGGCTAATTGCTGGGTGCCGCAGATGAAGTCGCTGGCGGGCGTGGCGGCGAAGATCAGGCCGCGTTCGGTGGGGACTTCGCCGTGGGTGGTGACTTGTCGCAGGGCGGAAGTGCCGGATTTTGCGACCGAGCCGAGCGCTTTTTCAACGACGTTCGAAAGGCCGCCGCGCTTGTTGCCGGGTGTTGGGTTGGCCGCCCGATCGGCGCGGCCGAGCGCGAGGTAGTCGTCGTACCAGCCCATCTCGCGGATCAGCGCGCGGGCGACGTCGGGCGTTGCGCAACGGGGCGTGAGCAGGTGCACGGCGTCCCGAACTTCGGTGACTTCGCTGAACATTACGGTGGCCCCGGCGCGGACGAGCAGGTCTGCCGCGAAGCCGACGGCGGGGTTGCAGGTGACCCCGGAAAACGCGTCGCTGCCGCCGCACTGCACGCCGACCACCAAGTCCGAGGCGGGGCAGGGAACTCGCCGCCGCTCGTTCAAAACGCGCAGGCGTTTTTCGGCTGCTTCGCACAAGCGCGCCACGGTTGCCGCGAAGCCGAGATTGTCTTGGAGCCGAATGACTTGGTCGGCGA
This sequence comes from Acidobacteriota bacterium, assembly GCA_026394015.1. Taxonomy (GTDB): domain Bacteria; phylum Acidobacteriota; class Terriglobia; order Bryobacterales; family Bryobacteraceae. The sequence goes on from JAPKZA010000248.1 coordinate 7,214, forward strand.
GTTGGAGGCCGGGGATCGTCAATCGGACTGGTTGCAGTTTCTCGCAGCCCAGGCTGACGACGAGCGTATCGGCGCCGAAGTTGGGGTGGAGCGCCAGGTTGCGGATGGTACGAATCGGGACGGCGGCGCCGGGGGCGTCGATCGCCACGCCGCAGCCATAGGAGTGTGTCACGGCGACGACATCATCGACGAAGGGGTAGCGCGGCAAGATTTCGGCTTTGATTTTGCGCACGGCGTAGTCGACGGTCGGGGCCACGCATTGGACCGTGGTTGTGATGCCGAGGATGTTCTTGGTGGCGGCCGTGCCATCGGCGTTGCGATAGCCTTCGAAGGTGTAGCCGGGCAACGGGGCGGCGGCGGGCGGTGGGGAGGTGGCAAGCAGGAGATCGGCGAGCGCGGGGGGGATCGGTAGGTCGAGGCAGTCTTCGCGAACCCAGGAGCCGGCGGGGAGTTCGCGGGTCGCGTGGCCGATGACTTGGCCGTAGCGGACCACGGGATCACCCACGGCGATGCGGGCGAGGGCGATTTTGTGGGACTGCGGAATCGCCTCCGCGGCAGCGAAGCCATTCGGGAATTCCGCGCCGGCGGCGACTCCATCGGGGTTCACAATGATGGCCACGTTGTCGGCCGGGTCGACGCGAATATAAAGAGGTTCCAAACCGCCCAGTTTATCGCGTCTGGCTGCGCGGATCGCTCCGCTTGACCTGGGGGCGTCGTCGACCCGAAGCCAAGGTAGCTTTCGCCTTGGCTTTGGCTTCCTCGGAAATCTGAATGTTGTTGACGACGCGCGTGGCCCCGGCCGTCTTGGCCATGCGGGTCATCGCGCCTTTGTGCTGGATGACGTTCGCCTTTCCTTCGATGGTTGCGGTGCCGTTGTTGACCTTGACCGTGAAGCCGTTCCGGGCCATTTTCGATTTCGCCAGCTTGGCCTTCAGCGCTTGGTCGATCTGGGCATCGGTCAGCTTCGGAGCCGGGGCGGTGATCCGCTTGTGCGTTTGGGCGCCCCTCGGAGTCGCCTCCGCGAAGAGGCCGAACGAGAGCCACAGAATGATAGCGATGACGCGCATGTGCAAAGGTAGTGCCGCACGTCGGTGAAACTTCTCATAAACTGGAGTTGGTTCTATGCGCCTACTGTCGTTCTTGCTTGTCGCTGTTCTTGCTTCGGCCGCCGACCCGAAGGTGACCTTTAATCGCGATGTTCGTCCCATCCTTTCGGACAAGTGCTTCCATTGCCACGGGGCGGACGCGAAGTCGAAGGGCATCTCGCTGCGCCTGGACGTGGAAGCCTCCGCTCGTCAGGCCGTGGCGGCGGGCAAGCTGATCACCCGCATCTCGACCGACAAAAAGGGCCAGCAGATGCCTCCGCCGTATTCCGGCCTTTCGTTAACGGCCAAGGAGAAAGAGACCCTTACCGCGTGGGTGGCTCAGGGGGGCGAGTGGCAGCCACACTGGAGTTTCGTTCCGCCGCAGGCTCCCGCGGGCCCGGCGAGCATCGACCACTTCGTTCGCGCACGGCTAGCCAAAGAAGGCTTGGACCTTCGCCCGGAAGCGACGAAGGAGACGCTGGCTCGCCGTGTTTCGATCGACCTTACCGGCTTGCCGCCCACGCCGCAAGAGACCGCGGCGTTCGTAAAGGACTCCTCGCCGAAGGCCTATGAGAAGCTCGTCGATCGGCTGCTTGCTTCGCCGCGCTACGGTGAGAGAATGGCTGCCCGCTGGCTCGATGCTGCCCGCTACGCCGATACCAATGGCTACCAGTACGACGGAGAACGAGTGATGTGGCGGTGGCGCGACTACGTCCTCGAAAGCTTCAACAAGAATAAGCGGTTCGATCAATTCGCGCTGGAGCAACTGGCCGGGGACATGCTGCCGAATGCGACCTTTGAGCAGCGGTTGGCGACCGGATTTAATCGCAACCATCGGGGCAATACCGAAGACGGCATTGTGCCCGAAGAGTACGCCGTCGAATACGTCATCGACCGCGTGGAGACCACCGGCGCCGTCTTCCTGGGGCTCACGCTGGGTTGCGCCCGGTGTCACAACCACAAGTACGACCCGCTGACGCAGAAAGAGTTCTACCAGCTGTATTCGTACTTCAATAATGTGCCCGAACTCGGCCGCTCGATGAAGTACGGCAACTCGCCGCCGCTGATGCCGGCCCCGACCGCTGCTCAACAGCTCACCCTCGCCGCGCTGGATGCCAAGATCGTCGCGCAGGAAAAATGGTTTGCCGCCCGCGCCCCGCAAATCGACGCGGCACGGCGAGCCTGGGAAACGAACCTGCCGAATCAATCGTGGGCGCCGCTGAGCATGCGCAACGCCGAGTTCTTCGTCGCGGAACCGCCGCAGAGTTTCGACGGCTCGAAGGTGATCGCCGATGACAAAGCCGGCAAGTTCGACATCGATGATCTCTGGTCCGTTTCGGCGTGGGTCGATGGCGCTGGCGCGGTGCTGACGCGGATGGCCGGTGATCGCACCGAAGGCCGTGGCTATGGCCTCCATGTGAAGGATGGCAAGGTTTTCTTCCACATTACGAGCAATTGGGCCGACGACGGCCTGCGGCTGGAATCGGTCAAAACGCTGGCCCCAGGTCGACGCCACCACGTCGCCGTTACTTACACTGGCTCGCGTATGGCGGAGGGTGTTCAGCTTTACATCGACGGGGAACTGGCCGAAACGAAGACGCTGCTCGATACGCTCTATCGGCCGTTCCGCAACGCCGGCGGCGTGTTCAAAGAGCCGCTCCGGCTCGGTGGCGGCGCGGGCAAGGCGCAGCAGTTCAAAGGTACGCTCGACGACATCCGGCTCTACTCCCGCGTCCTGACGGCCGAGGAGGTCGCCATGCTGGCCGTCGGCCAACCGCTTGCGGCATTGGCTACCAAAAAACGAACCAAGCCCGAGCAGCGCCAAGTGGAGCTCCAGTATCTGGAAACGGCCGCTGCGCCGGAGATCCGGGATGCTTGGCAAGCGCTGTCCGCGTTGCGCGAGGAACGCGAAAAATTAGAGCGGACGTTCCCGACCGTCATGGTGATGGCCGAATCGGCGAAGCGCAAGCCGACGCATCTGCTGCTTCGAGGCCAATACGACAAGCCCGGTGAACTCGTTGAGCCGGGGCTGCCCGCCTTCCTGCCGCAACTCCCGGCCACCGACCGCCTCGGGTTCGCCAAATGGGTGATCGACCCGGCCAACCCCCTTCTCGCCCGCGTGACGATGAACCGTTTTTGGCAGAGCTACTTCGGCACTGCGATTGTGAAGACGACGGAGGACTTCGGCCTGCAAGGCGAATGGCCGTCCCATCCGGAACTGCTCGACTGGCTGGCGACGGAGTTCGTGCGGAGCGGTTGGGATACGAAGGCGATGCAGAAGTTGATCGTGATGAGTGCGGCGTATCGGCAGTCCTCGCAAGCCACTCCGGAGCTGATTCAGCGCGACCCGGAGAATCGGCTGATCTCGCGGGGGCCCCGCGTCCGCATGCCGGCGGAGATGATTCGCGACTCGGCGCTCGCCTCGGCCGGTCTGCTGCACGAACAGCTCGGCGGCCCCTCGGTGAAGCCCTATCAACCGAACGGCCTTTGGAAAGAGGTCATCATGCAGGACTTCGACTACGACCAAGCGAAGGGGCCGGACCTTTACCGCCGCAGTCTCTACACGTTCTGGAAGCGAACCTCGGCCCCGCCCATGATGATGAACTTCGATGCGTCCCAACGGGAGGCCTGCACCGTGAGGGAAAACCGAACGAATACCCCGCTGCAAGCGTTGAATTTGATGAACGACGTGACGTTCGTCGAAGCCGCCCGCTTTATCGGACAACGCATGATGCAGGAAGGCGGCGCCTGCGCGGAGAGCCGATTGAGCCACGGATTCCGGCTGGTTCTCGGCCGTCTGCCGAAGCCCGCCGAACTCACGATTCTGCGCAACAGCTTGAACTACCACCTCGACTATTTCGCGGATAAACCAGCCGATGCCAAGTCTTTGCTTTGGCAGGGCGACACCCGATCCGCCGACCTGCCCGAACGCGAACTGGCCGCTTATCAGGCCGTCGCGAGCCTGCTGCTCAACACGGACGAGTTCGTCACCAAGGATTAATCGTCATGCAACGCCGACAGTTTCTCGCCGCCCTCACCGCCCTACTTGCCCAGAACGGCAACGCCGCACCCACCCTGCACCACGCTCCGAAGGCCAAGCGCGTCATCACGCTCTTCCAGCACGGCGGGCCCTCGCAATTGGACCTGTTTGACTACAAGCCGAACCTGGCCAAGGTCAACGGCGAAGAGCTTCCGGAGTCGATCCGGATGGGCCAACGGCTGACCGGCATGACCGCCTATCAGGCCAAGTTCCCCACCGCCGCGAGCATCTTCAAATTTTCCCAGCACGGCCAGTCCGGCGCTTGGTTCAGCGAACTGCTCCCCCACATGGCCAAGCACGCCGACCAGTGGACGATCATGAAGTCGCTGTCGACCGAACAGATCAACCACGACCCGGCGGTGACCTTCTTTCAGACCGGCTTCCAACTCGCCGGCCGGCCGTCGATCGGCTCCTGGATTTCCTATGGCCTCGGCAGCGAGAACCAGGATCTGCCGGCGTTCATCGTGATGATTTCGCAAGGGCGGGGCAACTCCCAAGCGCTGGCGGACCGCATGTGGGGCTCCGGCTTCATTCCCACCAACCACCAAGGGGTGAAGTTCCGCGGGGGCAAGGACCCGGTCCTCTACCTTAGCAACCCGGAAGGTTATAGCCGGGCGGCTCGCCGCCACTTTCTCGATGACCTTGGGCAATTGAATCAACTCAAGCTTGACGAATACCAGGATCCGGAAATCGCGACCCGCATCGCGCAGTACGAAATGGCGTTCCGGATGCAGGCTTCGGTGCCCGAACTGGCCGACTTTTCGAAGGAGCCCGAATCGACGTTTGAACTCTACGGCCCGGAATCCCGGAAGCCCGGAACCTTTGCCGCCAACTGCATCCTGGCGCGTCGGTTGGCCGAACGCGGGGTTCGTTTCATCCAGCTTTTCCATCGCGGCTGGGACCAGCACGGCAGCCTGCCGAAGCAGATCCGCTGGCAGTGCGAGGATACCGACCAGCCGTCCGCGGCGCTGATCACAGACCTCAAGCAACGCGGTTTGCTGGACGATACGGTCGTCCTTTGGGGCGGGGAATTCGGACGGACGGTTTATTCGCAGGGCACCCTGACGGCGACCGACTACGGCCGGGACCACCATCCGCGGTGCTTCACGATGCTGGCCGCCGGCGGCGGCTTCAAGCCCGGAACCTCGTACGGCGAGACCGACGATTACAGCTACAACGTGGCGAAGGATCCGATGGATGTCCACGATCTCCACGCCACGCTCATGCATAATCTCGGAGTCGACCACACGAAGCTAACGTTCAAATTCCAGGGTCGCCACTACCGGCTGACCGACGTGCATGGCCGGGTGATCCGGCCCTTGTTGGGCTAGCTTTCCATTTCGGTGAGCAGGTCGTTCAGGAGCCGCTCAACCTGCCAAAGGTCGACGGTGGCGGGATAATCCACCATCGGCTCTTCAGCCTCCTCGGTTTGCCACTCTTGGGTCGTCATATCGATCAATCTCTCTATTGGTAAACGCGCAAACGGAGGCGAATGTTCCTCACGTCAGAAACAAATATTTGGGGACCGTAACCGCGGGCTCGCGACTACAACTCGACTGCGCTCATAGTCGCAGGAGTTAGGTCCAACTTACTCAGTATAGCTCAAAAAACGTTAACCTGCTGTTGATAGTGCGTTCTCAGTGGATGGCGGCGTCCTGCGCCGCGTCCCAACACGGTGATAACGTAGTAAACGCTATGCAAGCACTGGTGTTGAAAGAGTATTTAAACCTGGAAGTCGTCGAATTTCCGGAACCGGAATTAGGTCCGGAGGACGTTTTGATCCGTGTGGGAGCCTGCGGGATTTGCGGCAGTGACGTCCACGGCTGGGACGGAAGCACGGGCCGCCGTATTCCGCCGCTCGTGATGGGCCATGAGGCCGCTGGATCCATTGCCAAGGTCGGCAGTGCGGTCACCGCTTGGAAGGAAGGCGATCGCGTCACCTTCGATTCCACCGTCTCTTGCGGCAAGTGCCACTTCTGCCGCGCCGGCCAGGTTAACCTTTGCGACAACCGCATGGTCCTCGGCGTCTCTTGTGGCGATTATCGCCGTCACGGTGCTTTCGCCGAGTTCGTCTCGGTGCCGCAGCACATCCTGTACGGCCTTCCCGATAGCGTCAGCTATGAGCACGCGGCCCTGATCGAAGCCATCTCGATCGGCGTCCATGCGGTCCGCCTCACTCCGATTGAACTCGGGGATACGGCCGTCGTGGTTGGCGCGGGCATGATCGGTTCGCTGACCTTGCAAGCGGCGAAAATCGCCGGCTGCGCGCGGGTTTTTGCGGTCGATACCAACAACGAAAAGCTGGCCATGGCCAAGCGGTTAGGCGCCACCGCAACATTCAATCCGTTGGAATGCGACGTGGCGGCCGAGATCAAGAAGCTCACGGGCGGTCGTGGCGCCGACGTGGCGCTGGAGTGCGTCGGGGCCACGGACCCGATCAAAACGGCCATCGCCTGCGTCCGCAAGGGCGGCGCGGTAACGCTGATCGGCAACATCACCCCGAACATCGATCTGCCTCTGCAACAGGTGGTTACCCGCGAGATTCGCTTGCAGGGCACTTGCGGCTCCTCTGGCGAATACCCGGCTTGTATCGAACTTCTGGCCAGCGGGATGATCCAGGTCGACCCTATCATTTCAGCGAAAATCACGTTGGCGGAGTCGCCGGCTTATTTCCAGCGGCTCTACGACGGGGAACCCGGATTGATGAAAGTCCTTGTCCAACCTTAGAGCCCAGCTTTAGAACAAAAGCAGTACAAAATGTTTCGCGAGAAATTCACCTCGATTTGAACTGGTAGTCATGGCGTTTGCCGCATTCTAGGGATGCGCCATGACTGCGACCTCTCGCCGAAACTTCCTCGCCCTTGCCGCTGCGCTGCTTTCCCCCGCGGCTGCTGAGTCGCGCTCGACGACGGCCTACCGGATCGATGCGACGATCCTGGCTTTGGGCATGCCTGTTTATAAACGGCGCGGGGCGGGCTGCGCCTTCGTCCACGTTCGCCAGGAGCATGGAGCCGTCCATCTGCAGTTTGCCGCGGGCTCGTGGCCGGAGCAGGCGCGCGGCCTGAATCGCTATGGCTCGCTGGAAGAGTCGGTGACGGCCCACGGTGCTTCCTGGTTCGGCTTTATGACTTCCTCGCCCGATAAAGAAGTCCGCCATCGCGACGCTCAGCCCTGCACGGCCACCCGGGGTCGTCTATCGCCCTTCCGCGCCGAAATCGAAACGATGCGATTGCAACTGGCCCCAGACCTCACCTGGAGCCGCAGCGAAGAGCTCTACCGTCGGGTCAACAGCTCGTGGCGCCCGGAACCGGCCCAGCAGCTTCCGTTGCGATCGGCCGAGCCAAAGCCATTCCTCCATGCCGTTCGCGCCGGTCTGCTCCAAGCGCGGAACCACTTCCGAACCGAGTTCTATCACAACGCCCAGCCGGGCCAACTTGAACTGCACCGCGATGGCGAACTCGTCCACGGGCGAATCACAATCGCGCAGAAGGCAACCGCCTTCCGACTCTGGACGAGCGAAGGCTCAGAGATTCCGTTCCGGATCGAGTACGAGCCGATGCGCCTGCTCCGCTTGACGATGGAGCGCGAAAGCTAACGCAGCGCGCCCGGCGTCGGCACGGCGACGTCCATGCGCAACTCTTTCAACCGCCGCGTACGCATCTCGCCCAACCACTGCCAGTTGTACTGTTTGGCCAGGTCGACCGTCGCGGTGGCGGCAGCGCCTTGCTCGCGGGCCTGGGCGAGCCGTTCGCCCATCGGGTCCATGATGTAGGTCGGATGGTCGTAGCCGCTCGTCACGAGGAATACCCCGTTCTCAATCGCTCGCGCCTTAGCCAACGTTTCGTCACCGCCCCAGATCGGCATCAGAATCATCTCGGCCCCTTGGTTGGCAAGCGCCCGAGCCGGTTCGGCGAAGAACACGTCGTAGCAAATCATCAGGCCCACCGTGCCAAAGTCGGTCTTGAAAACCGGGAAATGCGTCCCTGGAGTTAGCCCCTTTTCGACCTCTTCGCGCGGCAGATACACCTTTCGGTACTTGCCGGCCAACTCGCCATTCCGATCGATCAGCACGGCCGTGTTGTACATCACGTGGCCTTCGCGTTCATAGATGCCGGCGATGATGTACGACTTCCGCGCTCGCGCCACCGCGCTCAAAGCCTTTGTCGTCGGCCCGGGAATCGTCTCTGCCACCTCCAAGATCGTCTTCGGCGTGCCGACGATGCTGATGCCTTCCGGCAGCAGAATCACGTCGGTGTTGGCCGGGACGGACTTGCCAATCGCCGCGATGAATTGGCTCACGCTTTCTTCGCTCCCGCTGGTTTGGCGCGGCCGCAGGTTCACCGTCGCGATGTTCACCTTCCGCGCGCTGGGCGGTGAAATCCGTTCGAGCGAAATCTCGTCCCACCACACCGTTCCCTGCGGCGCGTTCGCCAGCAGCAGTTCGACGATCACGGACGCTGCGCCGGTTGGTGCCTGGGTCTCCGCCGTAAGCTCGTTCCACTCATTTTGCCGCCGCGTCCACGGGATATAGGCTGGTTCGCCCACCCGCCTCTCCGCGGCGTTCCGCCAGTCGAGACGGGCCACCACTTGCCAGTTCTCTGCCATCACGCTCTCGGCCTTGTAGAAGGCCCGCAGGCGGACCCAGGCGCCGCCCTCCAGCCCGCTGACCTGCTTCTGCCATCCGCCGTACGCCGCCACGTTGCTGGCCCCGTTGATCGCCAGCGATCCTCGGCCGCCCCGGCTCACCTGCGTATCGATAAACGTCCGCGGCATGGTCTCCGGTCGGTGACTCCACGTCGTCCACTCCCCGGGGGCGAAGGCCGACTGCTGGAGCAGCACCTGCGCTTGCAGGGGAATGGTTAGACCAAGAAGAAGCCAGATCCTCATATCGCCACTCTACCAGTTCGTCAGCGATCCATCGGGCCGCCGCAGCATCGGCGTCAGCGAGTACCGATCTTTGTGATCGCCAATCAGTTGCAGCTGTTGGGTGTCCACTTCGACGCCCAAACCCGGGCGCTCGTTCGGCCACAGCTTTCCGTTCTTCAGGTCGTAGCTCTGGCTCAGGTACGGCCACTTTCGCGTCCCGCCCATCACCATTTCCATCAGCACCGGCCCGGCGAACGCCGCTGAGCAGTGCACCATCGCCGCTTCGGAGATGGGCCCGGTGAAGTAGTCGATCAGGTGTTGCTCGATCAGTTCGTTCCACTCCCATTTCGGCCCAAACTGCTCGCCCACCGCAATCGGCACCTTCACCTGATGCCGGAGCGTCCGGTAAACGCCCGGGTTCTCACTCCGCACGAGGTCCTCAACGAAGTAGGGCCGCAACGGCTCCAACTTGTTGGCCAGCGTTATGGCGTCCGGCATATCCAACTCGGTATGGAAATCGATGCACCAAGCCCCGTCCTTGCCGACGCCTTCCCGGACCTGCTGACACAGCTCATAAACCCGGTTTACCGTCTCGAACCGATCCATCACCCCGGCTCGCACGTCGGTCGAAATCCGGTAGGCGCGGTACCCCGCGTCGACGCAGGCCTTGGCGACCTCCTTCGGCGTACCCGGGGCCGGATAGCCGGTCGAATAGCATTCGATGTATTCGCGCGCCTGCCCGCCGAGCAACTGATAGACCGGCACCCCGAGCGCCTTACCCTTGAGATCCCACAGTGCCACGTCCAGCGCGCCCAGCGCGTGCACCTTCTCCCGACCCGCCGGGTAGAAATACGACCGATACATCGTCTGCCACAACCGGTCCGTCCGGAACGGATCCTCGCCGATCAACAGTCCCGCGCACTGCTCCATCGTATCCCCGGCTCCGCCCTCGCCGACGCCGATCAGGCCCGAATCGGTCTCTACCAGCACGACGTTCGTGCTTTGATTAAACAGCGGTTGCCGGGTATTCGGCCGTCCGGCGGCGTCGGTCGGTGTCTTGTAGTACCGAATGCGCGTAATCTTCGTCTTCGGAAGGCCGAGGGCGTCGGCGCGGTCAGCCAAGGTGAGTGCGCCGGCGGTGCCGAGGCAAGCGTTAAGAAATGCTCTGCGATTCATGCTTGAGCTAGCATATCTCAGCCTTCCGTCCTGCAACGCGAAGGGCCCCGCGGTAGCGGGGCCCTAGCTCGATCTCTTCGGAAGAATGTGGTGGCCGGGGAGGGACTTGAACCCCCGACACGCGGATTTTCAGTCCGCTGCTCTACCAACTGAGCTACCCGGCCACGACCCCTCTAAGCTATCACTTTTGCAGTGCTTCCAGCAACTCTCCGGTCGATTTCTCTATGTCGGCGTGCAAGCTGTTCCCGTGCGAATCCATGGTCACGATCGCGACGAATCCATCGGCTTCCAGATGCCACATCGCTTCCGGCACCCCCAACTCAAACCAATAGACGCCTTTTACCTTCTTCAGCGTCCGGGCATAGAACTGCGCCGCTCCTCCGATCCCGTTCAAATAGACCGCCCCACACTCCTGCAACCCCTTCAACGTCTTCGCCCCCATACCGCCCTTGCCGATCACAGCGCGCACCCCGTAGCGTCGCAGCACCTCGGCTTGATAAGGCTCCTCGCGGCTCGATGTCGTCGGTCCGGCGGCCTTCACCACCCACCGTTCGCCTTCCTTCAGCATCACCGGCCCGCAGTGGTAGAGAATCTGCCCGTCCAGGCTCACCGGCGGGGGTTCGTTCATCAGCCGCGCATGCACGGCGTCGCGCCCGGTGTACATGTCTCCGCGGATGATCACCACATCGCCGACGTGCAGCGCCCGCATCTGGGCCTCTGTCAGCGGCGCCGTCAACGTCACCTCCCGCCCTGTCAGCGGGAATCCGTCCATCTTCGAAAGTTTCTCCACCTCGCGCTCCGGGTCCCGATACAGCCACTGGTTAATCGCGCCGGTTGTCGCGTCCAACCGCACGCCCAACCGCCGATACGCCCAGCAATCATAGGCCACCGAAACGAAGAAACTCGCCGGCAGCCGATTCGCCGCCATCACCTTGCAGCCGATCAGCGACACGTTACCGCCAAACCCCATCGGCCCCACGCCGATCTTGTTGGCCTCCTCCATCACCTCGGCTTCCAGCTTCGCCAACACCGGTTCCGGGTTGACGTCGTCCAATTCGCGAAACAGTTCGTGCTTGGCCAGGTAATAGCCATGCGCCCGATCGCTGCCGATGCAAACGCCCAACGCTCCCGGCGCGCAGCCTTGCCCCTGCGCCTGCCATACCGCGTGCAGCAAACACTTCTTTACGCCTTCAAGGTTCCGCCCCGCCTTGCCCAGGTGCTCGAGCTCAGTCGGCAGCGAATACTGAATATTCTTGTTCTCGCAGCCGCCGCCCTTCAGAATCAGCTTCACTTCGACGTCGTCCCGCTCCCACTGCTCCCAGTGGATCACCGGCGTCTCCACGCCCAGGTTGTCGCCCGAGTTATGGCCGGTCAACGAGTCCACCGAATTCGGCCGCAGCTTCCCGCGCTTGGTCGCCTCCGCCACCGCGGCCTTGATCGCCTTCTTAATCGCGATCTGGCTCACGCCCACTGGCGTATGCACGACGAAGGTCGGCATGCCTGTATCCTGGCAGATCGGACCTTCGTCCTCGGTCGCCATGTCGATGTTGTTGGCGATGATGTTCAGCGCCTGCGACGCCTGGGTATCGGGCTTCTCCTGCTCAAGGGCAACGCCCATCGCCTTCCGTACATCGGGAGGCAGATTCGTCGCGGTTTGGGTGATTAGTTCAACGAGGCTACTTTCGAGGAATTGCATACAATTCCCCGATTCTATCAAGGCAGCTTGATCCGCACCTGAGCGGTCAGTCCCGGCTTGATCAACGGGTTCGGATTCAGGAACAAAATCGTCACCTTTCCGTCGGCCACGCGGGCGATCTCCCCGTTCAACGCTTCGTTGCTCTGCTCGGCCACAAACACCGCCGCCAGCATCCCTTCCTTGATTCGACTCAGCACTGCCGCTTCTGGTTCCACGACGATCTGCAGGTTTCCCAAGTCGGTCGCAATGCGGAACACTTCGTCCTCGCCCTTTTGAATCTCGGCCCCCGCTTCGCCCTTGCGCATCACGATCACGCCATCGACCGGCGCATGCACTTGCGTCGCCTGCAAGTTCGTCTCGGCGTCCTCAAGCGCCGCATTTCGCTCTTCCAGCGCCTTCTTCGCCAGTTCGATGTCTCGCGTCAAATCCGAGATTCGCCCCTCGGCCACCTGCTGTCGAGCCCCCAACGTTTCATAATCCAAGCGCCCGCTTTCAAAATCTTTCTTCGTTTTTTCAAACGTCAGTCGCGGCGTGGCCCCTTGCTGGTTCAGCATCGACTGCCGCTGGTAGAGTCGCTCGGCCCGCGTAAACTCTTCCTTCACCCGCGCCGCCTCGGCTCTCCCCCGCGATACCTCCAGCCGCGCCGCCAACAACTGGCTCTCCAGCGCGTTCTGCTTCTCCTGTGCTTTATCCGCCCGCTCCTTCGCTAACTCTTTTTCGTTCTCGAGCGACGGGTTCTTCAGCCGTGCCAGCAACTGCCCCTCGTAAACCTCTTCACCCTCATTCACGAGATACTCTTCCACCGTCCCCGCCGAAGGCGCCTTCACCCCCACCACGTTTCGCGCCTCAATCTTTCCGCTCAAACTCAACTCGCCACCCACCACCACGGGTGCCGGCACCGGCGCCACCACCACCGCCGGCTTCGCCTGCTCCCGACGCCAAACCGTGATCGCCCCTCCGGCGATCGCCAGCAGAACCAAACACCCTCCGAATAACAGCCATTTACCGCGCATATCTCGATGATACAGTAGGCCTATGGACGTCCCGCGTTTTCGTGAGTTGACGGCCATCTTCTTTCGGTCCGGCAGCTTCACTCTCGGCGGCGGAAACCCCATCCAAGCCGCCCTCCATCTTGAACTGGTGGAGCGCCGCCGGTGGCTCGATTCCGCCGAATTCGGCCTCATCTACGGCCTCGCGCGGTTTACCCCGGGCACGAACGTCCTGGCCTGCAGCGCTGCCCTCGCCTGGCGTTTGGGCGGCTGGCCGGCGGCCATCGCCGCGGTCGTCGCCGTCTCGGTCCCCGCTTCTCTCCTCGTCTTGCTGCTCCTCACAGGCTATGAGCAAACCCGCTCGAACCACTGGGTCGGCCACGCCATCGGCGGCGCCCTCGTCGCCGTGGTGGCGCTCATCGCCGTCTCCGCCTGGAAGATCGTCAAACCCTACGCCAGCCAGCGGCGCTGGCTCCGCATCGCGATCCTTTCCGGCGGAGCGACCATCGCCCTCGCCAGCGGCTGGCTCTCGCCGATCACCATTCTCGCTCTGGCCGTCCTGGCAGGCTTCGCCCTCGATCGGTTGGGGGTGAAATGAACCTTCTTTGGCTCTACCTCCTCCTCGCCAAGGCCACCCTCACCTCCTTCAGCGGCATGACGTCGCTAGCCATTGCCCGCAACGATTTCGTCCTGCAACATCATCTGCTCACGGACCAGCAACTCACGACGGCCATCGCCGCCGGCCGTCTCGCCCCGGGCCCGAACGGCGTTTACCTCGTCGGCATCGGCTACTACCTCGCCGGCTACCCCGGGGCCGTGGTCGGCTGGCTCGCTCTGGTTACCCCTGCGTTTCTCAGTATCCTGTTGCTGCACTGGCTGCGCCGCCACAGCGACCGGCCCGGCTTCCGTCGTGCGCTCGATTCGGTTCTGATGGCTGCCGCCGGGCTAAGCCTCGCCAGTGCTCTGCCCTTGGCTCAGGACTCGATCGTCGACGCCCGCGGCGTGGTTCTCGCCGTCGCGGCGGTAGCCGCGTTCCTGCTCACTAAGGTCGATTCGTTTTGGATTATTCTGGGTGCGGCCGCGCTGTCTTTGCTATACTTTGCCGTATTATGAGCGAGTTTCGACTCGGCGATATCCTCGACGATTACTGCATCAAATGCAAGAGACTTACCAACCACGCCATCGTTTCGCTGGTTGGCACAGACCCCGCAAAAGTTCGTTGTTGCTCTTGTTACAAGGATCACAACTACGACCACGCCGTCGTTCCTCCCACCAAGAAGGAACTCAAAGCGCTCGCCCTTTTGCAGGCTCAGCAGGAGCCCCCCGCCAAGCCTAACTAGTTCCGGCGCATCTCTTCGCGAATCTGCGCCAGAATCTCGGCCTTATCTTCGGTATCCATCTCCAACTCCATTCGCCGCAGCGCCACGCCGATGACGTCGCGGTGGTGCAGCTTATGGCCCAGACCCTCCTTATCGGTCAGCTTCAGCCAAATGTCGTGCAAACGGTCCAAATCCTCCGGCCACAGCCGGGGCGGATGCGGGCCCAGATTAACAAACGTGGATTGCCGATCAGGCCGGATGACTTCGAGCGAAAGCGGATGCCGCGGCTCGGGCAGCGCTTCCCACGCCATCCCGATCCGACGGGCTAACTCCTCGGACGCCATCTTGGCGGAAACGCCCGTCACGAGTCGTGATGCCTTCAACTGGTTGGCCGCCTGGATCATCGCCGCAAACGGGTCGGTCGCCGGCACCACCAACAGCTCCACCGGCTTGCCTTCCTTCTCGGCCACCGTCACCACCCGCGAAAACAACTCCTGCTCGTAGGACCCAAACCACTGTTCGTTCTGCAGTTCGAACTCGCCCGCCCCGGAAGACATCGGGTGCACTGTCATCACCACCACGTCATGCCGGCGCAGGTTCGTTTTTTCGAGAATCCGTTTGAAGTGCTCCAGGTTGTTGTAGTCTCGCACCGCCACCAGAATGCATCCCGGTCGCGCGGCCAAATGCGCCGTATCGACGTGCGGTTGGTGCTCCAGGTTGAACTCTTCCAGGTTGTCAGTCTGCGCGTGTTCCACCCGCCGTGTCCGCCGCGCGTTCACCCGCTCAGAAATCAGAAACATCACGAACAGCAACACCGTGAACGACACGCCGTAAATCGTCGCGATCTTCTTCGTAAACAGGTTCGCGATCGCCACCAGGAATAACATCAACACCGTCGCGCCCAGGCCGACCGGAATCTCGCGCTTCCCCCACATGAAGTTAAAAGGCGTCTTGTACTCCTGGTCATGCCGCTGGAACCGCAGCGCCAGCACGCCCATGCCCTTCAGGAAGAAGCTCCATACGACGCCAAAAGCATACGCTTCGCCCAGCAGATAAACGTCTCCCAGACTTCCGATAATCGTGAGAATCTGCAAAATCGCAATCATGTTGATGATGCGGAAAGTCGTTCCGAATCGGGTGTGTGGCTTACGAAACCAGCTCAGCAAAACGCCGTCTTCGGCCACCCGGTTCAATACCCCGTTGGCGCCGATCAGCGACGTGTTTACCGCACCCGACAAGATCAACCCGCCCACGATGACGACGAAAACATGAAAGCCCAATTTCATCAATTGCGGGCCTTCCAGGTTCATCGACATACCGCCAATCAGGTTGTCGTAGTACTGTGGCCGCACCGCGTCCGGGATGATCATCACGGCCAAAATCGAAATCACACCGGTCGAAAGCAGCGCATAAACGCAGACGATATTCGCCGTGATGCGCAAGTTCTTTAGCTTCGGATAGGCGATCTCGCGATACACCTGCGCCAGCGTTTCAAACCCGCTCATCGCCAGCAGCGAGTGACCGAAGGCGACAATCAACATCGCCGAACTGATAGTTGGCCAAAACGTCCCTTCCAGCCAGCCGAGCGAATGCTCGTTCAGCGTGAGGTTCGCGTGCGTCGGCATCGGAGGCAGCGGAGCCCCGCCCCGCAGAACCAGCGTGATCACCGACCACACGATCAGAATCACCACCATGACGGTGGTAATCTGCATGATCCGTAGCGCATGGCCGCTCGATTCGTGAATGCCCTTCGTATTGCTTCGCCAAAAATACAGCGTCACCGCGATCCCAAAGAACACCGCAAAATAGTTCGGGTTCACGTGCAGCGGGTGCCCAGCCATCTCGCTCATCTCGTTCAATAGCCGACCGATGTACTGGCCCGCGCTGACGGACGAAATTGGCCCCGTCAGAATGTAATCCACCACCAGCGCCGATACCGACAGCTTCGCCATGTTCGGGCCGATCGAATCCCGCACCACTACGTACACCCCGCCGCGAACGAACATGGAGCAACTTTCCATGTAGATCGAACGGACGGCGAACGAGAACAGCATGACCGCCAAAACAAACCAGGGAGCCGATTTGCCGATCGCTTGCTCGGTAATGCCGCCGACGTAAAACATCGTCGACGCCAAATCGCTGAGGACTATCGCCGCACCTCGCCAAAACGAGATAAACGAGAGCGCTACAGTGGTGGCAACAACAACCCGACTGCTGGTCGTTGCTGCCTGGCGTTCGGAGGGGTCAGGCATTCCAGTTACGATAATAGCGAATGAACGACGGCTCTGAAATCATTTCGGCTCTCCGTGCCGCCGGCTACTCCGCCTGGCTCGTCGGCGGATGCGTCCGCGACCTCCTCCTCGGCATCCCCCCCAAGGACTACGATGTCGCCACCAACGCCCGCCCCGCCGACATCGCCCGCCTCTTCCCCCACGCCATACCCGTCGGCGCCCACTTCGGCGTCATGCTCGTCGACGACGTCGAAGTCGCCACCTACCGCAGCGACGGAGCCTATTCCGACGGTCGCCGCCCGGAATCGGTCCAGTACGAGACCAACCCCGCCGCCGACGCCCAGCGCCGCGACTTCACGATTAACGGCCTCTTTCTCGATCCCGTCACAGGCGAAATCCTCGACTTTGTCAACGGCCGCGCCGACCTCGCCGCCGGCATCATCCGCGCCATCGGCGACCCCGTTGCCCGCTTTGCCGAAGACCACCTCCGCATGCTCCGCGCCGTCCGCTTCGCCGCCCGCCTCAACTTTCAAATGGACCCCGCCACCCTCGCCGCCATCGACCCGGTCGCCATCCGCAAAATCTCCACCGAACGCGTCTTCGCCGAACTCACCCGCATCCTCACGGACGGCAACGCTCACCGCGGCCTCGAACTCCTTAATCAGTCCGGCCTCCTCGCCGAGCTACTCCCGGAAATCAAAGCCATGCAGGGCGTCGCCCAGCCCCCCGAATACCATCCGGAAGGCGACGTCTGGGTCCACACCCTCGGCATGCTCAAACTTCTCGGCCCCGCCGAACCCGCGCTCGCCTGGGGCGTCCTCCTCCACGATGTCGGCAAACCCGTCACCCAAACGTTCTCCGATCGCATCCGTTTCAACGGCCACGACCGGGTCGGCAGCGAGATGGCCCGCGCCATCCTCTCCCGGCTCCGCGCCTCGTCGGACTTAATTGAACATGTTCAATATCTGGTCGCCGATCACATGAAGTTCCCCGAACTTCCCAAAATGAAGCCCAGCACCCTCAAGCGCTTCCTCCGCGCCGAACACTTTCCCAGCCTGCTCGCGCTCCATCGCCTCGACTGTCTCGGCGGTGGCGGCCGCCTCGGCACCTACGATTTCGCCCAGCACCAACTAGCCAATCTGACCCCCGACGAACTCCGCCCTGTCCCCCTCGCCACCGGTCGCGACGTGCTCGCCCTCGGCGTCCCCGCCGGCCCGCGCGTCGGCGCGCTCATCTGGTCTCTAGAAGAAGCTCAACTCAACGGTGAACTCTCGACCCGCGATGAAGCCCTCGCTTGGCTCAGCCAGCAAGTTTCGGCGCCAACATCCACTTAAGAACGCCCCGCGGTCGCACTCCCAACGAGGGCACATCCACCCGCACGATCGCCCCTTTCTTGAACTCCACCTGCAACTCCGGCACCGCCAGCAGGTACCCGGCCAGCAGCCCCATCGCCGGTTCATGGCCCACCAGCAGCAAGGATCCATCGCCCTTGTAGAGGCGAATCTCTTCCCAAGTCTCCTGCGCCACCGAAGTCGGAACCAGCGTCTTCGTCGTTAGAATCTCGCCCTCGTACTCCAGTACTTTGGCGGCGATCTCGGCCGTCTCCTGCGCTCGTTTGAACGGGCTCGACAAAATTCGCACCGGCTCCAGGCCACCGCCCCGGGCCCTCCGCAGCACCTCGCGCAGCTTTCGCGCACCCTCGCTCGTGATCGCGCGGTCGGCATCGGCCAAGCCCGGACGGAAGTCCTCGGCTATGGCATGGCGGAGCAGGTAGATCTGCATGGTCGCTTGTCTTCTGCTATTTTGTCATACTCAGAGACTTGCGCCTCAGTCCAGCACAATTGCAGCGAATCTCCATCGTCGCCGCCGGCGGAGCGGTCGTCGCCAGCCTCTGTTCGATCGCCGTCGCCCAGATCCTTCTCGGCCTCGCCACCGCCCTCGCCCTCTTTCAATGGAAAGACCGCCGCTTCCCCCCCATCGGTTGGTCGCTCGCCGCCTTCGTCGGGCTTTCCCTGCTCGCCGTTGCCGCCAGCGATAACCCCGCCGCCGGGGTCCCGCAACTGCGAAAGTTCTTTGTCTATCTCATCCTCTTCGCCCTCGCCTCCGCCCTGCGCCGCTGGCTCGAGGTCCGTTACATCCTCGCCGGCATCGCCGCCGCCGGAACCCTCTCCGGCCTGTGGTCCTTCGTCCAATACGCGCGGAAATACGCCGCCGCGAAAGCCGCCGGCGTCGATTTCACCCTCGCCTACATCGCCGACCGCACCACCGGCTTCATGAGCCATTGGATGACCTTCGGCGGTGAGATGATGATCGTCCTCCTACTCGCTCTCGCCTGGCTCCTATTCACGAAGGACTGGCGCGTCGCCGTCGTCGCTCTGATCACTGGGGTCGCCCTCCTCCTCGGCCAACCGCGCGGCATGTGGATCGGTGCCGCCGCTGGGGTCCTTTACCTCGTCTGGAGTTGGAAACGCCCGGTCGTCCTCGCCCTGCCGGTTCTCGCCGCCCTCATCCTCGCCGTCGGCCCGGCCACGCTGCAGGATCGCGCTCTTTCCATCGTCCGCCCCCGCGGTGAACTCGATTCCAACGCCCACCGCCAAGCCATGTTTCGAACCGGCCTCGCCATCGTTCAGGCCCACCCCTTCCTCGGCATCGGCCCCGAGATGGTGAAATCCAAGTTCGCCGACTACGCCCCCGCGGACATCCCCCGCCCCTTCCCCTCCCATTGGTGGTTCGGCCATCTCCACAACATCTATCTCCACTTCGCCGCCGAACGCGGCATCCCGGCCCTGATCGCCCTGCTCACCATGATCGGCACCGCCCTTTGGGCCTTCCTCCGCGGAGCCCGGCAAACCGCCGATCCCGAACGCCGCGCCGTCCTCCATGGCATCGCCGCCGTCACCATCGGCGTCATGACCGCCGGCTTTCTCGAATACAACCTGGGCGATAGCGAAGTGCTCCAACTCTTCCTCGGCCTGCTCGTCGTTGGCTTTTTCACAGTTCATGTAGAATAGGGGGTAGGGGTATACCCTATCAAGCCTATGACTCTCAAAATTGATGGAATGCATTGTGGTACCTGCGTTCGTCGCGTCACCATGACTCTCGAGAAAACGATTGGCGTTACGGTCGGGGCCGTCGCCATCGGTTCGGCCACGATTGAAGCTGCTGACCCGGAACCCGTCCTGGCTGCCCTTAAAAAGGCTGGCTACCCGGCCCAAGTGTTGCAGTGAAAACGCTCACCATCCCCGTCGGCGGCATGACCTGCTCGGCCTGCCAGGGCCACGTACAGCAAGCCCTCGAAGAAGTCCCGGGCGTCGAGAGTGCCAACGTCAGCCTGCTCACGAACGAAGCCACCGTCGTCTTCGATCCCGCCCTCGCCACCCCCGCGGCGATGGTCGCCGCCATCATCGACAACGGTTACGAAGCCGTCGTCCACGAAGAAGCCGACCACGTTCGCCCCGCCGCCATTAGCATTGCAATCGGCCTGATCATGATGGCCGCCATGCCCTTCGTCGGCCACGCCAACGCCACCTGGAACTGGGTCCAACTCGTCCTCACCGTCTACGTAATGGCCGGGCCTGGCCGCCGATACTACGTTAAGGCCTTCAGTGGCCTCCGCCACGGCAATACGGACATGAGCACGCTGATCACCCTCGGCACCGGCGCTGCGTTCACATACTCGTTGGCGGCACTCGCCGGCCTCGCCCACGACGTCTACTTCGAAGCTGTTGTCTTCATCCTCGGCCTCGTCCTCGCCGGGCGCGCCATGGAATCCCGTGCCCGCCATCAAACCGCCGAAGCCATCCGCAAACTCGCCCAACTCGCTCCCGCCACCGCCTGGCTCCGTCGCGACGACGCCTGGGTCGCCGTCCCCATCGACACCGTCGCCCTCGGCGATCGCCTCCTCGTCAAGCCCTCCGAGCGGATTCCTGTTGATGGTTCGCTTGCATCCGGCTCTTCCACGGTCGATGAATCCATGCTCACCGGCGAACCCCTCGCCGTCGCGAAGGCTATAGGCGCTCACGTCTCCGCCGGTACTCTCAACGGGGCTGGTTCGTTTGAGATGCGGGCTACCGCTGTGGGGGCAGGCACCATGCTTGGCCAAATCGTCCGCATGACCCGCGAGGCGCAATCCTCGAAAGCGCCGCTCCAGCGCCTCGCCGACCGCATCAGCGCCATCTTCGTCCCCGTGGTCGTTTCGCTCTCGATCCTGACGTTTGCCATTTGGATGTTTCAGGGCAGGGAAGTCGCGTTCGCCCTCCAAGCCGCCGTCGCTGTGCTGATCATCGCCTGCCCCTGTGCGATGGGCTTGGCCGTGCCTGCGGCGGTCATGGTGGCCACCGGGCGTGCCGCGGGAGTTGGGGTGCTCTTCAAGGGCGGCGAAGCCATGGAGCGCCTTTCCCGCGTCGATGTCGCCGTCCTCGATAAGACCGGCACCCTCACCGAAGGCCGCCCCGTCGTCACGCGCTTCGACGGCGATCGGCAATGGCTTCGTTCGGTCGCCGCCGTCGAGCAGGCTTCCGAACACCCCCTCGCCCAAGCCATCGTTGCCTATGCGGCGCCGCCTCTCCCCGCCGTCACTGAGTTCCTCGCCACCCCCGGCCAAGGCGCTGAAGGCTCCGTCGAAGGCCACCACATCCGGGTTGGCCGAGGCACCTGGCTCAACGTCCCCACCGACCTGCCCATCGCGGCGACGGTCGACGGAAAATACGCCCTCGCCCTCGACGTCGACGACCCCGTCAAGCCCACCTCCGCCGCTGGCGTCCAGCGCCTCGCCCTGCGTACCATCATGCTCACGGGCGACCGCTCGGCCACCGCCCAGCGCATCGCCGCCGCCGTCGGCATCACGGAAGTCCACGCCGGCCTGCTCCCCGCCGAAAAGCTCGCCTTTATCGTCGCGTTGCAGAAGGAAGGCCGCGTCGTCGCCATGATCGGCGACGGGGTCAACGACGCGCCGGCCCTTGCGCAAGCCGACGTCGGCCTCGCCATGGCCACCGGCTCCGACATCGCCGCCGAAACTGCCGCCGTCACGCTCCTCCGCCCCGACCTCCTCGCCGCCGCCGATGCCTTCGCCATCGCCCGCGTCACCGTTCGCGTCATGCGACAAAACCTGTTCTGGGCCTTCGTCTATAACGCCATCGGCATTCCGCTGGCCGCCTTCGGCCAACTCAACCCCATCCTGGCCAGTGCCGCCATGGCCCTCAGTTCGGTCAGCGTCCTGGCCAATAGCCTCCGTCTCCGGTCCACCAAACTATGACCAAAGAAAAAAACCTCCAACGCCTCAAACGGATCGAGGGCCAGGTCCGCGGCCTGCACAAAATGATCGAAGAAGATCGCTACTGCGCCGAAGTCCTCGTCCAAATCTCCAGCGTCCAGCAGGCCCTCCGCAGCCTCGGCAAGCAGGTCATGCAGGGCCATCTCGAACATTGCGTCGCCTCCTCCTTCGCCAGTGGAAACCCTAAGCAGGTGGCCGCGATGCAGAAAGAGCTTCTAGAGTTAATGTATAAATACTCCCAATGAAATTCCTTCTTGCCCTTGTCGCGCTTCCTCTGCTGGCCCAGCAGGATCTCTCCGTCGCCTGGGTCCGGACGAGCGTCGAATACGCCGCCCTCACGCAGCAAACCTACCGTGGCGCTTCCCAGGCGCTGGAAACGGCTCTCGCCGACCCCCGTTGGACCGCCGCCCTCGAACAGGCCCAAGGCTTTGACGAACTCCCCCCGGCCGTCATTCTCGATCTCGACGAAACCGTCCTCGACAACAGCGAGCACCAAGCCTCGCTTGCCGCCCAACACATCGCGTTTGACAACGACAAGTGGCAAGCCTGGGTCGCCCAAGCCAAGGCCGGCCCCATCCCCGGCGCCATCGAATTTCTCAAGTTCGCCCAGGCCCGCGGCGTAGCCCTCGTCTACATCACCAACCGCACCTGCAAGGCCAACGATGCAAACGATCCTACCGTCCGCAACCTTCGCCGCCTCGGTGCCCCGTGGGTTCCTTCCCGTTTGCTATGCCGCGAAGGCAGCAGCAGCGATAAGTCCGCCCGCCGCGCCGCCGTTGCCGCCGCCTACCGCGTTCTGCTCCTGATCGGCGACGACTTTCAAGATTTCGTCAGCGTCCCGACGGAGCAGAACTCCATCGCCGGCCGCCGCGAAATTCTCGGCCCCAATCAGCCCTTCTTCGGCGACCGCTGGTTTCTCATCCCCAACCCGATGTACGGCTCCTGGGAGCGCGTCCTTCAGCGCTGACGAACAATCGCGCCCGGCCGCGCTTTCGTGTGTTCGCCGTCTTTCAACACCGCGACTCCATTCACGAGCACGTGCTTGATGCCCGTCGAGTAAGCATGCGGCTTCTCATAGGTCGAATGGTCGATCACCGTCGCCGGATCGAACACCGTCACATCGGCCACCATGCCCGGCCGCAGCAACCCCCGATCATAAATCCGAACTTTGCTCGCGTTCGCCGACGTCATCTTCCGAATCGCCTCTTCCATCGTGATCACTTTCTCATCGCGCACGTACCGCCCCAGCACCCGCGGAAACGTGCCGTAGTAGCGCGGATGCGGATGCTCGGCAGAGAGCAATCCAGTGGTCGCCACCGCCCGCCCGTCCGACCCGATCGAAACAAACGGCTGCTTCATCGCATACCGCATGTCCTCTTCGCTGTGGTGGAAAAATACGGTCGGCACAGAGCCTCCGTTGTCGACGAGCACCTGGAACAACGCGTCCACCGGCGGTTTCTTCAGCGCCGCGATGATCTGGTTCATTCGCTGCCCTTCATACTTCTTGTAGGCCGGGTTTGAAAACGAAGAGACCTGCATGCCCTCCCAATTCCCGACCGCCGTGTAGTGGTTGTACCAATTGGTCCCCGGGATCCCGTTCAGCACTTCGCTCGTCAGGCGGTCTTTTAGCTTGGGATCCTGGATGCGTTCGAGCAGCGCGTTCACCCCGCCCTCATGCGCCCACGGCGGAATAATGCTCGACAGGTTATTCTGCCCCGCCCGATACGGGTAGACGTGCGCTTCCACCTCCTGCCCCTCGGCCCGCGCCTTCGCTATCGTCGCCATCACTTCTGGCATGCGGCCCCACAGCTTGTTATCGGCCAGTTTCACGTGGATGATATCGACCGGTACGCCAGCGCGCTTCCCGATCTCAATCGCCTCGGCGATCGACTCGAACACCCCGATCCCTTCGGTCCGCATATGGGTCGAGTAGATGCCGCCGAACGGCTTCGCCTCTTCGCACATCGCGACCAGCGTATCGGTGTCGATCCACGATCCCGGCGGCCCGGAGAGCGAACTGGAGACCCCCAGCGCCCCGTCTTCCATCGCCTGTTTGACGAGCGCTCGCATCTTCGTCAACTCCGTCGCCGTCGGGGGGCCCGCCTTCGGCCCGCGGACCTGCGTCCACACTTGGCTCGACCCCACGTAGCTGCCGACGTTGGACGAAATCCCGGTCTTCAGCAGCCGTTCCCAATAGTTTGTAAACCGCGGAAAGTCCCGCGACGGCGCCGCCGAAGGGCCCTCGCCGAAGATCATCGTCGTCACGCCCTGCCGCACAAACGATTGCGCGTTCCCATCGGCCAGCAACGAGGTATCGGAGTGGTTGTGGATGTCGATGAAGCCGGGAGCGACAATCAGACCCTTGGCGTCGATGGTGGTCTTGGCCGACCCGGTCAGTTTCCCAATCGCGGCGATCTTCCCGCCGCTGATGGCGACATCAGCTAGGAACGTTGGGTTCCCGGTCCCGTCGGCCACCCGGCCATTCTTGATCAAGACATCATACTGCTGGCCGAAAGCCAGCGCGGCGACAAACCAAAGAAAGAAGCGCATGGATAGCAGTCTATCGCTAATCGCCGCGGCGTTAAAATGCGATCTCTTCGAATTCGGCGAAGGGGGTCCGTGAGCCGTCGGTCCGCGCGATGAGCAATTTCCCGCTCGGTTTCACGCAACGCTTCAGCGCCGGAACCTCGGGCGCCGAACTGGATGACGCACGAATCTTCTGCACCGCCGGCAGCAGCAGGCCAATCAGCACTGCAATGATGCGTCCGGGAGTAGTTGGCGGATCTTCTGGGCAATCCTCCTGTCGGCACCGAGAACGATGTTCTGGGGCGTGAGCGGCTTGTTGAGCAAGGCGTTGGTCGCAGCGCTAACTATTTCGCCCAAAGCCCCAGCCGATCTACTGGAGTCTATCGCGGTGGCTCGGCGACCGAGATAAGGCCGGTGAGGGACACTCCGAGACGAAATTGGTTGCCGCACCCCACAGGAGACTGCTGAAGCAGGAATGAGGCAAAATTCCCCGGTACGGATGGTTCTGACATCAAGTTCCACGACAGCGCTGAACAAGCCGTATTATGCTGTCGCAACACCTCCTCCAGGCTGGCCAGCCTGGCCTTCTGTGCCAGCGTCAATAGCCCTTGGATCTCGGCTACCGTCTTATTGACCTCTGTCTCCAACTCTCGACGAATCGTTTCCAGTTCCAGGTACCGAACGCCGATTGCCATCGGGTCCAGCGTCGACCGTCCCGTCTCTTGGGCAATCTCGAACTGCACCATAGACTGCCGCTGCATCTTCTCCGAGCGGAACCGCCCCAACCTCTCGTTCTTAGTGACGATCTCGGCCACTTGAGGGTCGGTCAACTCCAAATACTTTTTAAGAGGATCGGGAAATGCGAAGGAAAAACCCTGCGCGAACACCACCTCAAACGAAAGCAGAAAAAGTGGAATCAAGAACCGCATGGCCCCATTCTACGGCCAAAGCCGCAAAATGGGGCCGCGTTTCACCACATTTTACGCGACGTCAATCGTCAACGAAGTAATCGTATCCCCGCCCTTGATCGCATCCACCACGTCCAGCCCGGTCGTCACCTTGCCGAACACCGTGTGCTTGCCATTGAGCCAAGGGCAGGGCACGTGCGTGATAAAAAACTGGCTCCCGTTCGTCCCCGGACCCGCGTTCGCCATCGAAATCACTCCCCGCTCATGCGAGTTCGGATTCCCCGCAAACTCATCGCCGAACTTGTAGCCCGGACCGCCCCGGCCTGACCCCTCCGGGCATCCGCCCTGCACCATGAAGTCCGGGATCACCCGATGAAACGTCAAGCCGTCATAATACTTGTCCTGCGCCAGGAAAACAAAGTTGTTCACCGTCTTCGGTGCGCTTTTGGCGTCAAGCGCCAAAACGATCGTGCCACGGGACGTGTTAAACGTCGCCGTGTAGCTCTTGGTCGGGTCAATGACCATCTCTGGGTATGCTGCGTATTGCTTCATAGAAGTTCTTCTCGTTTCATTTTTTCGAGCGCCTTAACGATATCGCTCACCTGCTGCGAACGGTTCCGATCGGCGATCAGAAGCGCGTCCGGCGTTTCGACAACCACCAGGTTTTCTACCCCCAGCAGTGCCACTAGCTTCCCCGGAACGTCCACATAGTTCCCGGTCGCCAACTCCGCAATCACCTCGCCCCGCGACACGTTCGAATAGATCCCGCGCGCCCCCAACTCATACACGGCGTTCCACGTCCCCACGTCGTTCCAGCCAAACTCATCCGCCGGAATACCCACAATGTTGGTGGCCTTTTCGAGCACCGCGTAGTCAATCGAAATGCTTTCGCACTCCAAAAACTTCGTCGCTAAAGCCGACTTAAACTTCGCGCTGCCAAAGGCCGGCAGGCTCTCCAGCGTCGCCGCCGTATACGGCAAATGCTCCCGCAACGAACCCAAAACTACATCGGCCCGCCAGAAGAACATCCCCGCGTTCCAGTAGAAATTTCCGGCGGCAACGTACTCTTTCGCCGTCTCTAAATCGGGCTTCTCGCGGAAGCTGCGCACCGGTACCGGCACCGTCTCGCCCGCCGTCACCCCGGAGGGAAATTCGATGTAGCCGTACCCCGTCTCCGCCCACCGCGGCTGCACGCCCAGCACGGCGATCTTGCCTTCGGCCGCCGCCTTGAACGCCGGCTTTACGAGCCGCACGTACCGCGAATTCTTCTCGATCACATGGTCGGCCGGGAACACCCCCATCACCGCATCCGGATCCTGCCGATGCAAAATCTGCGCAATCAAGCCAATCGCCGGAGCCGTGTTCCGCTGCGCCGGTTCCGCAATGATCTGCTTCTTCGGCACCTCCGGCAGTTGCTTGGCAATCGTATCCCGCAGATGATCATTCGTGATGATCCAGATCCGCTCCGGCGGCAGCACCGCCCGCAGGCGATCCACGGTCTGCTGAATCAGCGTCCGTTCCCCAAAGAAACTCAATACCTGCTTGGCCGATTTCTTGCGGCTCTTGGGCCAGAACCGCGTCCCGCGGCCCCCGGCCAGAATCAATCCGTAATAGTGGTCAGTCTTCGCCATGTGCTATCCGAGTGGATACGAAGTAATTCGCTGAAATGTTCGTTCCCAACGAGTCTTCGTGAAAAAATGAAGGGCCATGTCTTTCGTGTGGTCCCCAATGTGGCCGTCGTTCTGTGGCTGCCAATGCTCTTGTGGGGCGTCGTAGGACCACCACACCAGCACCGGCTTGCCGTAGATGTTCTCCCGCGGCACGAAGCCCCAAAAACGCGAATCAGCCGAGTTGTCGCGGTTGTCGCCTATGGCAAAATACATCCCCGGCGGCACCACTAACTCCCCGTTGAAGACGTGCGCCTGCAACATCTCGATTGCTCGATTTTCGATCCCCGGAACCGGCGCTTCGTTCGGGAAATTCCGCAAATACGGCACCCGCAGCCCCGCGTTCTGCCGTTTGTACGGCTCCTCGACCGCTTGGCCGTTCAAGATCAATTGGTTGTCCATGAATTGGATCCGGTCTCCCGGCACCCCAATCACCCGTTTGACGTAAGGCTGGGCCTCATCGAGCGGGTATTGGAAGACGATCACGTCGCCCCGCTTCACATCCGCATAGGGCAGCAGCGCCTTCGAAAAATCGTTGGCCGGCGCGTAAACCAGCTTATCGACGAGCAGATGGTCGCCCACCCGGATCGTCGTGTCCATCGACGGCGTCGGCACTACAAAGGCCTGCACGAGTGTCGTCGTCCCGAACAGCAGCATCAGCCCCGTTACGGTCCATTCCGCCAGCCAGTGCCGCACCAGGCGTGTTTTCGTCGCCATAGTTTATTGCACCGGATAACCGTGGATCAGGTTGAACGTCCGCTTCCAGCGGGTCTTCGTGAAAAAGTTCGTCGCCAAGTCCTGAATGTGGTCCCAGCCCGGCGTCGAACTCTGCAACCGCTCGGTGGGGGCGTCGTAGGACCAGTAAATAATCAGCGGCTTGCCGATGATATTCTCCCGCGGCACAAACCCCCAGTAACGTGAGTCCAGGGATTGGTCCCGATTGTCGCCCATCGCAAAATAGGCGTTATCCGGCACTACGATCTCTTTGCCCGCCAGATGCTTCTCGAGCATCGTCCGTCCGCCTTCGTCCAGACGTGTATTCGGTTCGGAAGGAAACGTGTCCCGGTACGAATCGAAGTACTCGGTCTTGTGATACTTATAGGGTTCGGTCAACGGTTTGCCGTTCAAAAACACCTGCTTGTTCTCGACGCGAATCCGGTCCCCTGGGACACCCATCACGCGCTTGACGAAGGTGAACTTCAAATCGCTCGGCCAACGGAAGACGATGATATCGCCCCGCTTCACTTCCGAATACGGCAGAAAGTAACGGCTGATCGGCCCCGGAGGCGCATACGCCAACTTATCCACCAGCAAATGGTCGCCGATTAACAGCGTGTCTTCCATCGATCCCGTCGGGATAACAAACGCCTGGACCAACGTCGTCGTGCCGAACAGCAGCAGCAATATGGTCACAGTCCATTCGGCAATCGTATTGCGTGGGGTCTCTTCTTTCCGCTGCAGGAAAATCTGCTTCCAGAGCGGTTGTTCAGGCGCGGACGGATCCGCGGGGGTCGATTTCTGATCTTGTTCCAATGCCACGGTGTTCTTCCAATTCTAGCTAATCGAACAGCACTTCCCGAAGGTAGCGATACAAATCGCGCAGGCTCGTGCCAATATTCACAATGCCTATGCCAGATACGGCCCCGCGGACGTAAGGGTTCACCCAAATTTCCCGCGTTCCCTCCCGCCAATTGGCCAACTCGTTCCGCTCCCACCCATCCATCCACGGGTAGACCAGCAAAAACACCCCTAACTCAAAGCAGAGGATGATCCAGGCCAGCCCGGATAAACGAGCAAACCAACTCCGACGAATCCGAGGATGAAGCGGTAGCTCTGGCAGTGGGTTCATGAAGAAAGTGTTTGTCCCGCCCGGGCTCGTACAGGCGCGTAACTATAGCGGTGTTCCGGCAGCGGGCCCCATCGGTCCAGCGCCGCCAAATGCTCCGGCGACCCATAACCCTTGTGACGCGCAAATCCATAGGCAGGATACTGCAAATCCAGCTCGCGCAAACGGGCGTCCCTCGCCGTTTTCGCCAAAATCGATGCCGCCGCGATCGATCGCGACAACGCATCCCCGTGGATTACTCCCCGTTGCGGTATCGCCACATCTACACTCGTTGCATCCACTAACAAATAATCGGCCGGTCGCGACAAATTCTCTACCGCGCGCTTCATCGCCAACCTGGATGCCTGCAGAATATTGATCGCGTCAATTTCTGCCGCCGACGCCCACCCGATCGCCCACGCCACCGACCTCTCCCGCAGCAACACTGCCAGCGCCTCTCGGTCCTGCTCGCTCACCTGCTTGGAATCGTTCACGCCCCGCAGCGGCCGCTTTGGATCAAGGATGCAAGCAGCCGCGCAGACCGGACCGAACAGACAACCCCGCCCGGCCTCATCCACGCCGGCAATGGCGCCAAAGCCCTGTTTGCGCAATTCGCGCTCGAAACGGGTAGAGCAAATCGGCGGCAATCAATCCCTCGCCGCGGTTACCCTTAGTCGCGCTCTTTCAGACGAGCCGCTTTGCCCTTCAACGCACGCAAATAGTACAGTTTCGCGCGACGGACAAAACCGGTCCGCACCACATCGAACCTGTCGATCGTCGGCGAGTTCAACGGGAAAATGCGCTCCACGCCCGTACCAAAGCTGATCTTGCGCACCGTGATCGTCGTGCTGATGCCTTTGTTCTTGCGCGCGATCAACGTCCCTTCAAAAACCTGAATGCGCTCTTTTTCGCCTTCGCGAATCTTAACGTGAACTTTGATCGTGTCGCCGATCCGCAGCACCGGCAGGTCGGTCCGCACCTGGGGCTGGGCGATTTTCGTGAGAGCTACATGTTGCATGATGAATTACCTCGGATGTTGAAAACTAGGGAAGCAGATCGGGCCGATTCTTCTGCGTCTTCTCAAACGCAGCTTGGCGTCGCCATTGCCGGATCGCTTCATGGTTACCGCTCTGCAAAACTTCGGGAATTTTCCATCCGCGGAAGTCTGCCGGGCGGGTGTAATGCGGATAATCGAGCAGCGGCTCCGAAAAACTCTCATTCGCGCGGGAAGCCTCGTTGCCAAGGACCCCGGGAAGCAATCGGGCTACTGCATCAATCACCAAAGCTGCCGCGAGTTCGCCGCCGCTCAAAACAAAATCACCGATCGAAATCTCTTCGTCCACCAAATGAGAAGCGACTCGCTCGTCAACTCCCTCGTACCTGCCACAAATCAACAGCAGTTCCGACATCTGGCTTAACCGGCGCGCGGTCTGCTGTGTAAACAGCTTCCCTTGGGCCGACATAAGGACAACCTTTCTAGTATCGCTCTTTTTGGGAAAAATTGCTTCAGTGGCTAAAAAGACCGGTTCCGCTTTCAACAGCATCCCCTCGCCACCACCGAATGGCCGATCATCCACACTGCGATGGCGGTCAAACGTCCATTGCCGCAAATCGTGCATGTGGATTGAAACCACCCCCGCCTCGCTCGCCTTCGCCACCACCCCATGCCGGAACGGACCGTCAAAAAACTCCGGAAAAATCGTCAGAACATGAAACTTCATGGTGCCAAAACTTACTTGCGGTTCAAATCCAACAGACCGTCCGGGACATTCACCCGGATCTCCCGGTTCGCCGGATCGATCACCGGACAGATCGCCCGCGACAGTGGAATCAATACGCCATTCTCTAACTCAATTAAGTTCGAACCGGGCATCTCCAGCGCCGCCGCGACCACCCCCAACTGTTCCCCCGACGTCGCGTCTTTCACCACGCAACCCGGCAAATCAGTCAAGTAGTACTCGCCCTCGGCTAACGGGGCCCGCTGCGCAAACGGAATCCGCACCTCGCCGCCGCGAAATCGCTCGGCGTCATTGATGCTATCCACCCCGACGAACTTCAGAATCAACTGGTCCTGATGCAGCCAGGCTTCTTCCACCTGGTGCTGACCCATCTCTTCTTCTTTCGCACTGAAGAGCCAGACCGTACCCAAATCCAGATACCGCTCCGGACCCTTCGACAAATCCACGCACAACAATTCCCCGCGGTTTCCCCGCGGGCGGCTCACTTCAGCCAGCGTCACCCACTCCGGGTTTTGCCCACTCACGGTCGCCTACTTCTCCTCGACGATTTCTAGGCTCACCCGTCGATTCGCTTTCATCCCGGCAGCAATCAACAACGTCCGCATCGACCGTGCCGTGCGTCCCTGTTTGCCAATTACCTTGCCCAGATCCGACGCCGCTACCCGCAGCGTCAGCGCCGAACCCTGCTCGCCGGAAGCCGTTTCCGTCACGACCACCTCCGACGGATGCTCCACGATCGCTTTCGCAATCCTTTCGACGAGCTCTTTCAGCGAAGACTCCATGACTATGCAGCCACAGGAGCCGGAGCCGGGTTCGACCTCACGAGCCGCGCCACCGTATCCGAAGGCTGAGCGCCTACCTTTACCCAATGCTCGAAACGGCTGTGGTCCAAAACCACCGTCGCCGGTTCCGTCAGCGGATCATAATGCCCCAGCACTTCCAGCGCTTTGCTGTCGCGCGCCCGTTCTTTCTGAATCACAACTACACGATAGGTCGGTTTCTTTTTCGATCCGAACCGCGCGAGACGAATTGCCAACATTGTTTCTCTATACTCCTAAGGAATTCTTGCTAAAACTTAAAATTGCCGAGATCGCCCATCGAAGGGAGTTTGCCCAGCTTGCCGAGCTTCTTGCCCAGGAAACCCTGGCCCGACAGCGCACCCGAAAAGGTCTTCATCATCTTTCGGGCTTGCGTGTACTGCTTCAAAAGGTTGTTCACGTCCTCAACCGACGTCCCCGATCCCTTTGCGATCCGACGGCGGCGGGAGCCGTTAATCAACATATGGTTCTCGCGCTCTTTCGGCGTCATCGAATCGATGATCGCCACCACGCGATTTAACTCTTTCTCGTCCACTTTAGCATTTTTCAGCTCTTTCATCATGCTCCCACCCATTCCCGGTAGGTTCGGCATCATCCCCATCAAGTCCCCTAACGGACCCAGCTTCCGAATCTGCTTCAACTGATTCCGGAAATCGGTCAACGTAAACTCGTTATCAATGAGTTTGCGCTGCATCTCTTCGGCCTGCTTCTTATCGATGGTCTCCTCGACCTTCTCGATCAGACTCAGCACGTCCCCCATTCCCAGAATCCGGTTTGCTACCCGGTCCGGATGGAACAACTCAAACGCGTCCGGCTTCTCCCCCAAGCCAATGTACTTCAACGGCTGACCCGTAATCGATCGAATCGACAGCGCCGCACCACCCCGAGCGTCGCCGTCCATCTTCGTTAATATGATACCCGTGATCCCCAACTGCTTGTGGAACTGCTCGGCCGACTTCACCGCGTCCTGGCCCGTCATTGCATCGGCAACAAACAAGATCTCGGTCGGCTGAAAAGTCTCCTTCAACTCGGCCAATTCCGCCATCAACGCGTCATCTATATGCAGACGACCCGCCGTGTCGATCAAAACCACATCCCGACCCGTCTGAATCGCTTCCCGCCGCGCCGATTTCGCCAACTCCAGCGGCTTCGACTCCTCCGCCGTCCCCGCATATAAAGGTAGCGCCAACTGCTTGGCCAAAACCGCCAGCTGGTCCCGCGCAGCCGGTCGGTAAACGTCTACCGATACCATTAAGGGTGAATGCTGGTTCTTCGACAGCCAACGCGCCAACTTCGCCGTCGACGTCGTCTTGCCCGACCCCTGCAACCCCACTATCATAATGACCGTCGGCGGGTCGTTCGCAAACCGCAACCGCGACGCATGCGTCCCCAGAGTTTTGATCAACTCCTCATGGACGATCTTCACCACCTGCTGCGCCGGAGATAACGCCGCCAAAACCTCTTGGCCCAGCGCCTTCTCCTTCACCGCCGCAATCAACTGCTTCACGACCGTAAAATGGACGTCGGCTTCGAGCAACGCTACGCGAATTTCGCGGAGCGCCGCTTCCATATTCTCGGCGGTGAGCTTCCCTTCGCCGCGCAAATTCTTGAAAACGCGCTGCAGCTTGTCGGAGAGGTTATCAAACATGAGTAAACGCGCGGGCTCTAGGCACCCGTGTAGACGTTCTTTCATCATAGCGTCGCTGACGCCAGTCCGCAACCCATGCCGCGAAACGCTTCTATGGTCTATTCCCTTGCTAACGAAAGGACTAGGGCCCAACTGTAGCTCTAGTCAGGATTTCGTACCTCCCCTGTCCTCGAAAGTGGCCCACCGGTCAGCTTTAGTTTTCGCCCGATCCTTAAAGTGTGGCCGTAGTACTACGGCCACAGAATCCCAAAACCATCCTGTTGGTATTTGTAAATGATAGAAAAGAAGCTGGTTACATAAGTTTTACGAGAATTCTCGTGAGCCGCTCCACTAGTAGTACGAACACCTGAATCCAGATGGCTAAAACTATTGACACGGATTTAGATTTCCTTGTATAGTATGGAGGTACTCATAAGGAATGGTTGGGGCGTGTATGGCCCCTACTGGCCTTTTGAACATACAAATCCTTCGGAGGAATGAATGAAAAAATCTCTTTTGGCCTTTAGCCTGATGGCTTTCGGCTGTCTCCAGCTCAGCGCCGCTCCTTGCGTCCCCGGTACCTTGGCTTCCTTGGCGGCACTCGGCGCCGGTGGTTGCGAAATCACCAACGGTCCTAACACCTGGAACCTCAACACCTTTGGGTTCTCTGCTGGTAACCCCACCTTCACCAACTACGCGGGTCAAGGCGTTCAGACGACCAGCAATTTCAACGTGAGCTTCGCTCTCAACCCCACCAACTTCAGTGGTGGCTTTTCGGTTACTCTCACCCCGACCGTTTCGAACTACTTCGGGTTCACTGCCGGAGCCACTTCGAACGGCGCTCAGCAGTTCAACATGGAATCCACGTTCCGTATCGCCAACAACACCGGAAGTGCGCTCATCACCCGTGTCGGTGGGTCTATTGACGGTGCTGCTGCTTCCGTGCCCGTTGTCGGCGTTCCGAACCCGGCTGTCACCTTGCAGAAGTACATCCAACAGCTGAGCAACACCAGCTTGCAGTCGATCCTTCAGCCGGACACGAGCTCGCTCCCCGGTTCCGCCTACGTCATCACCCCGCCCACCGCCTTCAACCCCGCGTTGTTGACGGAGGGCGTTGGCAGCTTGGTCATCGTTGACCGCCTCCGTCTCGACGGTGGTAACACGATCGGCAACAGCGCCTCGCTCGCCAGCTACACCAACTACTTCGCTCCGGCCGCCGTCCAAACGGGTATCCCCGAGCCGATGACTTTCGCCCTGATGGGTGCTGGCCTTATCGGTCTCGCCGTCCTCCGCCGCCGCAAGTAGTTCTGGCCAAAACCAAACTAAAGTGGCCTCCGCGCTTACCGGCGCGGAGGCCACTTTAGTTTTTATCCACGCAAAAAACCGCCGGAAGCGCTTACGCGCGTCCGGCGGTAACTCTCCAATCGTGTCGATACTCAGTCTGAAGGCTAAACGCTGAACGAACTGCCACAACCACAGGTCGACTTCACCTGAGGATTGTTGAACTTAAATCCGGAACCTTCCAAGGAGTCCACGTAATCCACCTCCACACCTTCAAGATACAGTAGGCTCGCCTGATCGACGAACACCTTCAACGGTCCGTATGCGTACGTCTTGTCCAGCATGCTCGGCGTGTTCTCAAATGCCATCGAGTAGCTGAAGCCCGAACAGCCACCGCCCACCACGGAAATCCGCAATCCATTTGGCTTCGGTTCCTGAGAATCCAGAATTTCCGCTACCTTACCAATCGCTCGCTCTGTTAAATTGATCATAGTTGTCTCACTCCTTGCCCAATCGGCGCGGTCTATTTCAGTTTAACCCGTCCCGATCGGTAGATATACCCTCATCTGATGCATCAACACCCTATTGCGATGCACCTCACCTTTTCGAAACCAAATCCAAAATCGATACGTCCGACCTACCATGAGCGGCGTATTGGATGTATTGAGCTTCCCGATTGCGGGTTCGGCCAACCGGACGAAGACTAAAGTGGACCACAGCACCTCTGACGAAGCGCTGCTCGTTCGCCGGGTGCAAGCCGGCGACGAAATGGCCTTTCGCGATATCGTCGAACGATTCCAGTCGAAGGTCTATTCGATCATCTATGGCATCTTGCGCAACCGCAACGACGCCGAGGATATCGCCCAGCAGGTCTTTGCCAAAGTCTACTTCTCCATCCGGAACTTCGATTTCCGCAGCTCCCTGCTGACGTGGATCTACAAGATCACCGTCAACGAGTGCTACGACTATCTCCGCAAAAAGAAGGTCCGCAAGCTCGTCTACGAAAGTGATTTCTCCGAAGACGACGCCATGCGCATGGAAAACTCCGAAGGCGCTACCGACCACCACGCTCCCGTGGATCAACGCCTCGCCAATCGGGATCTCGTCGTCAAACTCATTCTTCTCAAAGAAGTTGAGGGTCACTCGGTTGAAGAGCTAGCGCAAATGACCGGAATGAACGAGAATACTATTAAAGTCAAACTGTTCCGGGCCCGGCAAAAGCTGCTTAAGTCAGCCCAACGCCTGCTGCGTATCCCTGCCCGGAGCGTGTAAGCTTGTTGTCGTCCAGTACCGCAGAGAAAAGAACAGGAATAGGTCAGGGTATGCATCGTTCAGTGGAAGATCATATCGAAGAGTTTCTCGAAGGCCGCCTCACCGGCATCGCCCGCGAGACGTTCGAAGCGCACGTGGCCGTTTGCCGCCAATGTCACGACTTGGCCGTGCAGATGCAGTCCCACTCCGCCTTTCTGCAATGCCTCGCCGCCCCCGCTGAACTTGAGCCGCCTCCTGGTTTTTACGCCCGTGTCATGCGTCGGGTTGAATCCGAAGCCCGGCCCTCGTTCTGGTCTCTGCTCCTGGATCCCATCTTCGGCCGCCGACTCGTTTACGCCTCGGCCTCTCTGGTGATCCTGATGGGCGTCTTCCTTCTGGCCACGGAACCGGTCCATCATGAACTCGCCAGTACACCGGTTCATGCCTTGGCACAACCCAACGTCGAGCAACCTGCTCACGAGCAACCCGCCTCTCCGGACAAGGTCCAGCAGGGCCGCGACTCGCTGCTGGTGACTTTGGCCACCTTCGGCGAATAGGAGCTATCGTGAATTGGAGGAATGAATGATTCGCGGGGGAGAGCCTTGGAAGAATACGCAAATCCTGTTCACCCTGGGCCTCGTATTCCTTTGCGGTGCCATCGCCGGCGCGATCGTCTATCGCGCCTCCTCTCAGCCCGTCAAGGCCGTCTCCTGGAACGATAACAACAAAGAGGTAACCCTCAATCGTCTCCAAAAAGAGCTCCAGCTAACCCCCGATCAAACCGCCCAAATCGAAACTATCCTCGACGATTTCACCATGTACTACCAGATGCTCCAAGCCCAGATGGACGAAGTCCGAGCGAACGGCAAGTCCGGCATGGAGCAGGTCCTCAACGAAGAGCAGCGCAAAAAGTTCGGCCGCATCATGCACGACTTTCGCGATAAGCAGATCCGCTAGCCTGCACCAGAGTTAGGGCCGCCATGGCCGCCGTCTCGGCCCGCAGCACCAGCGAGCCTAGCGACGTAGCCACCCACCCGGCCTCCGCAATCACCGTCGCCTCCCGCTCCGCCCAGCCGCCTTCCGGCCCCAACAGCAGCGTCACCGCCGTCGGCCTTTCCCGCTCCATCACCTCTAACAGCGGCCGCCCCCCCGGCCTCTCGTCCAGCCAGATCCGCGCTCCTTCGGCTCCGCCCAGCACACCCCCCAGCGTCGCCAACTCCCGCACCTCCGGCACCCGCATCCGCCGGCACTGCTGGCTCGCCTCCATCGCAATCCGCCGCCACCGCTCCGCCCGCTTCGGTGCCGCCCGTTCCAACCCATGCTCGCTCCGCTCGGTCACCAGCGGCTGAATCGCCCCCACCCCCAACTCCGTCGCCTTCTCGATCATCCATTCGAAATGGTCAAACTTGAACAGACTTACGCACAGCGTCACCGGAAACGGGGCCGGTCGCGCTTCCAACTTCTCAATCACCCGAAAGGTCACCAGCTCCTTCCGCGCCATCTCGATCTCGGCCAGGTACAACTGCTCGTTGTCGGAGATCTCAAAAACCTGGCCTTTTTCGACGCGCAACACTCGCGTCAAATGCTGCGCCATCTCGCCGTGCAATTCGGCTACATCGCGTCTTACCGTCGGTACAAAGAAAAGTCGTCGCGCCATGGGAGAATAGGGTTCTTACTATGATTGCGCACCTGCGCGGCACGCTTCTCGAAAAGCAACCGCACCAAGCTATCGTCGAATGCCAAGGCGTCGGCTACGACGTCGCCATTCCCGTCTCGACCTTCACCCGCCTCCCCGACCCCGGCCTCGAAGTTCGCCTCCGGATCTTTACCAGTGTCCGCGAAGATGCCATCCAACTCTTCGGCTTCTTCACCTCCGAAGAAAAGCAGCTCTTCGAAAAGCTCATCTCCGTCTCCGGCATCGGCGCCAAACTCGCCCTCACCGCCCTCTCCGGCCTCCCCCCCGCCGACCTCGCCGCCGCCATCCGGGGCGGGGAAGTCACCCAACTCACCCGCATCCCTGGCGTCGGCAAGAAAACCGCCGAACGGATGATCCTCGAACTCCGCGACAAACTCGACCTCCTCCTGCCCAGCGCCGGCGGACCGAAGTCCGTCCCCGTCTCCCTCCTGTCCCCCCTCGACGCCGACATCGTCTCCGCCCTCGTCAACCTCGGCTCCCCCCGGCCCGCTGCCGAAGCGGCTGTTCGCAAAGCCCGCTCGACCGTCACCGGAGACGACTTCGAACCCCTCTTCCGCAAAGCTCTCGAACTGGTCAGGTAAACTATGTCGAATCGCAAACCTACTGCCGGTGTCCTCGACGAAGAAGAGAAGAAATTCGAGTCCTCCCTCCGCCCCCGCCGCCTCGCCGATTTTACCGGCCAACCCAAACTTAAGGAAAATCTCGCCATCGCCATCGAAGCCGCCCGCCAACGCGGCGAAGCCATGGATCACGTTCTGCTCTACGGCCCCCCCGGTCTCGGAAAAACTACCCTCGCCCAACTCATCTCTCAGGAACTGGAAGTCGCCTTCGAGCAAACCGCCGCCCCCATCCTTCAGAAAAAACTCGACCTCACCGGCGTCCTCACCAACGTCCAGGCCCGCCAGGTCTTTTTCATCGACGAAATCCATCGCCTCCTCCCCGACGTCGAAGAGATCCTCTACTCCGCCCTCGAAGACTTCCGCGTCGACATCATGGTCGGCACCGGACCCGGCGCCCGCACCCACTCCCTCCCCATCCAACGCTTTACCGCTGTCGGCGCCACCACCCGCCAAGGCCTCATCTCCGCCCCCCTCCGCGGCCGCTTCGGCCTTGTTCTTCGCCTGAACCACTACAACGAAGAAGACCTAACCGCCATCGTCCTGCGCTCGGCCCGCCTCATGGAGCTCTCGATCGTCGCCGAAGCAGCCGGTGAAATCGCCCGCCGTGCCCGCGGCACCCCTCGCATTGCCAACCGCCTCCTCCGCCGCGTCCGCGACTACGCCCAAGTCCGCGCCAACGGCGACATCACCTTCCCCGTCGCCATGACCGCCCTCGACCTCCTCGAAGTCGATCGCTTCGGCCTCGATGAAATCGACCAGAAAATCATGCTCACGATCCTCGACAAGTACGCCGGAGGCCCCGTCGGCATCAACACCATCGCCGCGTCGATCGACGAAGAATCCGCCACCATCGAAGAGGTCTACGAGCCCTACCTCATGCAACTCGGCTTCCTCGACCGCACCCCCCGCGGCCGCGTCGGCACCCGCCGCGCGTTTGACTACTTCAAAATCGCCCCCCCCGCCGCCGGCCCCCAAAATTCACTCTTTTGATCACCGCCTACCTCGGTCTCGGCTCCAACCTCGGCGACCGCCGCGACCATCTCGATTTCGCCCTCGCCGAACTCCGCCCCTCCCGCGTCTCGCCCTTCTACGAAACCGCCCCCCTCGGCTACCTCGACCAGTCCCCGTTCCTGAATTGCGTCTGCGAAATCCAAACCGCCCTCTCCCCTTGGACCCTCCTCAACGAAGTCCATCGCATCGAAAACCTCCGCCATCGCCTCCGCCCCTTCCCCAACGCCCCCCGTACCCTCGACATTGACATATTGCTATATAGCAATATCATCATCGCCTCCCCCCGCCTCACCCTCCCCCATCCCCGCCTCGCCCAACGCGCCTTCGTCCTCGCCCCCCTCGCTGACCTCCTCCCCGCTTATCTCCCCCTCCTCGCCCTACTCTCCGATCAGCAGATCACCCGGCTAGACTAAGCTGTAGATGCGCTATCTCCTCCTCCTCGCCCTCCTAGCTCCCGTCGTAACCACCGAATCCGTCGCCCACGATCCCGACGACCCGTCCCTCTGGGTCAACCCCGCCAACCCCGCCCAATCCCTGATCATCTCGACCGACAAAGCCGCCCAGGTCGGCGGTCTCTACGTCTTCGGCCTCGACGGCAAAATCCGCCAGCACATCGAAGGCCTCGACCGCCCCAACAACGTCGACGTCATCGAAAACATCGCCGTCTTGACCGAGCGCAACAAAAACCGTCTCCGTGCCTACCGCATCTCCCCCACCGCCCCCCATCTCACCGATATCAGCGACCTCGACGGCCTCAAAGTCTTCGACGCCCCCATGGGCATCGCCCTCTACCGCCGCCCCAAAGACGGAGCCCTCTTCGCCATCGTCTCCCGCAAATCCGGCCCCTCCGGCTCTTATCTGTTTCAGTACCGCCTAACCCTCCAAGCCGGCAAACTCAAAGCCACCAAGGTCCGCGAATTCGGCGCCTACTCCGGTGGCCAGGGCAACGAAATCGAAGCTGTCGCGGTCGACTCCGAACTCGGCTACGTCTACTACGCCGACGAAGCCTGCTGCATCCGCAAGTACCACGCCGACCCTGACCATCCCGACGCCCCCCGCGAACTCGCCAAGTTCGGCGAAACCGGCTGGAAGCAACAGCGCGAAGGCATCGGCATCTATACCCAACCCAACGGCAAAGGCTTCCTCGTCTGTACCGACCAAATCCCTAACGGCTCCCAATACCGCGTCTTCAAACGCGAAGGCGAACCCGGCCGTCCCCACGATCATTCCAAGCTCGTCAAAGTCATCGAAACCGCGACCGACTCCACCGACGGCCTCGAAGTCTCCTCCGCCAACCTCGGCCCCCAATTCCCGAAGGGGATTATGATCGCGATGAATAGTCGACCCAAAAACTTTGTGCTCTTCGACTGGCGAAATCTGCCGTAAAGCAAGCCACCAGCGCATATGGAATCACCGCCGGCCCGAACAGTTCCACCGCCATCACGGTACTCGCGAGCGGTGCCCGCGCCGCGGCCCCAAACACGGCTACAAACCCTAACCCCGCCAGCCAACTCATCGGCACTCCGAACAACCCGCTCAAAGTGTTCCCCAGCGTCGCCCCCATAAAGAACAGCGGGGTGGCTTCTCCCCCTCGAAACCCGCTCCCCACCGTCACCGCCGTCAACCCCAACTTGACGAGCCAATCCCCAGCCCCCGCCGGCTCCACAAACGCCGACGCAATCTTTGGTACCCCCAACCCGGCAAACTCCCACGTCGAAGTGCTATAGAGCACTCCCGCGACAATTACCCCGCCCGCCACCACCGGCACATGCCGCCTCACGAAGTCCACCAGCCCGCGATATCCCGCCGCCACCAACCCAAACGCCAACCCCGCCATGCCCGCCCAACCCACGGCCCACCACTCCGGCCACAAACTGATGACGTAAACCGTATGCTGCGCCCCCCAACCCCGCGCCACCCAGTCCCCCACAAACGCCCCGGCCAAACAAACCCAAACCGCCTCCCGCCCCGCCACCTCCTGCGCAAAAACGAACCCAGCCCACGGCGTCCCGAACACCCCGCCAAACCCCGCCGCCATGCCCACCCGGATATCGGCCTTCACCGCCGTCGCCAACGCCCCGCCCACCTGCACCGCGGCCCCTTCCCGCCCCGCTGACCCCCCGCAGACATGCGTCAACACCGTCCCCAAAAACACCGCCCCATTCCGCTCACCCCACCACTGCGTCGCCCATCCCGCCAGAGGCAGCAACCCCACCATCCACCGATGCCCCCCAAACCATTCCCCCGCCCGATCCAGCGACCACAACAAAAACGCCGCCGCGGTCCCCGCCAAGCCCGCCGCCAAGCCCGCCGCCACCAGCCCCCTCCACCAAGCCCGCTCAATCATTCGCTTCGAGCCGTTCCACCTTTACC
>JAPKZA010000480.1:0-1651 GCA_026394015.1 Acidobacteriota bacterium
TTCGGGATCTGAAGAATCCGGGGATGCTGGCGATCCGGCCGCAGTTTCACTGGACTGACCACAAGCTTCGTGTCCATGTGTTTATTTGTGTGATGGCGTCCTTGTTGGTGACTTTGCTGCACCGGCGGGCGCGGCAGAAGGCGGCCTTTGCCGGGGGGCCTCAGCACCTGCTGGCGGAGCTGGGAACGATCCGCTGCTGCCACATTATTGATCGGACGGGCCAGCGGGGAAGGCCCCGGGTTCGATTGCAGCTTGAAGAGACTGAACCGGAGCGCTTAGCACTGGCCAAGGCCCTTAATGCCTTGCCGGAAATGGACTGAAACAGCGTGGTATATACGCAACCGGCCTCGTATCTCGTTATAATACAATGCCTTACAGCCGTTTTCGACTTTCGGGTGGGAAAGTCCCGCTAGGTCAAAGCGGATTCCGATAGGCCAGGTATAGAAAAGAGCGTCGCCCAAGACCAGCGCCGGAAAGTGCTCACGGAAATAGGAGATCAAATCATCAGTCACTACTTCTTGGGGAAGTCCTTCCAGACGTACTCGAGGGCCAGGGGGAGGGTTTGGGCCTTGACGGAACGGTCGCAGTGGGAGGCGTTGCGGGCGAAGACGAACTGATAGGGATAGCCCTTGGCGGTGAGGACCTTGGCCATGTTTTCGTTGGCGAGAACCCAATCGTGATAGTCGTCGCGGGTGGAGAGGTTGTCGCGGTCGCTGACGTGCATCCAGATGCGGAGGGGCTTCTTGGGGCTGTTGGGGATGATGGACGCGTGGAAGTCCCAGGCTCCGTGCGGTGTTCCGGCGTTGTAGGGCCACTGCTGGTAGACGTATGTGCCGGAGTAGCTGAGGACGCGGTGGTAGAGATCGGTCCGATACCAAGCCATGGCCATGGCGGCGGAGGCTCCGGAGCTGCAGCCCATGGTGGCGCGGGCGTCGGGGTCTTTCGTCAGTTTAACGTTGGCTTTTTGCTCGACCAGCGGGAGGACTTCGGTTTCGACGAACTGGGCGTAGAGGCCGGACATGGTGTCGTACTCGAGGCCGCGCTGGCTGCCTTGGGCGTCGCCGCTGCCGTTAGCGATGGAGACGGCGATCATGACGGGGACTCGTTTGGCGGCGATGAGGTTGTCGAGCGTTGTGAAGAGCATGCGGTCGGGGCCATCGGCTCCGACGAGGAGGGGGGCGACGGTGCCGGGGACGTACTGTTTGGGGATGTAGACGGCGACCTTGCGGGTGTAGGGCTGGGGGTAACTATCGACGAGGAGCTTGCCGGGGTTGGCGGGGTCGGGTTGGCCGAAGGTGCCGGGCTTGCGGGCGATGCCGGAGTAGGTTTTACTGTCCTTGGAGTCCATGGTGAACTCGATGATCTGGCCTTGGGGTACGCCTTCCTTGACGACCGTTTCCGGGGCGGCGGGGTGAGTGGGGCCGATGATGAAGTTGCCGTCCTGCTTCGGGGCGGGGACGGTGCCGTCGGGGAGTTCGGCGGCTTTGACGTAGCCGGGCGAGTTGGGGTCGCGGGTGGGGGGCTGGGGCCGGGCTGGTTTGGCGGCGGCGGGGGGAGGTGGCGTAGGCTGCTGAGCGAAGGCGACGGTGCAGAGGAGGATGAAGGTAAGGTGAAGGCGCGACATGGAATTCCACCCTATGCTATCGCATTG
>JAPKZA010000480.1:1720-18566 GCA_026394015.1 Acidobacteriota bacterium
GGGGCTGCGGGGGCTATCGATTGGGCTAAGGCCGGATACTTAGCTAGTACTTTGGTTTGAGGCTAGGTAAAAACCCGAGACAAATTTAGATTTGAACTAGGTAGGTTTGCTGATTCGTTGTTTTTCGCTTGGTGATAACTTACTAATAGCAGCCGACAAACAAATAACAACAGGCTGCACCGGAGAGAAAACACTATGAATCGCATCAAAAATTTTATCCTGAAAGTTCAGATCTTGAAGGACACCAAGGGTCAAGACCTTATCGAATACGCGTTGATGGCCGGCTTTGTGGCCGTTGCCGCGGGCGCCATCATGCCTGGC
Organism: Acidobacteriota bacterium; assembly: GCA_026394015.1. Taxonomy (GTDB): domain Bacteria; phylum Acidobacteriota; class Terriglobia; order Bryobacterales; family Bryobacteraceae. The sequence continues at coordinate 2,042 of JAPKZA010000480.1, forward strand.
GTGTCGACCTCGATCAGCACCATTTTCTCGAAAGTTGCTTCGTCGATGAGCTCCGCCGCCGGCGCTTCCTAGTCGGAAACGTCTCAGCACAAAAAGGGGCAGTGGGAGCCGCGAACCTGGTTCGTGGGCTCTTACTACCCCTTTTTTTCGTTTCAATCCTGGCGGAGGAGGGCTGCTGGTTGCAGCTTTCGCGCTTTGAGGGATGGGAGCGCGACGGAGGCGACGCCGATGAGTGCGAGCGCGGGGACTGAGGCGGCGATCAGCCAGGGGTTCGGCGGGAGGTCGCCCAATATGGGCTGGAGCATGGGGGCGAGGGCGAAGGAGAGTGCCGCGCCACCGCAGAGGCCGACGAGGACGGCGGTGACCGGCCCTTTGGCCAGATGGGCCATGATGGCAGGGAGTTTGCCGCCGAGGAGGAGGCGAATGGCGACCTCTCGGAGTCGCGTAGCGAGTTCCCGGGAGATGACGCCGTAGATGCCAAGGGCACAGAGGAGGGCGGCGGCGCAGGCGAAGAAGCCGGTGAGTAAGGTGGCGAGGCGTTCGGTGCCGAGGAGCGCGTCGGTGGCTTGTTCGATGGAGCGGATGCCGAACAGCGCGAGGTTGGGGTCGACTCGGTGGAGGGCGGTACGGAAGGCTTGGACGGAGGCGGCGGGGGAGGCGTTTTCGGCGAGACGGGCATGGAGGACGATGGACTGGGGCGGGAAGGCCCACTGGCGGTAGGGGAGGAAGACGCATTCGCGCTGGGTCCAGTTGCGGGGGTCGGCGAGGTTGACGTCGGCGACGACGCCGACGATTGCAAAGGTCGTTTGGGTGGGGCTACGGCGGTCGGCGATAAAGCGTTGGCCGAGGGGGTTCTGGTGGGGGAAGGCGCGGCGGGCGAGGGATTCGGTGATGACGGCGACGCGGGGGTGTCGGGCGTCGTCGCGATCCTGTAGAAGGCGGCCAGAACGGAGAGGGATGCGCATGGTTTCGAGGTAGCCGGGGCCGACGGCGACGGCGCGGGGGATGGGCCCGGTTTCGGATTCGCGACCGACGATGTCGAAGCCGGAGGACCAGTGGAACGGCGAGCGGGGGGAGACGTTGGCCATGACGGCGGCGGAGTAGGTGGCGGGGCTGGCGAGGGCGTCGAGGCGGTTTTGGAGATCCTGGTAGAAGCGGAGGCGGGCGGATTCGTCGTAGCCGCTGAGGGCGGGTTCGACTTCGGCCATGAGCAGACGCTGGTGGTCGAAGCCGGTATTCCGCGTAAGGAGGCTGCGCAGGTTCCCGGCGAGGAGCGCGGCGGCCCCGAGCAGGCAGACGGAGAGGGCTACTTGTCCGGTGAGGAGGACGTTGCGGAGGCGGTTGGTGGAGGGGAGGGCGGCGGCTCCTTTGAGGGCGGAGACGAGGTCGATTTTGGTGGCTTGCCAGGCGGGGAGGAGCCCGGAGAGGAGGCAGGCGAGGAGGGAGACGGCGAAGGTGAAGGTTAAGACGGTGAGGTCGAGGGGGACGTCGAGTTGGGAGTCGGCGCCGGTGAGGGGGAAACGGGCGGCGAGCAGCGGGGAGAGGGTGGCGGCGAGGAAGAGGGCGACGGCGCCGCCAGCGAGGGCGAGGAGGAGGGATTCGGTAAGTAACTGTTGGACAATGGCGCGGCGGGAGCCGCCGATGGCGAGTCGGGTGGCGATTTCGCGGCTGCGTTCGAGGCCGCGGGAGAGCTGGAGGCCGGCGACGTTGGCGCAGGTGAGGGCGAGGAGGAGGGCGACCATTCAGGAGAGGACGGAGAGTTGAGAGGCTACGCGTGGTTCGAACACGGCTGCGCCGAGGGGATCGAGATGGAGGCGGCGGCCGCGGATGAGTTGCCGCGCGGCGGCGCTGAGGGTGGGGTCGAGGGGGAGAAAGGTTTCCTGGAAGGAGTGGAAGCGGGCGTTGAGTTCGGTGCCGAGGGTGGTGGGGTTGACGCCGGGCTGGAGGCGGCCGGCGATGTAGAGCCAGGCGAAGAGGGGCTTGTCGAGACCGTTCCAACCGGGGGTAACGTGGGGCTTCATGCCGAGGGGGACGAAGAGGGGGCGTTGGTAGGCGCGGTCGAGGCCGCCGAAGCCGGGCGGGGCGACGCCGACGATGGACCAGGGGGAGTTGTTGATGCGGATGGTCTGGCCGATGACGGAGGGGGAGCCGCCGAGGCGGTTCTGCCAGTAGGCGTGGGAGATGACGGCGACGGGAGAGTGCTGATCGGCGGGGGTGAGGAGGCGGCCGAGGGTAGGGTTGAGGCCGAGGACGTCGAAGTAGTTGCCGGAGACGAGTTCGACGGGGGCGCGTTCAGCGGTGTTGGCGGCACTGAGGTTGACGACGGTGGGGAAGGCGGCGAGGATGCCCTGGAATTGGGGGTGGTTTTGGATGTGTTCGTAGAAGGGGTAGCTGAGGGCGCGACCGTGGGATCCGGAATCAAACCAGACGAGTTGGGCGGGGTTGCGGACGGGGATCATGCGGAGAATGGCGGCGTTGACGAGGGAGAAGAGGACGGCGCTGGCCCCGATGCCGATGGCGAGGGAGAGGATGACGGTGAGGGTGGAGGCGGGGGAGCGGCGGAGGCGACGGGCGGCTTGGCGGAGCATGGGGTTACTTCAGGGGCACTCGAAAGACGCCTTTGATGCAAGCCGGGTTGCGGACGGCGATTTGGATATGGGTTTTTTCGCGGAAGCCGGAGCCGGGGTAGACGGGGGGCCTTCGGTGAATACGCCTTTCACGGTGTCAATGGCGGGGAACCCTCGTTCTTCCAGAACCGCGTGCAAACGTTGAATGACCGCGCAATCGAGATTTCGCCGCAACTGGTCCCCGGTGTTGACCGGGAATTGTGAACCAGCAACCTGGATGAGATCGACGAGGTTTGGATGGGCGATTCGCAGCCAGTCCACTCCAGCGGAGGTTGTCAAATCGAGGCATAGGCCCAACTCAATTACAGCACCGATTACGAAAGGCTTCTTAATGCCGGAGTTTGCTCGCGACGCAACTTCCTGGGCAAATTCTAACCCTCGTTGCGGATTGGCTTCCCCGAAGTAGATGCCCGGCCCCAGCCAATCGTAGTCATTGGCGCTCGGTTTAAATGCGGCACCGGCCAGGAGACGCTCTCCAACATCAAGATCACAGCCGTGGTAACCGAGCACGAAGCTTGAGGATAAGCGATGCACGGGGATTATCTGTAATTTTTAGTCAGTTTGCCGGACTTGGTAATGATGCCGTCCTTGATTAGGACCCTTCGAGCAGCGGCTTTGGACTTGGTTGCCTCGGCGGTGGATTCTTTGGCGGCCTTGCGGAAGAGCTCAAGGCACTCTGGCGAATTGAAGTCCCAGTTGGCAATGATCTTTGCTTCTTTGGCCGTCATGATTTCAATCTACACCATTTACTTCGCGACGGGAGCTTGCTTGGGGGGCCAGAGGTTCCAGGCGAGAAGCATGGTCAGAAGCTGAACGGAGACGATCAGGGCGACCACGCCGGGCCAGCCGTAGGCCTTCCAGATCGGCCCGGGAACTGCCGCTCCGGTGCTGCCGCCGATGTTATAGACCATCACGTAGAGACCGACGGCAAGGGCTCGGTTGGTCTTTGTCGCGAGGCCGAGGAAGCCGCTGGCGCAGGTCTGGGCGACGAAGACGGCGTTGCAGACGAGGGCCAGGCCGAGGACGATGACGGGGACGCTAGGGACGAGGGTCAAGAGCGTTCCGGTCGCCCCGGCGGCGATGCCGCAGACGAGGACGAAACGATGGCCGTAGCGGTCAATGTAGCGGCCGGCGATGGGGGTGACGACGGCGCTGGTCAGATAGACGAAGAACAAGCTTCCGAGGACGGAGGTGGGGAGGGAGAAGGGAGGGAGGGCGAGATAGAAGTTGATGTAGGTGAAGGTCGAAATCAACGAGAAGAAGACGCAGAAGCCGACGGCGAAGGTGGCGAGGAGGAGGGGGTTGCGGAAGTGTTCGGCGACGGCGGGGCCCATGCGGTCGGTGGCGGGGGCACCCTTCTTGCTTTCGACCGGCATGAACTGCCAGATGATGATGGCGCTCATTAGGTTGAGGCCACCAAGCACGAAAAAGACGACGTGCCAGTCGTATTGGGAGGCGATGTAGCCGGCCAGGAAGCGGCCGAGGAAGCCGCCGACGACGGTACCGCCGACGTATTTTGCCATGCCGCTGCCGGAGTTGGCCATGCCCCATTCGTCGTGGATGTAGGCGATGGTGACGGCGAAGATGCCGGGGGTGAACATGCCCTGGAGGAAGCGCCAGAAGAGGAGCATTGGGAGGTCGGCGGCAAAGCCGGCGCCGAGGGTGGCGACGGCGAGAGCGAAGCCGGCGATGACGATGGTTCGTTTACGGCCGATGCGGTCCGAGATGCGACCGGCGAAGGGGGCGGTGAGCGCCATCCCCAAGGTGGAAGCCGTGACGGTGAGGCTGGCCAGGAACTCGGAGATCCCCAGGATTTGGCGGAGAACCGGGAGGATGGGCTGGGTGGCGTAGACGGTCAAAAAAGCGCAAAATCCGGCGAAGATGACCGCTAAAGTTCGTTGTGTTTGGCGTTCGATTCTTCAGCGTACCATCGAACGGTCAGCGGCCGAGTGATTTGATCTCGGCGGGGGAGAGGGGGCGGTTGAAAATCATCAGATCGTCGAGGAAGCCGACGTAGTTGACGCCGAGTCGGAGGGTGGTCTTGGCGGGTTCCCAGGCGAAGGTTTCGGTGATGGCGGGGGCGGCGCCGATGAGGACCCCGTTGATGTAGAGCGACGCTTTGCCCTGGGAAGTGCCGAGGCCTTGGTGGGTGATGGCGACGTGGGTCCACTGATTGGCGGCGAAGGGTGGCTTCTTCACGACGACGAGACGGTTGTTGAAGGCCGGGTTTTTGTCCGGTTCCAGGTTGGAAGGGTTCCAGGATTTGAGGGCGCCGAAGACGCCGAGGCGGAAGTGGCGGGGTTGGTCGTCCTTCGTGAAGTCGACCCAGATGGCGGAGTCGTTGTAGGCTTTGTCGGTGAGTTGGAAGGGGTCGCAGTAGCCGGGGGCGAGGTCTTTGTCGGGGTTGAGGCGGAGCCAAAACGAGATGGTACCGGCTTGGAAGTTGACGTTTTTGGCGGCGTGGAAGAAGACGGCGTTGTCGTTTTTGGCTTTGAAGTGGAGGGCGCCGGAGCCGTTGCGGCCGCCGGTGGAGGCGTGGACGACGTTGGGGGCGGCGGCGAGGCCGGGGGCGGCTTTCGAGATGTCCTTATAGGAGGCGGCGGAGTAGAGTTGGGGATCGCCTTTGGCTTGGGCGGTTTTGTCGAAGCCGGCGTGGAAGAGGAGCCCATCGGGGAGGGCGGCAAAGGCGAGGAGAAGTATAGGGGTCACGTCGATAGTTTATCGCCAACGGTGTCACAATAATGTTAATGGCTGAGAGCGGCAATCTGACAACCTTTCTGGGCGGTGTGCGGCGGCGGTATGTGACGACGCAACTGGTGAGACAGAGCATGGTGGGGCTGACGGCGGGATTGGCGGGATTGATCCTGCTGCTGCTGTTGGGAACCCAAGTGATGGATTGGTTCTGGCCGGCGTTGTTGTTTGTGGGGGCGTTTGGATGGGGGGCTTGGCGGTTCCTGCGGGAGATGCCGAGTGCGTATCGGTTGGCGCAGGCAATTGACCAGCGGTTGGGGTTGGCGGATGCGTTGTCGACGGCGTTCCATTTTCAAGGGGATTCCGGGCCGGTGGTGGAGGCGCAGCGGAGCCGGGCGGATGCTTTGGCGGCGACGTTGTCACCCGAGGTGGCGGTTCCGATGGTGTGGCCGAAGGCGGTTTATGCGGTGGCGGTGCTGGGTTTGATTTCGTTGAGTTTGCTGGGAATTCGCTACGGGATGCTGCATACGCTCGATTTGCGGGCTCCGGTGGCGGAAGCGCTGGTGGACGTGTTTCGACCGGCCGAAGACAAGAAATTGGCGGCGAAGCGAACTGTGAGCCCGTGGCTGGATCAGCAGCTGAAGCAGATGGGTTTGACCCCGGACGAGGATGCCAAGGACGAACAGCGGAAGTTTGACGGGGTGCAACAGGGCGAGATTTTGACGCCGCAGATTCCGGATGTGAATGATCTGTCGGATTCCGCTTCGAGCCAGCAGGCCAAGGGCGGTAAGGACGGGAAGGCGACAAACCCGGGTGAGGCGCAGCAGGGGGAAGGGAATCAGCCGGGCGAGGACGGGCAGAAGGGCGACACGGACCCGAACGGGGACGGAGGGCAAAAGGGCGGAAAGGGGCAGGACCAGAAGGGCAAGCAGGGGAAGGAGGGCAAGAACGGCCAGCAGCCGGGCGAGAACTCGTCCTTGATGGACAAGATGAAAGATGCCTTTCAGAACATGATGAACAAGCTGAAGATGCCGAACCAGGACGGGGGGCAGCAGCAGGCTTCGAACAAGCAGGGGGCGGCGGAGAAAGGGGCGGCGAATCAGCAGCAGAAGGGCGGCCAGAAGGGCGAGAAGCAGAAGGGGCAGGAAGGGGACGCGCAGCAGAACGGGGAGAGCCCGGGCGATCAGGAAGGGGAGAACGGCGAGAAGTCGGCGAATGCGAAGGGGCAGGGAGCGGACAGTAATAGTAATCAGAAGGCTCCGCCGGATGCGAAGGCCGGGGTGGGCAAGGCGGATGGGGATAAGGCGATTCGGGACGCCGAGCAACAGCAGGCGATGGGGAAGATCAGCGAGCTGTTTGGGAAGCGGGCGCAGAATATTACGGGGGAGGTGATGGTGGAGGTGAGCGGGGGTAAGCAGCAACTGCGGACGCAGTATTCGAAGTCGAGTGCGGCGCATGCGGAGGGGGGCGGCGAGATTCACCGGGATGAGGTGCCGCTGCATCAGCAGCATTATGTGCAGCAGTATTTTGAGGAAGTGAGGAAGGCGGGGACGAAGAAGTAGCAGTGGGGACGTGGGCGATGTGCACGATCGCGGCCAAGCGCAATCTGGCGCTGGGACGGGTCGTTTGCCGGTCGTTCCAGCGTCACCATCCTAGTGTACCGGCCTATCTGTTGCTGGCGGATCGGGTGGACGGTTATTTTGATCCGGCGGCCGAGCCGTTTCGGATGGTGTTGCCGGACGAACTCGGTATGCCGGAGATAGGCGGGATGAGCGAGCGCTATAGCCAGCAGGAGTTCAGCTACGCGCTGACACCGTTTCTGATGGACTGGGTGCGGCAGCAAGGCTTTGCGCGGGTTCTGTTTCTAAAAGAAGAGAGCTTGGTGACGGGAGATCTGGGCCCGGTGATGGATCTGCTGTCGGAGGCGTCGCTGTTGCTGACTCCGCACCTGTTGCGATCGTTGTCGGAGGCGGCTCGGGAACAGAACATTCTCCAATGTGGGACGTTTAACGGCGGATTCGTGGGAATGGCGGATACGGCCGAGGCGGTGCGGTTCGTCCGTTGGTGGCAGGGGCGAATGGCGACCCATTGCCATTACGATCCGGCGGCGGGGATGCACTTTGAGCAGCGCTGGCTGGACCTGGCGCACTCCTACGTTGATCGGGTTGCGGTGGTGCGAGACCCGGGCGTGAACGTAGCGCATTGGAACTTGCCGGAACGGGTGGTGACGTTGGAGGGGGATGCGATTCGGGTGGACGGGCAGCCGGGTCGGCTGTTCCGGTTTAGCGGCTACGATCCCGACCATCCGGAGTTTGCCACGCGATATTTCACGCGGTTAACGAAGGAGTCGCTGGGCCCGGCCGCGGCGGTGTTTGCGCGCTACCACGAGGAGTTGCTGGCGGCCGGCTGGGCGGAAACCAGAGTGTGGCCGTATGCGTTGGGGCCGAAAGGATTGCTACCGGCATGATGGCCGTGGCGACATTGATTGCCAAGAACTACCTGCCGTTTGCGCGGGTGCTGGCGGAGTCGCTACACCGGTGGCATCCTGAACTACCGCTGTTCGTGGCGTTGATGGATGAGCCGGAGGGGCGATTCGATCCGGCGGGCGAGGCGTTCACGGTAGTGAAGGCGGAGGAGTTGGCTATTCCCAACTGGCGCGATTTTTGTTTTCGCTATACCCGACGCGAAGCGCTGTCGGCGGCGAAGCCGTATCTGATTAGCGCCTTGCTGGAAGACTTCGAGAACGTGTCGTTTTTAGATGCGGACATGATTTGGAGCGAGTTTCTCAACACCCGCTGACGTTAACTCCCCACGCGATCAGCCCCGGCTTGCCGGTGGCGACCGAACTCAACATCCTGCAGTGCGGGGTGTACAACGGTGGGGTGGTGGGTGCTTCGAGGTCGCGGGAGGTGTCCGAGTTCCTGGGCTGGTGGCGAGACCGGACAAGGGCGCATTGCCGCTATTCGATTGCCGAGGGCCTGCACTTGGACCAGCGGTGGCTGGACTTCGCGCCGTCGTTTGTGCCGGGCCTGGGCGTCGAGCGGGACCCGGCCTACAACGTGGCGTATTGGAACGTGGCGGAGCGGCCGGACGCTTCGGCTTGGCGGCTCTTTCATTGCAGCGGGTTTGACCCGGAACGTCCGGACCAGGTGTGTCGTTATTGGCCGGCGAAGCAAATGGAGGAGGTGGGTGCCGCTCGAGCGCTTTTGCAGGAGTATGGGGCCAGGATTTTGGCGGCGGGCTATGGGGAGACGCGGAGTTGGCGTTACTCCTACGATTACTTTGCCAATGGCGAGATCATTTCGCCGGGTGCGCGCGAGGCTTACGGACGGTTAGGCCGGGCGGCGGGGTACTTTGGGGATCCGTTTGGAACGGAGATGCGAGAGTGGCTGGCCGAGAGGATTGATCCTCGCCAGGAGGAGGAGATTCGACAATGGCGCGAGGCGGCGGAGGCGCGTTTGGAGAAGTTGCGGGAAGCGAACGTGATGCTGCGGGATCAGCAGGTGGAGCTGGATCGGCTGCGGAATGAACTGGCCGACGAGCGGGACCTGGTGCGGTGGCACGCAGCGCAGGCGGCGATGTTTGAGCGGGCGGCGGAGGAGCGGCGGGTGCTGCTGGAGCGCTTGGCTGGAAGCTAGCGGACGGGTGCGCCGCAGGTGAAGTTGGCGGCTTCGTCGGTGCTGCCGGAGCCGTTGTAGCGGGCGACTTCGGGATAGGGGCAGAGGGGGCGGGTGCGGGTGGCCTGGCCCTTTTCGAGGTGGGTGCCGAGGATCTGGCTGGGGGCGGCGACCCATTCCATGAGGGGGGCGAGCCAGTTTACATTGGAGCAGCCGGGGCCGCCGGCGCAGTGGAGCATCCCGGGGACCATGAAGAGGCGATAGAAGTCCCGGGTTGGTCCGGGGCCGAGCCGTTTGCTGACGGTTTCGTAGTATTCGATGCCGGGGAAGGGGTTGACTTGCTGATCGGCCCAGCCGGAGTATTGGATGATTTTGCCGCCGCGTTTTTTGAGCGGGGCGAGGTCGGGGTTCCGGGGGTTGAGGTCCTGGGCGGCTTTGGCGGTGCGGGGCGGGTCCTTATCGAAGTTGAATTGGGGATAGGTCCAGGAGGGGCCGGGGGGCGGCGAGAGGACATAGAACTTCATTTGGCTTTCGGAACGGGGGAGAACGGCTTTGTCGGGGGCGATGAGATTGCCGACCCAGACCGATTCGCTGCCGAGGGGTTCGCCGGGGAACAAGAGCTTTCCCTTGGTGTTGCGGACGCCGCCGTAGATTTTCGAGAGGCCGGCGATTTGGGGAGCGGTGAAGCAGGCGTTGGTGTCGGCGGTGCAGAGGGGGAGGTCGCGTTTGGGTTGGAAGTCGCAGCGGCGGGGATCGTCAATGATGCCGTCGGTGAGGCCGTCGACGGGGTCACATTTCTGGTAGACGAGTTGGTGGAGGAGGGGAAGTTTTTCGGGGGGGAGGGCGGCGTCGCCGAGTTGCGATTGGCCGACCCAGATGCGGCGCATGACGTTGCCGGTGAGGTAGAGGCCGGGAGCGCCGATGACAAGGCCGTCGAAATCTTCGGGGTAGCGCTGGGCTTCCTGCATGCCTTGGCGACCGCCGGTGGAGCAGCCGACCCAATAGGAGTAACGGGGGCGGGTGCCGTAGTAGGTTTGGATGATTTGCTTCGCCAGGACGGTGGTTTCGTGGACGGAGAGGTAGGCGAAGTCGATGAATTTACGGTGGGCGTTGGGGTTTTCGGGGGTGAGGTGGGCGAAGGTGGCGAGGGGTTCTTTGGCGGCATCGTGACCGGTATCGGTGGAGACGGCGGCGAAGCCTTGGCGCAGGGCGAGGTCGACGGCGGCGAGGCTGATGACGCCGGCGGTGCCTCCGTTGCCGACCATCTGGAATCGCTCGTTCCAATCGGTGGGGAGTTTGAGGGCGAAGCGGGCTTCGGGCCAGATGACGCCGCGGACGTCGCAGTGGGCGGGGAGTTTGTCTGTCGCGGGGACGAGGGCGGCGGAGTGGAGTGTGACCTCCTTGCCGAACGCCTTGGCGGCGAGGCTATCGCAGGGGATGGTCGGGGCTGCGGCGATGAGGGCCGAGGCGGAGAGGAGGGAGGCGAGGAAAGGCGGCACGAGAATCTCCTGAGTGTACGGGAATTCTTTGGGTGGCGTTTGGCCGAATCTTTGCGAGTCCCGCGCTATAGCAGACAGAGGAGTTCAAAAATGGAAACCGACTGTGTGATNGTTCAAAAATGGAAACCGACTGTGTGATTGCTCAAACTTTTAACTAACACGCGCACAACGGACTCGCTTCGGACCGGCAGGAAGGGCGAGTTCCTCGCTCATCCTGCCGGGCCTGCGCGGCCTGTGCGCTTTGGACGCGCGGGCGATGGTCTACCGTCTGCGGTATGCATGTTACCACCGGAGCGGGGCGATTCCCACGGCGCCGGAGGAGAGTTTTAGCGACCGTTACGACGAGTTGCCGAACCACTTCAGCTTTCTGACGGCGGGGGCGACGGTGCGAGTGAGTGTGGTGGTGCCGGAGCGGGGATGGACGGAATGTCCATCGAGATCGGTATTTGGCGACCATCCGGCCTTCAAGGAGCTTGCGCGATCGCGATTCGTGGAGGCGAGCCGTTTGTGTTTCGGAAAACTGGCGCGGCGGGATAGCTTCTACCGGGTGATCGCCCATTTAGCGGCGTTGGGGGAGCTCCATCGCGCTACGTGGGTGGTGGCGTGTCCGCGGGAAGAACATGCGGATACGTATGAGCGGTTGTTCGGATTTGAAACGCTTGCGGCTCCCCGACCGTACTTTGGGGTGAACTTCAAGACGAGTCTGATGGCGATCTCGCTGGAGGGCTTACGGGAACGAGCGAACGGGATCCGATCGATGCGATTGGCGTGGGACGCGGCACTCGTCTCGGGTGCCGCGTCCGTGAGCTAACTACTTTTTGGGATCGAGCTGGCCGACGACGCGGGCGAGGTAGTTTTCCACGTGGGCTTCGTTGCGAACGGCTTCCAGGAAAGCGGACCGGAAGAGCTGATCCTTACGGTTCATGAGCGTCTCGCGGATGGTCTGTTGTACGCGGGGGTCGCTGAGTTCGCGCTGGCCGGCGGGCTCCTTCGAGAGGAGTTTCAGGATGCGATAGCCTTCTCCGGTCTTGATGACGGGGGAGATTTGGCCGGGTTGCATTTGGCTGACGAGCCTGCGCAGATCGATGTTGGCTTTTTCGAGAGCCGACTCGGAGACGAAGCCGAGGTCGCCGCCGTTGGCGGAGGAGCCGGGATGCGAGCATGGAGAAGTCTTCGCCGGCGCGGAGGCGGTCGGAGATCTGCTGCATTTTGCGCTTCGCTTGGTCGTCGTTCTGGGCCTTGTCGTTCTTGAGATTCCGGATGCTGGCGTCGGCGACGGGAGTGGTCAAGATCTGGGCCAGGTGGACCTGGGGTTCGGCGAGGTTGAAGTTCTGCTTGTTGGAGGCGTAGAAGTCACTGACGTCCTTGTCGGTGATGTTGATCTTCGAGGTGATCTCCTTCGTGATCAGCTTTTCGATGCTCAACTTCTTGCGGATGTCGGACTTCAAGTCCTCGGCGGTCATCTTCTTTTCTTCGAGCCGCTTTTTGAACTCTTCCTCGGTGAAGCCGCCCTTGAGTTTGGCGAAGTCGGCATCGACGTCGGCTTGCTGGGCGAGGAGGCCGTTCTTTTCGGCGCGCTGCATCATGATCTCCTGGTCGATCATGCTGCGGAGCACTTCGAGCTTGTTGATCATGGTCTGGTCATCATTTTCGGATTGACCAGGTTGGGGCGGAAACTGCATGCCGAACTGCTTTTCGAGGTCAGCGAAGGTGATAGCGCGATCGTTGACCGTAGCGGAGACGTTGGCCGGAGGAGTTTTTTTGCAGCCGGCGGAAACCAGGGCGGCGGCTAAGAGGGTGATAAGCAGCGACAGGCGATACATGGGTAAGAGCACCTATTGTAGCTTGATCCCGTCTCGCGAGATGGTTAACTCTTGCCAACAGGATTCCAGATTGTTGGAGTCCAGGCCCCGGCGGGTGGGGACGGAGAGTAGCGAGGGCGTTGGAGTGGCGAATTTGGGGTCGAGAATGCGGGCGATTTGTTCCTTCACTTCTGTGAGGAACATGTTGCTGGCGCGGTCGGTGACCTTGGGGAGCGAGCGGGTGATATCGGCGCTGAGGGCTTTGAGTTCGCCACGGGAGAGCCAACGTTGGTTAGCGGGAGCGGCGCCGGCGTTGATGCGGGAGTTCATCGCGTCGAGATAGACCTGTTGCAGGTTGCGGCGGTAGGCGTCGACTTTCGGGGCCGGGGCCGCGAGTTCGGCGAAGATGCCGCGGCGGACGTCGGTGAGCAGGTCGAGGGGCTTATAGGCTTTTTCGCCGTCGATGGTTTCCTGTTCGGTCATCCGCTGGATGCGGACGGGGGAGAGGAGGCTATCGAGCACGGAGCCCTGGGCGGCGCGGATACGAGTGAGGACGCCATCGGGTTCAATGCGGCGGAGGATGGCGGCGTCGATGAAATAAGTGGGGGTCGTGAAGACTTGGGCGTTCAGGAATTCAACGGCCTTCTTCTGGCGGGCGACGGGAATGGTCGTAAATAGAACGCCGGACTGACCGCCGTTTTTCTGTTGGGAAGCGACGCCGCCGACGACACCGGCGACGTGGTTCATTTCGCGGGTGAACTGGCCGAGGACGCGGCCGTACATCTCTTCGAGGTCGCTCCAATCTTCGCCTTTCTGTTCGGTGGCGGGGATGAGCATTTTCATGACGCGTTCCAGGTTTTTGACGCCGAGTCCGGTGGAGTAGACGGGGTCGGCATCGCCGACGGCTTCGGTGACTTCGCCGGGGTCGGCGCCGCGGGCTCCGGCGGTCATGAAGCGGAACCAGGGGGTCTGGTCCTGTTGGCGGGCCCATTCATCGAGGGTGGGCTTTTCTTCGGCGGGCGTCTTGGCACCGGGGATGGGCTTATAGCCCCAAACGGTGGCCCAGACGTCGTAAGGGCCGACGTGGGGGATGAGATCGTCGACGTCGATTTTGTCTTCGGGTTGGGCGACGTAGTTGAAGCGGGAGTAGTCCATGATGGACGGGGTGTGCCCCATTTTCTTCACCCAGGCGCGGTCGCGAACTTTTTCGGCCGGGTACATGGAAGAGGCCTTCATGTTGTGGGGGAAGCCGAGGGTGTGGCCGACTTCATGAGCGACGACGAACTGGACGATTTTGCCGAGGGTATCGTCAGGCAGCGGGAGTTTGGTGGCGCGGGGATCGAGGGGCCCGACCTGGGTGAAGTACCAAGCCGTCGCGAGCTTCATGACGTTGTGGTACATCTGAATGTCCGACTCGATGATCTCGCCGGAGCGGGGGTCGTGAATGTGAGGACCCATAGCGTTTTCGGTATCGGAGGGGAGCCAACGGACGACGGAGTAGCGGGCGTCTTCGGCGCTCCAGGTCGGGTCGTTTTTGGGGGCTTCCCGGGCTTGGATGGCGTTGCGGAAGCCGGCGGCTTCGAAGGCTACTTTCCACTCTTCGATACCCGCTTTGATGTAGGGGACGAGTTTGGCGGGGGTGGCAGGATCGACGTAGTAGATGATGGGTTTGACGGGGTCGGAGACGGCGGCGGAGGGATCCTTCTTTTCGAGGCGCCAGCGGGTGAGGTAGGCGAGTTTGGGGGCGCGGGCTTCGTCGAGGGAGAAGTCGGTTTTGCGGACGCTGAAGTAGCCGACCCGGTCGTCGACCAGGCGGGGCATCATGGGTTTTTCGGGGAGCTTGACCATGGAGTAATGGAGGACGACGGTGGCGCTGTTGCCGCGCATGCCGCCTCCGCCGAAGGGCGAGGGGAAGGGTGAGGGGGTGGCGGGGCCGGCATCGGGGGGAGCGACGTACGTGTGCGTGGCTTCGACCTCGATGTTGGTGGGGAAGGCGGAGACGCGATCGACGAAGCTGCGGGAGGAGTCGAAACCGCGGGCGCGCAGGCGGGTGCGGGCGCTGAGTTCGGGCACTTCGGCGTTAAAGAGGCGGGTTACTTCGATGACGACGGAGTTCTTTTCCTTGTTCTCCGCTTCGACGTTGATGGCTTGGAGGATGGCGCTGACGTTGGCGTCGGCGACGGCTTTGGCGATGGGGGCGGAGGGGTCGGCGACGATGTCGTAGTTGACATCGCGGAGGAGGATTTTTTTATCGCGACGCTCCCAGCGGACGACGCGGCTGCCGAGGGCCTGACCGCCGTAGCCGGCGCCGAGGGTGGTGCGGGCGATTTGCTGGACCCAGAGGAAGTCTTTGCCGAGTTCGGAGACGGGGATTTCGTAGTAGTACTTGTCTTTAATGTGATGGACGGTGAAGATGCCGGGGGTGGACTTGGCGTCCTTCGTGATGACCTTATCGTAAGGCTTGATTTCCGGCTCAGCGCTCGAGGGTCGACCGGGGAAGGCGGGTTTGGGGGCTTCGACTTTGGGGGGCTCGGGCTTGGGCGGATCCTGAGCTAAAAGGAGGGAAGAGAGGGCAAGAAGAGCGGCGAGGGAACGCATTATTCAAACGGTAACACAGTTACTTTTAGTTCACCTTTGCCCCAGACGGTTTGCCGGCCGACGCCGGTCCATTGGGCGGCGATGAGGTAGGGGAGGAGTTCGTCGAGGGGGCCGACGTACTCGGCCCAGCCGGTGAAACCGCCGAGCCCATGGGTGTTTTGATTGCGCGCGGAGCGGCGGGTTTCACCGGGAAGGAAATGGGTTTGGCTTACGGTGAGATGGACCTGTTCGGCGAGGGCGGCGAGGGCGGGGAAGTCGACGTTGGTGGCGGGTTGGTTTTGATAGAGGGCGAGGATGCTGAGGACGCGGTCGCGGGCGCGGGCGGCGAGGGCGGGGAAGTGGGGCACGTGGATGATTTGGCCGCCTCGCTTAAGTTCGGTAGGGGTGAGGAAGTCGATGCGGAGGCGTCGGGCTGGAAGGGGACACAGGGGCCAGCGGATGGTTTGGACGGTGGTTTGGAGAATGGCGGCGAGGCGGGAAGCGAGGGTGGGGCTGAAGACGTGGACGGCTTGGGGCCGGAGGACGAAGGGGCGGGGGCGGTCGTGGAGGCCGCTGGGGCCGGTATCGGCGACGGGGGAGAAAAGTTCGTCGTAGAGGGGTTTGTCGTGATGGTAGAGCAGATTGCCGAGTTGACCGCGTACATGGTTCGAGCTCTCGGTCTGCGTTGGGAGGGGCAAGACGGAGAGCTCGAGTTGCATGGTTGGTTGATTAGAACGAGAAGCGGAGACCGAGTTGGATCTTGCGGCTGGAGCTGGACACCGAGTTCCGGATGCGGCCGAAGGTGGCGGCATTGGCGGTGGCGGTGGGGAAGCCAAAAGTGGGCGTGTTGGTCAAGTTGGTGGCGTCGGCACGGATTTCGAGTTTCTTGCCTTCGCGAATGGTGATGTCCTTCTGCAACGACGAATCGAGATTAAAGAGTCCGTCGCCGGTGAAGAAGTTACGCGGGGTGTTGCCCTGTTGGCCGGGGATGGCGCCATCGATCTTGAACTTGGCGCGTTCTGCTTCGTTGAAGTAGAAGACGAGGCCCTGGTTGGGATCGGTGAAGGCCTTGCCCATGTCGGGGGTGCAGCCGGTGCAGGTGGCGGTGGTTTGGACGGCGTTGGAGACCGCGTTGGTGCCGGAGTATACCGTGAAGGGTCGACCGGAGGTGGCGGTCAAGATGCCGGCGACGCGCCAACCGCCGATAACGCGGTCGACCACGCCGTTAGCTCCTTTGAGGAAGAGGCCGTTGCGACCGAAGGGGAGTTCGTAGGACCAGGTCGTTTTGTAGACGTGGGTGCGGTTGAAATCGGAGATGCCGTAGTTGCCGCGGCGATTGTTGATATCGAAGGGGGTGGAGGAGGCCGACTGGGCGTTGCCGGAGGCAGCGGTGGTGAAGGCGGGATCGAAGCTGCGGGTATCGAGCGACTTGGACCAGGTGTAGTTGGCGTTGATCTGCATGTCGCCGTAACGACGCTCGACTTTCACCTGGAGGGCGTCATACCAGCTGAGGCCGTAGCCGGCGAAGAGGCTGGCGACGGAGAGGTACTGCGGGAAGGGCCGGAGGCTCTGCGCCACAGTACGGTTGAGACCGAAACCGGCGAAGGGCTCGCGGAAACCGGCGGCCTGAGCGGCGCAGGCGCGCTGCTGACTCTGCGCGCCGTACTGGTCCATGCGCTCGCGGCCGATCTTGTAGCGTTGCGCCACGTTCT
>JAPKZA010000382.1 GCA_026394015.1 Acidobacteriota bacterium
GATATTTGCACGCGAGATCGCGTTTTTTCAGGACAATACAGATGGATTGGTCGTGGACGAAATGCGAAACCCGGGAGGCAGCGTCGCATTTTGTGAAGCGCTCCTGCAGCGGCTGATTCCGACGCCCTTCCGGACCCTGGGCTTTGAAATTCGGGCGACCAGTTCGTGGGTGCAACGGTATGGCCAGACCCTCACCCTACTGAAGCAGTTGGGCGCGGTGCAATGGCAGATCGACAACTTCGAGAATATTTACAAAGACTTGGCCCAGGCCAATCGGGAAGGGGGGCGGACGGGTCCGCTGTCGCTCAACAGTACCGGTTCGTTGATCCTTCTGCCGGCGGCCAGCGTCTATCGAAAGGATAATGTGCGCGGCAAGATCGTCGGATGGCGGACGGTGGGTGCCGGGGGGAACGTTGTTCCGCACGACGTAACGGTATTCTCAGAGGCCGCCGCCACGGTGACCCAGTCGCTGATGGTGCGGCGGGAGCCGATCGTGACGGCGGAGTATCCGACGGCGCCGTATGTGGAAAACATCGGCGTACGACCGGACGTGGAGATCGACTACATGACGCGGGATAACCTCATGAATCGGGGCACCGCGTTCGTGGCGGCGTTCACGAAAGTGATTCTTGAGCGGATCGCGGCCGGGAACTAAAACGACCGGGGGGTTGACTCCGACCGCGAAATGAAGTGGCATGTCCGCATGACCCTTCAAAAAAGAGCAATGGCAGAGTTCCTCGGAACCTACTGGTTAGTGTTTGGCGGCTGTGGCAGCGCGGTGCTGGCAGCCGCCTTTCCCCAAGTGGGAATCGGACTGTTGGGGGTATCCCTCGCCTTCGGCCTGACGGTGTTGACGATGGCATACGCCATTGGCCACATCTCCGGGTGCCACTTGAACCCGGCGGTCTCGATTGGCCTGGCGGTGGGCAAGCGCTTCCCGATGGGGGAGGTGCCGATGTATATTTTGGCGCAGGTGCTCGGCGGGATCGCGGGGGCGGGGACGCTGCTCGTGATCGCGAGCGGCAAGGCTGGATTTGACATCAATGGCGGTTTGGCATCGAATGGCTTCGATGCGCATTCGCCCGGCGGCTACACGATGATGGCGGGGCTGACGGCGGAAGTCGTGCTGACGTTCTTCTTCCTGCTGATCATCATGGGCGCGACGGACAAACGGGCACCGGGCGGCTTTGCGCCGATCGCGATTGGCTTAGGGCTGACGCTGATTCACTTGATCGGGATTCCGGTGACGAACCTGAGTGTGAACCCGGCGCGGAGCACGGGACCGGCGGTGTTTGTGGGCGGATGGGCGCTGGAGCAGTTGTGGCTGTTCTGGGTGGCGCCGATTGTGGGCGCGGCGCTGGCGGCGGTGGTTTATAACGTTGTGGCGGAAGAGGAGCCGACGGGAAAGGCGAAGGGGGTGGGGGCGTAAATAGAAAAAGGGCCTGCCGGTTGGCAGGCCCTTTTCGGTGTGTGCCGAACATGTTCGACAGCTTGAAGGTGAAAGTCCTTTTCACAAGCTGATGGAGGTGAAGTGATAGTGAAGCGCAAGGGCGCCGTCGCGAGGCGGGGTCTGAAAGAAGCGTGGAGCAAACGTACGAGCCGATGTACAAGAACCGGATCTGAGGCATACGGTGCCGGACGAGCGGGCATGCGACCGCGAAGTCCACATCCATCAAGGGCACTGGTTGTAAATCCGGCGGTTGCGTACCGAAGGCGGTCGAAATTACCTCGGGAGA
>JAPKZA010000497.1 GCA_026394015.1 Acidobacteriota bacterium
TCGCAATAAGGCGCGATTTCCACATTTCCACCGCCGCGACGGCGGTGCCGTCGTTTCCCGCCCAAACCCAAACATGAGCTCCGCCCACCCCGAGTTCCCCTGATCGATTCACGAAACCGTCGGACCAGGGACCTCTGTGAGCCGATTCTCATCGTCGAGCTTTACCTTCCTTACCCACACTAAACAGCGAGGAGGCCTTAAAGGACGGGTCTCTTGTGCCGCACTTCTCGCGCAAAATGGCGCTCTATAGCGGATACCAGGACCGTCGGCGGCGTCGATCCAGAGGCCGCTGCGCCGAACCGCCAATGCCAGTACGCCAACCGGCCAAGGTCTAGTTCGCGGTTGCCTGCGCGACAAGGCGCGAGTTAAGTTGCTCAGAGCCCGAATTCAGTGACAGGATGGAGCCATGAAGCGTCCGTTTGCGGCGAGCGTTTGGCGAGAGGGCGATTGGTACGTGGCTCAGTGTCTTGAGCTAGATGTCGCTATCCAAGGTGAAGCCGAGGCTGAAGCGTTGACAAATCTCAAGGAAGCGTTGGAACTCTACTTCGAGCCGCCCCAGGCCACACGCCCGCCGCAGGTTCGACTTATCGAGGTTGAGGTTGGCGCGGCTTAATCCCGAGCCGTTCCGCGAAGTTAAACGCCGCCTCCAAGCCGCCCGGTTTGCGGAAGTCAGCCCAAAGGGCAGCCACATAAAGTTTGTCCGACGCGTAGAGTTGATCGTTGATACCGTGATCGTTCCGAGGAAACATGAAATTCCGGTCGGAACGCGTCGCAGCAATCTCCAGCAGGCTCACATTTCTCCGGACGAGTGGGAACGCTTCTGATGAGCTTGGATTGCGGAATCAATCTTGAAGTCATTTGGTTTGATCAGGACGTAGTCGAAGTCCTTTTTACTTGTTCGAATGGATACTTTGCGGGGGGAGCCGAGATCTATCTCAGCCACGACGATTTGCCGAGTCTGGTAGAGGCGTTGCGCGGCTTCCCGTCCGACGGCGCCGATACCCGACTCTGCGAATTTGGCACCTTCAACCCGGCGCATGCGGCCGGCGGCGTAAGGATGAATTTCTATTGTTCGGATTCAGCGGGTCATGCCATCGTCGAAGTCAAACTGCGCGGCGACGGCTGCAAGGCGCTCGGCGAGGTGGAGTCCGTTGTCCTGCGGATCGCGATCGAGCCTGCTGGGGTTGATGCCTTCCTAGCGGAACTTGCGGCGATGCCCATCGCCTTCGGTGCGCGTGCCTCTTTGCCAATGGCAAAGTGAACTTGGTCAACGACATCCAGTCACGTCAGGCGATAACTCTCGGGAAACGGCATAGGTATCCGTAAACCAGTATCGAGAAACCTTCATTGTCAATTAGACCTTCAATTGCCCCGTGCCGAAATCTTCGACTGTTGCTCGACGCCCCGGTATCTCTACTCTCGGCCCGGCTCCAAACCCGCCAAAGAAGCCGGAAGCCGCGCCAGCAATCACCGGCACAGTTCAACCTCCCGCGCCATCGCCGAAGCCCCGCCCCCCCGGCCCCGCCCCCAATAATCCCAAATACAACCCCTCCATCTCCCTCGCAAACCCCGCCGTATCGCAAACCGCCGACCCCAGCAACCTCTTCCGCATCCCCGCCCGCAACGCCCCCAACTCCCCTGGATCACCCGCCAACCCCACCGCCTTCTCCACATACCCCTGCAAGCCCGCCGCCGCAAACTCCTCCAACCCCGCCGCCCGCAACAGCGAAACCCCCTGCCGCGCCGCCCACCGATCCCCGTCAAAACAAATCACCGGCACCCCCTGCCACAGCGCCTCCGACGTCGTCGTCCCCCCGTTATAAGGAAACGGATCCAACGCCACATCCACCTCCCCATACGCCCCCAGAAAATCGAAATGCGACGACCGCCCCGAAAACTGCACCCGCTCCGCCGCCACGCCCTGCGCCACAAACGCCTTCCGGATATAGTCCACCACCGTCGTCCGCTGCAGCAACCCGTTCTTCAGGAACAACCGCGCCGAAGGAGCCCGCCGCAAAATCTCTCCCCAAGCCGCAAGCACCCCCGGATTCAGCTTATGCAGCGAAGCGAACGACCCGAAAGTCAAAACCCCATTCCGCAAGTAAGGGGCCGGAGCCACCTCCGGAACCGGATACTGCACCCGATACGTTAAATAACACCCCGTCACCCGGGCGATCTTCTCCGTGTAATACTGTTCCTCCGCCGGTTTCACCACCGACTCATCCCCAATCAGATAATCGTATGCCGCAATCCCGGACGCGGCGTACAGGTTAAACCAAGCCACCAAAATCGGAGCCGGCTTTCGCGCCACCAGCCCCAGCCGCTCCACCGTGCTGTAACTATTCAAATCAATCAGCAGATCCAGCCCCAACCCCTCAATCCGGTCGGCCGCATCGTCATTACTCAACCCCGTAATATCTACAAACTCATCCAGCGGATTCGGCCGATAACTCTTGCAGTCAGCCAGCGGATTATCCGAAATCAACACAATCTGAAACCGGCTCCGATCATGCTGGTCAATGATCCCCCATACCGGCTTCATCCAGTTCTCCGAACCAAAGAACGCTGACAGATACCCAATCCGCACCCGCTCGCCCGGGTCCCGTCGCCTCGCCGCCGGCGGCCTCGCCGTCGGCAGGCACTGCTCCGCCCACCGCCGCCGAGCCCGCAAAACATCCTCATGCGTCGCCGTCGGGCTAGCCGGAATCATCGTCGCAATCGACGAAAGCGAAAGCGGATTCTCCTCCTTCTTCATCGCCGCCCGGAAATGAGCCAACGCCAAGTCCGTCTCCCCTAACTCAAACAACGACTTCCCATAATTGTGGTGAGTCGCCACATGGTTAGGGTCAATCGCCAACGCCCGCTCCCAGCAAGGAATCGCCCCCGCATATTCCAGCAGATTATTGAAGCCACACCCGGCTCCGTACCACGCCGGCAGATGCCCCTCATCGCACTGCAAGCCGTCGCGATACGCCCCCACCGACTCTTTAAAGCGGCCTTGACTCTGCAAGCTATCGCCCAGTAGCGTATACAACCGTGCCGATGGACCCCGCTTCTCGAGCAACGCCCGGCAAGCGCTCTCGGCCTCAGCAAAGCGCCGGGCCTCAAACAACGCAACCGCGCTCTTGTCGGGATCCATCCCTCAAGAATATCGGAAACTGTCCTCAATTTGCCGATTCTGCCATCTCCTGGATTTCCGTTCACAACCAATTCATATTTATTTTTACCCCATTTATTTCAACAACATAAAACTATTTAGTTAATCTACATTTGAGGATAAATCAGAAACTAAGTTTGTATAATAGAATTAGAAATCGCAAACACGCCCTGACCTGGCTACCAGGCAGGGCGTTTGCGCTTCTAGGAGGAGTTTTCACATGCCGGAAGAATTGACAGACGAACAGAAAAAGGCTCGTCGCGCCGAAATCAATCGTCAAAATGCGCATCCGGCAAATGAATGTCCGCTTGAACGGGCTCAAGCACGGCGCTCGATCCAAGATCATCGACATGTCCCTGCAGGAAAGTCTGGTATTGCTCCCCACCGAGGGGCCGACGGCCTACAAAAAGCTGCTCGCCAACTATGCCGATAAGTTGCAACCCCGCGATGAAGTTGAGGTCGGCCTCGTCCAACGCATCGGCGACCTCCAATGGCGCTTACTCCGCAATACGAAAAATGAGCGCGTGTTCAACGAGGACTGCCTCGCGCAGGCGGCTCAACTGGCTCACCCCGGTGCCACCGAAGACCAGATCTGCAACCTCGATGGGGTCAACGCGTTCCGCATCGGATCCGAAACGAAGCTCTTAAAAGAATTCCGGCGCGAAGAAGCGGCCATCGTCCGGCTCATCAATGCCAGCCTCCGGGAACTAAACATGTTCCGTAAGCTCGACCCGCTGCCCAAGCAGCCGCTCACGCGGAATGCCCAGATCCTGGGGCCCTCTCAAGCGTCCACCCAATTCGATGATCCACCCACGGAAGAAATCATAAAGATCGAACCTGTTGAAAAGAAGGAGGAAAGTGCCACTGAGGCCGACGACCAAAGCCAAGTCCTCACCGGCTGGGCAGCCCCGCAAAACGTGGTCCCGTCGCCGATCCGGGCGGAAGTCATGCTGCAAGCCGCTCCGATGACCTTCGCAGCCGGCGCCTCGCCTGGTTCCTAGCCACTTTCGGCCCCAAAAATTCAGTGTTCTGCCGCTTGGTAGGCCCGAAGTGTACCCAATCTCAGCCCACCAGCGATACACTGTTTCTTGGTCATCTCACTCTTCATCACCTGCTATAACGACGCCCTCTTTCCCCAGACCGGCCAAGCCGTCGTTACCGTCCTCGAACGCCTCGGCCACACCGTCGAATTCCGCGCCGCCCAAACCTGTTGTGGCCAAATGCACTACAACACCGGCTACCGGCACGACTCCTATACCCTCCTTCGCCAGTTCCTCGACGTCTTCGCCGACGCCGAAGTCATCGTCTGCCCCTCCTCCTCCTGCGTCGCCATGATGCGCGACCACTACCCCAAAATGGCCGAACAGCTCAACGACCCCGCCCTCCAAGCCCAGGTCGCCGCCATCCTCCCCCGCATCTTCGAGTTCTCCGAACTCCTCACCGACAAGCTCGGCCTCACCGACGTCGGAGCCTTCTACCCCCACACCGTCACCCTCCACGCCTCCTGCCACGGCCTCCGTTCCCTTCACCTCGGCTCCAAGCCCGCCGACCTGCTCAAGCAGGTCAAAGGCCTCACCCTCATTGAACTCCCCGACGCCGACCAATGCTGCGGCTTCGGCGGCACCTTCGCCGTCAAGAATCCCGACGTCTCCGCCGCCATGCTCTCCGACAAGCTCCAATGCATCCTCGGCACCAATGCCGAAGCCTGCGCCGGTGCCGATAACTCCTGCCTCATGCACATCGGCGGCGCCCTCAGCCGCCAACGTACCGGCGTCCGCACCGTCCATCTCGCTGAAATCCTCGCCTCCACGGAGAAGTCCTCATGAGCGTCCACGTCGGCGAAGCCGCCTCCGCCCTCCCGTTCCCCGAAGCCGCCAAGAAGCTCGTCGCCAACTCCCAACTCCGCCGCAACGTCCGCCACGCCACCAACGTCATCCGCACCAAACGCGGCCGCGTCATCGCCGAAATGGACGATTGGGAGCAGCTCCGCGACTCCGGCAAGGCCATCAAGGACCACACCCTCGCCCACCTCGACGAGTACCTCCTCCAGTTCGAAGCCGCCTGCACCAAAGCCGGTGGCCAAGTCCATTGGGCGCGCGACGCCGACGAAGCCAACCGCATCATCGTCGACCTCGTCAAGCGCTACGGCTCCGACGAGGTGATCAAGGTCAAGACCATGACCTCGGACGAAACCCGCCTCAACGTCGCCCTCGAAGCCGCCGGCATCACACCCTTTGAAACGGACCTCGCCGACCTCATCGTCCAACTCGGCGAAGACAAGCCCTCCCACATCGTCGTCCCCGCCCTCCACCGCAACCGCATGGAGATCCGCGAACTCTTTATGAAGAAGATGGGCCTCGACTCCCTCGGCTATCAACCCGAAGACATCGCCGCCGCCGCCCGCAACTACCTCCGGGAACGCTTCCTCCGCGTCAAGGTCGGCATCAGCGGAGCCAACTACCTCATCGCCGAAACCGGCTCCGTCGTCGTCGTCGAATCCGAAGGCAACGGCCGCATGTGCCTCACCCTTCCCGATGTCCTCATCAGCATCGTCGGCGTCGAAAAGGTCATCCCCCGCTTCGAGGATCTCGAGGTCTTCCTCCAACTCCTCCCCCGCTCCGCCACCGGCGAGCGCATGAACCCCTACAACTCCATCTGGACCGGCGTCACCCCCGGTGATGGCCCCCAGGCGTTTCACATCGTCCTCCTCGATAACGGCCGCACCAAAGTCCTCGCCGACCCCGAGTCCCGCGAGACCCTCGACTGCATCCGTTGCGGCGCCTGCCTCAACGCCTGCCCCGTCTACCGCCAAACCGGCGGCCACGCCTACGGCTCCGTCTACGCCGGTCCCATCGGCGCCATCTTGACCCCTCAACTCCAGTCGATGGAGCACTCCCAAACCCTGCCCTACGCCTCGTCCCTTTGCGGCGCCTGCTACGAGGTCTGCCCCGTCAAGATCAACATCCCGGAGATCCTGATCCACCTCCGCACCAAGGTCGTCGATAGCGGCCACGCCCCCCTCGCCGAGCGCCTCGCGATGAAGGGAGCGGCCTTCGCGATGTCCAAGGCCAGCCGCCTCAGCCTCGCCCACGCCTTCGCCCGTCTCGGCCAATGGCCCTTCAACGACGATGGCAAACTCGACAACCTCCCCGGCCTCCTCGCCGGCTGGACAGAGTTCCGCGACCTCGACGCCATCCCCTCCCAATCCTTCCGCGAATGGTGGTCCAAGCGATGAGCGCAAGAGAGGCAGTCCTTGCCAGTATCCGTGCCGCCCAAGGCGGCCCCGCCGACCAATCCATCCCCCGGCTCTACTCTGCTTCCGTTGACCTCTCCCCCGCCGAGGTCGTCGAGCAGTTCGCCGACCGCCTCCACGACTACAACGCCACCGTCCATCACGCCACGGTCGCCGCGATCCCCGCCACCATCGCCGCCATCCTCGCCACCCGCCAAAAGACCGGCCTTTTAATCCCCTCCGGCCTCCCGCCGGAATGGCTCCCCGTCGGCTACACCTTCCGCCGCGACGAAGGCCTCTCCTACGCCGATCTCGATGCCAGCCAAGGCGTCCTGACGGCCTGCGACGTCGCCATTGCCCTTACCGGTACGATCGTCATCGCCCACTCCCCCGCCCAAGGTCGCCGCGCGCTCACGCTTGTCCCGGACTACCATCTCTGCGTCGTCCGCCTCTCCCAACTCGTCGCGACAGTCCCCGAAGGCATGCGCCGCATGGCCGCTCTGCTGCCTGCTCCGCTCACGACGATCTCCGGCCCCTCGGCCACCTCCGACATTGAGATGATCCGCGTCAAAGGCGTCCACGGCCCCCGCACCCTCGAAGTCATCCTGGTCGAATGAACACCGAAAGCCACTACTCCTCCCGCTGGGCGCCCTGGTTCGTCGTCGTCGTCACGGCTCTCGTTCTCTCCCCGTTTATCGGCGTAGCCCTCTACTGCTCGGTCACTCCCGAACCCTGGCCCGAAGCCGCCCGCATCGCCATTCCTATTGCCCTTCCGGCTCTTTACTTGACCCTCCAAGTCGCCTTCAATCGGCGCTACGTCACTGTAACGCCTGACGGCGTACGCGTCACGAACGGCCCTTTCCCCGGCGGAGTTCGGCTGAACCTTCGTAGAGACCATATCGCCAGTTGCTACCTCCGCCAAATCGTCGACAGGTCCGAAGGGCGCGAAATGGACCGCTATTTTCTCGTCGGGGTCGAAACCAAAGGGTCAAAGATCCAAGACGTCTCGGGGCGAATCAATACCGCGATGGAGGCTCAAGAAGAGGCCTACAAAATCCGCGGCATTCTCAACGCTCACCCCTCGGCAGCAGCCATTGAGGTAGCCCCGGCGTCCAGTTCCTTGTCTGTGGGCTGGCGAATGATCGTCGTCATTTGGGCCGTGGTCTTTATGCTGGCCACCATCGCCGGTGGGGTGTGGGAAAACGATCACTCAGCCTGGCGACCGCCGCCGCGGCCAACCCGATAGAGACCCCGCCTCTCCGCTTCTCCACCCGTTGGGCACCCTGGTACGTCGCTCTCATCTGCGCCGCCATCGTCTCCCCCTTCTACGCCGCCTACACTGGGCCCAACGACGAGTTCACCGGCATCGCCATCGCCATCTCAATCCCCGCCACCTACCTCCTCCTCCAACTCGCCTGCAACACCCATCGCGTTCGCGTCTACCCGGACCGCATCCGCGTCTCTGACGGTCCCGTGCCCCACTGGTTTCCCCGCACCATCCCTCGCGCCGAAATTCAGAGCTGCTATCTCGACTACATCGTCCAAAGCTCGAAACGCCGCGGCCATTCAGACTACTACCTCGCCGGCGTCGTCACCACCCAATCGGAGTTCGTCAAAATCGCCGGTCCCCTCTCTCCAGAGGACGCCGCCGTTGACGCCGCCCGCCAGTTCGCCGCGGTCCTGGACTCTCAGTCCGGCCACCGCCCGCTCGAAATCCGCTGGGAGTCTTCCGATCGAGCCTCTTCCATGCGGCTACTCGTCGCCGTCTGGCTGGCGCTCTTCCTCGTCGCCATCCTCTCCGGCGCCTACTGGGAACTCTCCCGCAGCCACCGTAGCGCCGACCCCAGAAAGCTCGAAATGCCCTTGTAGTCCAGCATCTCCGCCGGTGCCGTCTCGAGCACCCCTTTCACGAGCGCCCGCTGCTCCGCGCTAAGCGTCCCTAGCGCCTGCTGATACGTATGCAGCCGAAACAGCACACACCCCGACTCCGTCAGCGCCGTCAACGTCTGCCGCTCCACCCGCAGAAAGCACCGCTCCCCCGCATTCTCCGCCGTCACCTCCGCGCACCGCTCTCGCAGCCACGCGCTCCACCGCGAACTCAAATCCAAACGGTCCGTCGGCTTCACGCTCCAGTTCAACCGACCCACCGGCCGCCCCGGCTTCAACCGTTCCAGCAGGTTCCGCGTCGGCTGCCCTAACTTCTCCGCGTACCCCGGCACCGGCGCATGAATGTCCAGCAATGGCCTCCCCAACTTCTCGTCCAGGCACCATCCGTTCGCAAAATAAAGGTGGCCCGCAATCAGCTCCTGCCCCCCGTCGGCCCGCAGAATCAGCAAGTCCTCCGCCACCGTCCGCCCCATCTCCGCCAGCGTTTCTCCCTCCAACCTAAGCACCTGTCCAACCTCTTGCTGCGCCTGCTCCGAACCCGGCAACGCTTGGTCGTAGTATCCCGGCATCTCCCGCAAAAGCTCCGCTTTAACCGCCAACTCCGCGTCCGTATCCCCATCCCGCTCAATCACGGACTCTCCAGCTCCCAGGGGCGTCAGACCCATCTTCAACGAGTACTGCGGGACCAGGAAAGGAAAATAGAGAATCGGGACCATAAGCGAAGCGTCCTATGATGGTAGACTACCTTTTTACCCCTTATGCGCGTCCATTTGGTAAATCCGAGTGATATGGCTTTCGGCACGGCCGTCATCACCCCCCGCTGGCTTTACGTCCTCGCTGCCGCGACGCCCGAAGAGTTCGGAGACCCCATCATTTGGGACGAAACCCTCGAACACCTGGATCCTTCCAAAATAGAACCCGGCGACGTCGTCGGTATCGGTGTCCACACCGGTAACGCCCTCCGTGGGTATGAAGTCGGCCGCCTCGCTCGCGAACGCGGAGCGTGGGTCGTCTATGGGGGTATCCACTCCACCCTTTACCCCGAAGAGATCTTGGAACTCGGCTCCGCCCACGTCGCTGTCAAAGGCGATGGCGACCAGATCTGGGCCAAGGCCATCCGTGACTGCGTGAAGGGCTCGCCCGAACGCATCTACGACGGCGGCAAAGTTTCCGCCGAACACTTTATGCCCGCCCGTTGGGACCTGCTCCCGAAAGACGCGTATATGTGGGCCTCCGTGCAGACCGTTCGCGGCTGCCCCAAGCACTGCTCCTTCTGCTCCGTTTGGCGCACCGATGGCCAGAAGCCCCGCCAGCGCACCTCCGACGTCATTCTGGATGAGATCGTCCAACTCCGCCGCCTCGGCTTCCGCTTCATCGCCTTGGCCGACGACAACTTCTACCCCGTCAGCTTCACCGACATCAAGCTCGCCGAACGCCAAGGCAACGCCGAGAAGGTCGCCAACTATCTCGCCATCCGCGAAGAGCGCTTTGAGCTGATGGCCCGCTTGGCCGAACTGCCCGGCGACATGAACTTCTTCACCCAAATCACCATGGAGGCCGCTGAGGATATCCCCTTCCTCGCCGCCATGAAGAAGGCCCGCATCCGCGGCGCGCTCGTCGGCGTCGAAGCCGTCACCCCGGAAGGCCTAAAAGAAGTCTATAAGGACTTCAACTACGCCGGTGAGGAACTCGTCGAACGGCTCAAAGCCTTCCGCGAAAACGGCGTCCACGTCCTCGGCTCGTTCATCTTTGGCCCTGCTTCGGTTCAAGGTCCGTGTGTGAACCTTTTGAAAAAAGTCCTGCCTTTGATCAGGTTGCCACTTCCTCGATTCGAACGGACTTCGAAAAGTGGGAGAAAGCGCAGGGCCCCAACCCGCCCATGGTCGAAGGTATTCCCATCACTCGCTATTGGCTCATCCCGGCCCACAAACGGCCGAAGATGTTCATGCCCCATCCCACCATGAGCTCGGACGAACTCCGCGAACGCACCCAAGGTGTCTGGGACGAATTCTATAGCTTCAAGGCCATTTGGCAGCGCGCTGCGTGTACCCCTAACCTCCGCGCCCGGCTGGTCTTCTTTCTCATCTCGAAGCTCTATCGCCAAATGTACGCCTCCACCGGCATCGCTACCGATAGCGCCCGCCGGAGCAAGGCCAACAACTGGGCTCGCTGGCTGATGATTCCTCTCCGGATGCTCTTCAAAGCCAAGCCTATGCCCGAACTGCAAATCCCTGGCCGCCGACCGAAGCCCCAGCTTTCGGCAGATCCTCTGCGGGTGATTTCGTAATCTAAGAGTGACCCTGCCCGACCTGTTCGATCTCTCTTTCGTCGGCCGCCGCCTCGAACCAGCGCTCGAATGGGACCGGCTCTACACCTTCGGCGAGATGGATGACCGTGCCTCCCGCATGGCTCATCTTCTCGCCGATCGTGGTCTCTCTTTCGGAGACCGCCTCTGCGTCTTCCTCCCCAACTGCCTCGAGTTCATCGATCTCTACCTCGCCGCCACCCGCCTCGGCATCCTCTTCGTCCCCGTCAACGTCCTTTACCGCGACCGCGAAATCCGACACATCCTCGCTGACGCCGAACCCACTGCCCTCATCACTTCCCAGGATCTCCTCCAGCACGTACCACTCGATGCGCCCGTCGTCCTCCTCGAAGACCTCCGCCGCAGCGTCGACTCCTACCCCGCCACCCGCCGCGTCGCCGTCACCGACGGCGAAACGCCCGCCGCCATCGTCTACACCTCCGGCACCACTGGGGCCTCCAAGGGCGCCGTCCTCACCCACAATAATTTCCTCGCCAACGCCCTCAATGTCGTCACCGGCTGGCAGATCACCGCCGCCGACCGTCTGCTGCTCACCCTGCCTCTCTTCCACGTCCACGGCCTCGGCAACGGCATCCACGCCTGGCTCGTCAGCGGCTGCCTTCTCCGCCTTGCCGAACGCTTCGCCCACGATCAAGCCGCCGCCTGGATGCAAGACTTCGCCCCTACCGTCTTCTTCGGCGTCCCCACCATGTACGTCCGGATGCTCGAATGGCCCGCCGCCGTGGCCCAGCCCATCGGCCAACGCATGCGCCTCTTCGTCTCTGGTTCGGCCCCGCTTCCCGCCCAGGTTCTCGAAGACTTCCAAGCCCTTTACGGCCACACCATCCTGGAACGCTACGGCATGAGCGAAACGCTCATGAACCTCTCGAACCCCCTCTACGGCGAACGTCGTCCCGGTTCGGTCGGCCTACCGTTCCCCGGCGTCATCGTCGAAAACCGCACTCCCGACGGCACCATCGCCGCCGACGGCGAGATCGGCGAACTCTTCCTCCGCGGCCCCAATCTCTTTGCCGGCTACTGGCGCAAGCCGCATCTGTTCACTGCCGGGAGCTGGTTCCAGACCGGAGATATCGCCGTCCGCTCCGCCGATGGCTACTACACCCTCCAAGGCCGGCGCAGCGATCTCATCATCTCCGGCGGCTTCAATATCTACCCCCGCGAGATCGAAGAGTTCCTCGCCGAACAGCCTGGGGTCGAGGAGGTCGCCGTCACCGGCTTCCCCGATACCCGTCGCGGCGAAGTCCCCGTCGCTTATGTCGTTGGATCGTTCGACCCCGCCGCGCTAGCCGAAGCCTGCCGCGCCAATCTCGCCTCGTTCAAGATTCCCCGCGGCTTCGTCCCGGTCGAAAAGCTCCCGCGCACCGCTCTCGGAAAGGTCCAAAAGCACCTCCTCCCCAAGTGGGAACCCACGGCGTGATCGCCGCCGGCCAACTGCTGCTGACCCTCACCGGCGTTAGCCTGCTGTTCGCCTGTCTCCAGTCCAATGGTGCCATGGAGGCCGCCGCCCAGCGCGTCCTTGGCCTTTCGCGCGGGCGCGTCGCCCTCCTCCCTCTGGTCTTCTTCGTCCTGGCCGCACTCCTCGCCATGGTCGGCCCCGGTGCCATCCTCAGCGTGGCGCTGCTGGCGCCCATGGCCATGCGCACCGGCGTCCCCGTTGGCATCTCTCCCTTCCTCATCGCCCTCATGATCGGCAACGGCGCCAACGCCGGCAACCTCTCGCCCTTCTCCTCGATCGGTGTCATCGTCAACGGACTCATGACCCGCTCCGGCCTCGGCGGACATCCCTTGCGCGTCTGGTTCTTCCACGCCGCCGCCCATCTCGCCGTGGCCCTCGGCGCCTATCTATTCTTCGGCGGTCTCCGCCTCTCCTGGCGCACGGCCGGAAGTGCTCACCAGAGTATCCCGCCCTTCACCCGTCCCCAGTCGATCTCGCTTGCCGCCTTGCTCCTCTGGATGGCCGTCGTCATCCTCTTCCGCTGGCCGCTCGGCTGGACTGCCCTCGGCTTCGGCATTTGCCTCTTGCTGGCCTCCATGGCCCCCTGGCGTCTCGCGTTGGCAAAGATGCCGTGGAAGGTCATCGCCATGGTCGTCACCATCAGCTCGGCCGTCGGCCTCATCGAGCAAGCGGGCGGTCTCCAGTGGTTCCAAGCCGCTGTCGGCAAGTACGCGACCCCTGCGACGGTTCATCCCGTCCTGGCGTTCCTTACCGGCATCATCTCGGCTTACTCCAGCACGTCCTCGGTCGTCCTCCCCGCGTTCCTGCCGATGGTGCCAGGCATCGCCGCCCGCCTGCCGGGTACCGACGCCCTCGCCCTCGCCATCTCCATCAACATCGGCTCCGCCATGGTCGATGTCTCGCCACTGTCGACGATTGGCGCTCTCTGCATTGCCGCCGCCCCCGAAGTCTCCAATAAACCCCAACTCTTCACCCGTCTCATGATCTGGGGCTTCGCCATGGCCTTCGTCGCCGCCGGAATCTGCTACCTCGCCGCCCCCTGGTTCCCACCTACTTTTTTGGCGAAGCCCTAAACTTCCCCGCCATCTCCCGCCGATAGAAGCTTGATGGCAAGTGCTGTACTGTCTCTTGCGGCCCCCGCTCAAATTGTGGTCGCCGCTCCGAAAACACCCTGGCGGGAAGCGATCGCCATTTTCTTCGGGTCGTTCCTCCTCTTTCAGATTCAGCCCATCATCGCCAAACAGGTGCTCCCCTGGTTCGGTGGCTCCGCCGCGGTCTGGACCACCTGCCTGCTCTTTTTTC
The DNA here is from genome assembly GCA_026394015.1 of Acidobacteriota bacterium. Taxonomy (GTDB): domain Bacteria; phylum Acidobacteriota; class Terriglobia; order Bryobacterales; family Bryobacteraceae. Next base: position 13,361 of record JAPKZA010000497.1, read on the forward strand.
AATCCGTCCTCTTCCTCGGCTACGTCTACGCCCACCTTCTACTCACCAAATTGCCCCCCCGCGGCCAGTTCGCTCTTCACGCCGTCCTCCTGCTCGCCAGCCTGGCCACCCTCCCCGCGATCCCCCATGTCGTCTGGAAGCCGCTCGGCACCGAGGACCCTATCCTCCGCATCCTCGGCCTCCTGGCGACTACCGTCGGTCTGCCCTATTTCCTCCTCTCCGCCACCAGCCCTCTGATTCAAGGCTGGATCTCCCGCCGACCCGGCACCGCCCTCCCCTATCGCTTCTACGCTCTGTCGAATCTTGCTTCGTTGGCCGCCCTCCTGGCCTATCCTGTTCTCGTCGAACCCTTTCTTTCGGCCCAGCAGCAAGCGCGCATCTGGTCGGTCCTGTTCGCCCTTTTCGTCCCCCTCTGCCTCCTGTGCGCCCGCCCCGGCGTCGGTCCAGCCTCTCCCCCCCCCCGGCTTCCGGCCACTGCCATTCCCTTGGCCACGCGCCTCCAATGGCTAACTCTTGCCGCCCTCCCTTCGGTCCTCTCGCTCGCGGTCACCAACCACCTCAGCCAGAACGTCGCCCCCATCCCCTTTCTCTGGATCCTGCCGCTCAGCGTCTATCTCCTCAGCCTCATCCTGTGCTTTGATAGCGATGGCTGGTACCGCCGCGCCATCGTCCTGCCGACTTTCGGCCTCCTCCTGGCCGTCTCCGGCTGGGTCCTGCTCCATGAAACCCCGGATTGGAGCGTCAAGTTCGTCATCCCCGTCTTCACCGCCCTCCTGTTCGCCGCCTGCATGTTCTTCCACGGCGAACTGGCGTTCCGCAAGCCCGCCGCCCACAGCCTCACGAGTTATTACTTGATGATGTCCCTCGGCGGAGCCCTCGGCGCCGTCACCGTTGCTCTGGGTGCTCCGATACTCCTCAATGGCAACTACGAGATGCACGTCGCCCTGGCCGCCTGCGCCCTGTTCACCCTGCTCTTTCACTACCGCCGGCACTGGTCCACTGACCTCGCCTGGACCGCCGTCGCCGTCGCCACCGTCACTTGTTGCTGGGGCAGCGTGCGCAACATGCAGAACAGCGCCATGCTCAGTACCCGCGATTTCTACGGCGCTCTCCGCATCGTTGAAGAGCCAGCCACCCGCATCATGGTCCACGGTACCGTCTCCCACGGTACCCAATTCCGCGATCCCCGTCGTCAACTCGACGTCACCACTTATTACGCCCCCGGCTCCGGCGTCGAACGTGCCATCCACGCGCTCGCCCGACCCCGGCAGCGCGTCGGCGTCATCGGCCTCGGCGTCGGAACCCTCGCCGCCTACGCTCGGCCCGGTGACGAATATCGCTTTTACGAACTCAACCCCGCCGTCGCCGACCAGGCCAGGCACTACTTCACCTATCTCGCCAACCCCGCGGCCTCCGTCCATCTTGGCGATGGCCGTCTCACCCTGGAACGCGAGGCCCCCAATCACTTTGACGTTCTCGTCGTCGACGCCTTCTCGGGAGACTCCATCCCGGTCCACCTGCTCTCCCGCCAAGCGGTGCGGGTATATCTCCGCCATCTTCGTCCCGACGGTGTCCTCGCCTTCCACGTCTCCAATAGCGCTCTTAATCTTGTTCCCGTGGCCGACCGCCTGGCTCAAGACGCGGGTCTAGCCGCTCTCCACATCCACGCCGACACCGACGCCGCTTCCGGTCGCTCGGAATCAGACTGGGTCCTTGCCGCCCCCGCCAGCGTGTTGGCGGCCCATCCCTCGCTCACCGCGGCCGGTCGTTCTCCCGTCGTTCCTCCGGGCTTCCCCGTCTGGACTGACGAATTATCCAACTTGTTCGCCGTCCTCAAGTAACTTGGGTCCAGAAATCCGTAATCCATTGATTGCGGATGAGTTAAGTGGTGCGCCCGGAAGGATTCGAACCTCCGGCCTTTTGGTTCGTAGGCATTGGCGACAGCATTCCACCTGCGGATCACTGAAGTTCATCCGTCTAATACTATCAATGTTTTGTTCAGCGTAGGAGGAGCAATCCCTCTTGGTGAACCGTAGGCGCACCCCATGATCCGCACCGAGTCGGTACGAAATCCGGTACGGTCCCGAACTGCGACGGATGGCCTGATCACAATTGTCTGCGTCTTGTCAAGGGCGAATGAAAATAATTATCGTGTTTTCCGTTGATTCGGAAAAATCCGTGATACGATCAGAGTAGATCGGTGGCGGCCATGGGTGAGCGCATCGGTTCGGTGGCGGTCGCGGTGGACACGCCTCAACGTCGGATTGGCGTATTCCAATCCCTGAGTACCTGCCGATGGCGAGCGGCGGAGCCATGCATGGAGGTGTGATTGAGGGTTGATATCGTCGACGAAGGGCGCTTCGTCAAAGCTGTCACGGAGTTAGAGGCAATTGATTTGGTGTCCGAGGGATTCGCGGAACGGCACCCGAAAAACAAGCGGAAGTTGGTTCTCGTAGACCGCGTAGTCGAGGCCGTCGAGAACCAGCAACCGACCACGGCGGGCTCTAGTCGAGCCACGTACAAGGTAGGGCCGACCTGGATGATGAAACGAGCCACCCCTTCAGGCGGCTTCGTGCGCTGGCGAGATGATGCTGCTATGAGCGATCCAGACGACGGATCCAGGCGCGATGAATGGTCGAAGAACGGTGAGCGGATGACGAACCGCAGTTCACCAAGCCAAAGGCGAATTCGGCAAGCTATCCAGTTCTTGTCCGACAGAGAAACCCGGATCGCCGCATGATTCGGCAGTCCGCAGCGCGCGGCGGGACAGCCGCAGGAGGGTAATGAATGAGTGACGACATTTTGAATCAGGTCGAGGTCGCGCAGATGCTTAAGGTGAGCACAATGACGGTGCGCCGGTGGCGCTACGCTCGCACTGGCCCCGCGTTCTTCAAGCTGGGAAAGCTGGTTCGGTACCGCAGGGCGGCCGTGGTGAATTGGGTGGACTCCGGCGCTCCCGTCGCGAGCCTTAATTGAGTGAAGGATGACGATGGAAGCCGGCGTTGTGCTTGATGGATCCGCCGGATGGTCCAGGGCAGATGGCCAAGAGCCACCCGATGAGGTGGCGCGAGAGAATGCTGGCGGATACGCAGTTGATTCTATCCGGGCCTACCTGGGCGACCTGGGGAAGTTTCCACGGCTGACCGCCGAGAGAGAGGTAGAACTCGCTCAACTGATCGCGGCGGGAGGGCCTGAGGGGGCGGCGGCGAGGCAGCGGATGATCGAGACGAATCTCCGGCTCGTCGTGTTCATCGCCAAACGCTTCGCTAATCGGGGCGTGGAACTGCTAGACCTCGTGTCGGCGGGTAATCTGGCGCTGATGGACGCGGTTGGCAAGTTCAAACCGAAAATGGGTTGCCGGTTCTCCGCCTTCGCGGGCATTAGGATCATGCGGGCGATAAATTTGTCAATTGGAGAGCTAACGCGGACCGTCCGGCTACCTCAACATGTCTCGGAGTCGTTGCGGAAGATGGCGAAGGCGCAACTCGCACTGCACCGGGAACTCGACCGCGATCCGGATGTATACGAACTGGCGGAGCGGGCTGGGATGAGGCCTAAGAAGGTGCGTGCCCTGCTCCAGGTCGGGCACTCAACCACGGAGCGGGCTGGGATGAGGCCTAAGAAGGTGCGTGCCCTGCTCCAGGTCGGGCACTCAACCACGTCGCTAGACGCTCCGGTCGGCGATGACAAAGGGAGCCGTCGGCTGGTGGACATGATCCCGGCGACGGGTCGACCACGGGAGTGGGGCCTCGTCGATTCGCTCGTCGCCGAATTGAGGGCGGCGGGGATCGAGCCGAGAGCAAAGGGATCGCGGGCAAGGCTCGGCAAGGCGTAGACGGCCGTCTTCGAGGGTGGAGGACGGGCGAAACAGGATAGCGGCGGCGAGGTTCGGCTCGGCGTTGCGGACGCGCGGACGTGCGCGATGAACGAATGGGAATAGGGGAATAATCATGCTTGAATCTGAACGTTATGAACTGAGCGAGTTAGCGAAGGACCTCCGGGAGACGGCGGAGGCTGGGCGGGAATTGATCGGGGTATTGACGCGGCTCGATTTGGTGATCGACTTCGCCACGGCCAGCCAGAAATCGGGGCCGAAGCGGGCGGCGCGGAAGGCGGCGTAAGTTTGGGACTCGATTGGTGGAAGATGCACCACTCACTGCTCGACGATCCGGCGCTGCTCAAGACTCCGCCGGATCTCGTCGGCTGGTGGGTGCGAGTGCTTGCGGTCACTTGCCGACGCGGCGGAGTGTTGGGCGATTTGGACGATGAGGGAGAACTCGAAAAGCTGGCGTCCGTCCTCCGGCTGGAGAGCGGCGACGGATGGGATATCGAACGGGCGCGGGAGATCGTCGCGGCGCTTCGCTCCAGACGACTGCTGGAGCGCTCCGAAGGGATTGACCGGCCTCGGAACTGGAGCAAGTTCCAGGGCGAGACGCCGGACGCTGGGCGAATGCGGAAGATGCGGGAAAGGCAAGCGAACGAGCGTAACGGTTACGTAACGACCGTAACGGGTGGAGACGTTACGCGAGTTACTAAGAGTAGAAGAGATAAGAGAGAAGAGACAGAACCTGGCGACGTGATCGCCTTTCCGGCAACGGACGGGCTCTTTCGGCGGGAAGCGGGAAGCGAATCGGGCGATCTGCTGGGCGGGTACGAGTCGTTCATCGCGGCGTATCCGAACCAAGCCAACACGGACGCGGCGTGCCGAGAGTGGATCTCGCTGGCGGATGTCGGCGAGATCACTCCGGCGGTGGTCCCAGAGATCATGGCCGGACTCGGGCGATGGCTTATCTCGGCGGACTGGGAGCGCGAGCAGGGGCGATTCATTCCGAGGCCAGACAATTGGCTACGGCGGAGGCTCTGGCGCGACAATCCTCCGAAAGGGGACGCGGCGAAGAGCAAAGAGAACATCCCAGAATGGTCGCCAGCGAGGCGGCGGCGGGACGAGGAGGCAGCATAGATGAAAAAGCGAGGAAGGCCTTCGGCGTTGACGCCGGAGGTGGAGAAAACTATCGTCAACGCGATACGGGCGGGGTCGATGATCGACGCGGCGTGTTCAATGGCGGGAATCGGCAAAACAACCTTCTACCGATGGATGGCGCAGGCCGAAGAAGGCGGCGCGAAGAACGAACAATATTGGGAGTTCCGGGACAAAGTTAAAAAGAGCTTGGCGTCTGCGGAGGTTTCGCTTGTTGTGGCGATCCGAGAGGCGGGAAAGACGAGTTGGCAGGCGAATGCTTGGCTGCTTGAGAGACGCTGGCGAAAAACCTGGGGGCGGAACGCTCAGGACGAACCGACCCGCAGGGTTTCCGATACTCCGCCGGTCGTTGGCCGCCGACCGAGCTAGCGGCGTCCGGTTTCGCGCGCTGGCGGGGCGTGGGGCGATCTTCGGCGACGCGCCAGGGCGAGCAACAGGCGCAACCCGGCTCGGCGGAATCCGAGGGGGAAGATCATGCCCGCCTGGGGGCTTTGTATCCAGGGAGACGGCGAAGCGGTACGGTGCCCGGACTGAACAACCGGGGGGCGTTGGCGAAATCAATTTTTTGAGGGTAGAGGAATGCTGAAGTTTTGGATGAACGGTCCACTGATGGACGATGACGCTGGCGCGGCTGGCGGCGGGAACGATCTCGCGGCGATGCAGGCGAAGGTCGAGGCGCTTGGCAAGTCGCTGAAGGCGGAGCGGGAGCGCACCGCGTCGAAGGCGGCGGAGGCGACGGAGAAAGAGCGGCAGAGCCTCATCAAGCATGAGCTTACGCGGCGAGGAGTGACGGGTCCGGTGGCGGACGATGCCTTCCGCTTCTTTCGCGACGAACTCGTGATGAGCGAGGACGGGAAGCTGATGTCGAAAGACGGATATTCGACGGCGGACGACATCTTCCGCCGGACGCTGGCGGTGAAACGGCACTGGCTGCCGACGAGCAAGGGCGGAACGGCTCCGGCTCCACCGAAAGAGTTCGACATGGACCAGATCAAGCACGGCATGAGCGCGGCCACGAAGGCTGAGGCGGTCTCGGCGATTAACGCGGCGCTGAAGCGTCTTGGTGGCCGGTGAGGGAGTTCGACGACGACCGGGGGCGGGTGGCGTTCACCCGTCGCCGTATGGTCGGCTCCAGGTGGCGGAGGTCGAGGCAGGGGGACGCTCGCTTAGCGCGGGCGTCTCGCAGGGCAAAGGCGAGACGAAAGCAGGGCGGGCAAACTCAGGGGGGAAGGTAAGCATGGGGATCACCATCAAGGGGTCGGGTTCTGAGTTCATACTCCGGCTCCAGGAGAAGGCGAAGCTGACGGCGGCGGATAAGGTTTATATCGGCGAGCGCCAGAAGGCGAGGATCCTCCGGCGGACGGAGAGCGGTCGGGACGTCAACGGCTCGGCGTTCGCCGAGTACTCCACCGGGCCGTTCTATTGGTCGCCGACTGGTCGGCTATCCAGGCGCTCGGCGGCGAAGGCGGGCGAGGGGAAGACGAAGGCAGCGGTCAATCGCTACGCGAAGAAGCTGGGCGCGGGGAAGGCGGTTAAGGGCGGAGCGCCCTACGTGTCTCGCTCCGGCTTGACGATCTGCTTTCCAGGCGGCTACCGCCAATTTAAGCAGTACCTGGGGCGGACCGGCGTCGATCTGCGAGGGGCGAAGGCTCCCCATATGCTCCAGGCAATCCAGGTTAAGCCGACAGGCGACGGCGTGAGCCTCGGGATCTACGGCGAGCAGGGAGCGCTGGCGGCCAAGCACAACGCCGGGAGGGGCGTCCCGAAGCGGGAGTTCTTCGGCGTCTCCGGCAGGGATAAGCGGGAGGCCGTCGCGGATGCGCGGGCGCGGGTACGGGAGAAGCTGAAAAGCGGTTTGTCCTAGGCCGAATGGCCCACTACTACAGCAGTGGAGGAAACACGTCGCGGTAGAGATGACGCTATTCTTGTGTGTCATGACAACGCCTGAGAACGCAAATGTCGAGCGGGACGATCCGATGGCAGATAAAGCAATCAAAAGTTCACGCAAAATGGGGATCGGCCAACGATGGAGTCAGGTTAGCCTTCCGAACAAAATAAACGTGGGGCTCACCGTGGTTATCGTCGTTCTGACGGCCGTAAACGTATTTTTTTTCGTGAAGCAAGTTAAAGATCAGGATGCTCAGGTGGCTCAAGTAACAAATGCCATTGTGACCGGAATCAATAACGCGAAGACGGCGACGGAGCGGATGATCGACCAAAATGAAAGTAGCCTTCGGGCTGTATTAGAGGAGAATCGGAAGGCGTTACGATCCGCCGAGGAGCAGAGTAGAATCTCTCTCCGCGCATCAATCGAAGCCTCACGCCTAGATCAACGTGCATGGGTAGGCGTGACCTCGGTCACTCTACCCGAGTGCTCGGACGGAACCAAGCCGGTCTTCTTCTATGCTGGCTGTGCTTCAAGATTAGGCGTGAATGTCGAGAATCTAGGGCGCTCGATTGCGAGGAAATATTCACTTCGGGCCGGTGCATATATCGGAGAGAGTGGCCTTTCGGTAAAGCCTGTGTACGGGCCGATCTCCGACTCTTCTGTGACTGTGCTGTTTCCGAGAATGACCGTCAGCACATATACACCTCCGTTTGGTAATCCCACGAACGAGGATCAAGTGACCGCGCTTCGTTCTGGCCGGGCGACGTTGTTCTTTTTTGGAGAGATAACGTATGAGGACGTTTCGGGAACGAAAAGGCAGACCACGTTCTGCTTTCGCCTAACGAAAGACTTGGCGGGCATGGTGTCTTGTGGTAGTTACAATGAGGCGAACTAGGCTCCCGGACATCAAGTGATGGAAGCTCACAATGAGGGGATCGCGGTCAGACTCTAAAGAACCCTTGTGAATCGTCCGGGCTGGTGACCAACGGCCATAGCGGTCGGAACTTTCCTAATTCAGAGGCGAAACGGTTCCGTTAGTTCATAGCGGCGACGTTCCTCCACCGAACTCGGGAAATCCCTAAGGCTTCGATGACCTTTTCCGAATTGAGTGTTCAATAAGGAAGGAATACAGTTGAGCCATGAGGACAGTTGGTTACTGCCGAGTATCGACGGATAAGCAAGCGGATCGAGGCGTAAGCCTTGAGGCTCAGACCGAAAAGATCAAGGCCATGGCCGTCGTTCAAGGCGTCGAGCTTGCCGAGATGATTGTCGATGCTGGCGAGAGCGCGAAGAGCCTGGACCGGCCCGGACTTCAGCGGCTGCTCGCGATGGTCGCCGCAGGCGAGGTCAAGACCGTCATCGTCGCCAAGCTTGATCGGCTGACGCGGAGCGTCAAAGACCTTGCGGACCTGCTCGAATCCTTCAACCGCCGCGCGGTTGCTCTTGTGTCCATTGCTGAGTCGCTGGACACGCAGAGCGCTGCGGGGCGGCTCGTTCTGAACGTCATGACAGCCGTTTCCCAGTGGGAACGCGAGGCCATCGGCGAGAGGACGCGGGATGCCATGGCGCACAAGAAGGCGGCGGGGCAGCGTGTCGGCACCTTGCCATTCGGCTTCGGGGTCGCTGGCGACGGCGTTCACCTGGTCGAGGACGTTCGCGAGCAAGAGATGCTTCGTCGCATGAACCAACTTCGAGACCTCGGGCTTCCGCTCCGTCGAGTTGCGGAAGAACTCAACCGTTCTGGCTTCAGAACGCGGCGCGGCACCGAGTGGGGCGTGGAATCAATCCACAAGCTAATCGGTCGCGCGGCTTAAAGCTTCCCACGGAGACTGACGAAATGCTTTCAACGATGATGACCACGCCGGAGACCGAACAGGAGAGCGCTCGCTCTGCTCAGGTCGAATACTGCGATTTCCTGATGGCGAAGTTCAAGGCTATCGCCACTGACGACGAGCTTCAGTCATTCGTCCCGGCGCTGCCGGCCATGGTGTCAGAGGCTTCGGTGCTTTTGCCTGAGGATCGGGAAGACCTTGACTTGGTCGGGATGGCTTTCAATGCTCGGTGATGACCCGTTGGTGACGGCTGAGCAGGTGGCGGCGGCGCTCGGAATGAGCAAAGGCTGGGTCTATGCTCACGCGACCAAGGCGACGCCGCGGCTGCCGTCGATCAAGATCGGTGGAGCGCTTCGCTTTCGGAAGTCGAAAGTCGAGGAGTTCATCCTGAACCTTGAACGGGAGGCGGCGAAGTGATTCAGCTATCAGAAGCTGGGCGAGCGCTACTCGCGACGAAAGGCCGGACGGCGAAGCGGAGCCGTCATCAGACCGGCTGGGTGGAAGAGACCGGGCTGAAGGTCAAGAAGTGGAAGGGCCACTACTACACCTACGAGTTCGGCGAGGACGGGCGAGAGCGGCGGGTTCATCGGGCCTCCATTCTTGGTCTCAAGTCGAAGATGCGAAAGGGCGAGGCCCAGGACGCACTTCGAGTAATCATCGACCGCGAGGTCAACGGGATCATCGCCAAGCCGTCGGGCGCGGTCACGTTGGAATGGTTCTTCCGAGAGCGCTTCATTCCGATCCGGAAGGATCTCTGGAAGACGACCCACGCCGACAGAACGGAATACACCATCCGCCGCTACGTCGTCACGCCATTCGCGGCGCTACCGCTGGCGGACGTGAACCGCTTCGACCTTCAGAAGCACTTGAACGGCTTGGCGAAGACGGCGAGCAATTCGGTAGTTCGGAAGTTCGTGACATGGTCGAGGGCGCTCTTCGACGAAGCGACGGATCAGGGTTTCATCGCGTTGAACCCAGCCAGGCGGCTGAAGATCCCGGAGACGCGCGAAGTGACGCGGCGGGCGTTGACGATTGATGAGGTCCGGCTACTGCTGGCGGCGGTCGAGGGACGGGACGCGGTGATTCTCCGGACCTATCTCGTGCTCGGGCTCCGGGCCAGGGAACTCTTCGCTCTCCGGCGGGACGACGTCGGGGCGGACCGGCTCCGGGTCGATGAGACGGTAGACGAGAAGGGCAACTTCTACAAGCCGAAGACGGCGAGTTCGAAGGCTTCCGTCTGGCTTCCGCCTTCCCTGGCGGAGACACTCGCGGATTACGTCGGACGGCTCGCGGATCCGAGCCCAAAGGCGCTGCTCTTCGCGACATCGTCGGGCCGTCCGGTCGAGGCGAATAACTGGCGGAAGCGAGTGCTCCAAGAGGCCGCGAAGGCGTTGGGCATTGAGGGCGTCACGATCCACGCGCTTCGGCGGACTTGCGCTACCCTCATGATGGGCTGCGGGGACATCAAGGACATCCAGGCTCACCTTCGGCATTCGCGTCCGGAGATCACGGCGGAGGTCTACGTCCAAGAGATTCCGGCGAACGTCCGGGCGGCGGTAGAGAAGCTGGCGGAGACGCTGGCGGCGGGTAATGCTGAAGGAGCGGGGAACGATGGGAATCTTCAAGCGGAAGGATAGTAAGCATTGGTGGTACCGCTTCGAGTGGCACGGCAAAGAGATCAGCAAGAGCACAAAGCAGGGTAATCGGCGCGTCGCTGAGCAGATGGAGCAGGTACACCGTGCGAAATTGGCCATGGGCGAGGTCGGGATCAGGGAGGCGAAGAAGGCCCCCACGTTGAAAGAATTCGCAGATGGCAGGTTCGGCGAGTTCATTCGAGTCCAGTTCGCGGGGCAGCCGGGGAACTTGGCGTACTATCAATCCGGGCTCCGGGCCTTACTGGAGGTCGGCGAGATGGCGAACGCTCGCATTGACTCGATCCGCCAAGACGCGATCACCGCGGCGATCTCCAAATGGACGGACAGCGGGTATGAGGTATCGACGATAAACCGACGGCTCCAGGTACTCAGGCGCATGTTCAAGCTGGCAACGGAGTGGGAGATCGTGGAAAAGTCGCTGGCGACCGTCAGGATGGTGCCAGGCGAGAACAAGCGCGACCGCGTTCTAAGCGTCGAGGAGGAGAGGGCCTATTTCGAGGGCGCGACGGCCGTCGGCGAAGAGCTTCTCAGGGATTACGAGCGAGCGCTGAAGGGAATCCGGGCAACGAAAAGGGGCGAGGCCCCCACGGCTCCGGCTGATCCCTATCTGTTGCGGGACGTCTCCACCATGCTGCTGGAATGTGCGCTCCGGCCAGAGGAATGCTTCCGGCTCCGATGGGACGAGATCCACGACGGGGCCATCCGCGTCGCCCATGGAAAGACGGCCAACGCGCGGAGGGTCGTCCCGCTACCGGAGAGGGCGAGCGCGGTCGTCGAGATGCGCAGGGCGGGCGCGGCGGACGGTGCCGAGTGGGTGTTTCCAGCGGCTACGAAGGCAGGCCATATCGATTCTTCGACGGTGCGAAAGCAGCATGCAAAGGCGTGCGCACTGGCTGAGATGGATCACTTCCCGCTCTACACGTTCCGCCATACCTGCCTAACGAACTGGGCGAGGGTGATGGACCCCTACGTTTTAGCGAAACTGGCCGGTCATGCTGATTTTGCGACGACTCGTCGATACGTACACCCGCAAGTCGATCAGGTGTTGGATGCGATGGCAAAAGCGGCGGAAGCGCGGGGTCGGTACGATTCCCGGAACAGTGACGTTCCAGCGGTCAATCCCGGTCCCGTCGAGAAATCCGTAATCCATTGATTGCGGAAGGTTTAAGTGGTGCGCCCGGAAGGATTCGAACCTCCGGCCTTTTGGTTCGTAGCCAAACGCTCTATCCAGCTGAGCTACGAGCGCACAACGTCGTAACGTTTCCCAGAATAGCACAACAGAGGGGCTTTAGAGACCACCAGCCGACATTTTTTTCACTCTTCGATCCGGCCATCCTCGCGCAGTCGTAACGTCCGCCCACCCCACTCCACCGTGTCCCCCCACAGCCCGTTCACCCAAATCGCCGCCCCCCACAAATCCCGGAACGGAACGAGCCCCATCAGCCACAGCACGTTCTTATCTTCCAACCCCACCAGCCCAGCCACCACCGCCACGTTGATCCGCAGCGCGATCAACAAAAACGCCATCCCCCAATTTCCCGTCGCCAGCGCGATCAACGCCCACACCGTCGCAAACGTTACCGGCATGCCTAAATACCCAATCACCCCGCCCCGCGAAACTCGAATCGTCCGCGCCCAACGCAACTGGTGCTGATGCGCCGCCCCCCAGGTTTTCGCCCCTAAACTCGTCTCCACTACGGCCGTGCTCAAGTGGATCCGCTTGCCCAACTTGCTCACCTCCAGCCCCAACTGGTAGTCGTCCGCAATCTTATCCGCCAAAATCTCGAATCCGCCCAGCGCTTCCAAATCCGCCCGCCGCAATAGCAGCGTCGACCCCATCGCAAACTCGGCCACTCCCACGAGCGGCGCCACCAACGCACTCGGTGCAAAATCGGTGGCCACCCCCAACGCTTCCATCATCCCCGCCACATGCTCCGCCCGCCCGCGATACAATGCCGTCACCAACCCCACGCCCGGTTGCTCCAACCCGCCCATAATCGTCCGCAGATACCGCGGCGGGGCCAGAATGTCGCCGTCGTTGACGAGCAGCACGTCGAACTGCGCCGCCTTCGCCAGATCGATCAAGGCACCCACCTTCCGATTCGGCGTCACCGTCTCCCGTTCCAGCAGCCGAATCCGCCGCTCCGGAAACTCGGCGATCAGCCGACGAATCTCCGGGATCGCCGGATCGTCCGGACTCGCCACCGAAAACAGAATCTCAAAGTGCGGGTAGTCCTGCGTCGCATGGGACCGGATCGCCGCGTAAAACCCCGGATCAGTGCCGTATACCGGCTTCAGAATCGAAATCGGCGGAAACGCCGTCGGCGCCGGATCGGTCTGAAAAAGGCGCTTGATGCTGGCGAGCAAGGCGATCAGTTGATAGGCCAGCGGAACCCACAGGACGTATTCCATTACAGGGCCAATAGGTAGACGCCGCACGTGACCAGCGCCGTGCCGGCCCAGCGCGCGGCGGTTACCTTCTCCTTCAGCAGCAAGCGCGCCAGAATCGTTTCCGCCACCAAACTCAGCGCCGTCGCCGGCACCGCGAAGCTCAGATCGGCCACCTGCAACAGCGCCAGAAAGGCGTAAAACGAGATCGCCAGAAAGACGACCGACGCGATCAGCGGCAGCTTCGACAGCAGGGTCTTCAAAAGGTGGCCAATCCCGAAATTGGTCATCTCCCCCTGCCGCTTCATCTCCCAGCTCTGCAGCAGGTCGCTGGCCACGGTCGAAACCACGATGATCGCAACGTACATCCAGGCGTTCATGGTTCCGACTTTGGTGCCGTCAGGCCCACGAGCACCGTACCACCCACGATGCAGACGGTTCCCGCCCACCGCAGCGCGCTGATCTTTTCGTCCAGAAACACCGCCCCCATGATGGCATTCAAAACGAAGCCGACGGAGGTCACCGGAATCACGTAGCTCAAATCCGCCCAACTCAAGAGGGCCATCCGCGACAGCACCCAACCCGCCAGCAGGCCTATCCCGACGAGCACCCAAGGGTTGAACACGACTAGCACAAAAGAAAGGGGGCTGCCATCGAGCGCAGCCCCATGTTTCATGCCCCAACTGAGCGCGAAGTTCCCCAGCACATTCGTCACGACGACGATGGCGGCGAACAGGCGCGTCTTCCGGACTAGCCGATTACTTGACACCGGCGAGCGAGGCTTCTTTTTGTTCCTTGACGAACTGCTTCCGCTTGCTCCGCAGCGCCATATATTCCCGGGCTTCTTTGTAGAGCCGCTTGCGTTCGGTCGAGTCGAAAATCGACTTCCGCACGATCCGCCAAGCCGCTTTCGGCCGGAAGTAGTATTCGCTGTAGAACCGTTCCACCGATTCCACCAACTCGCCGCGGTCCAGGCCGGGATAGATGATGTTCGGCAACTGGTGACCCTTCTCGTCGGTCATCGCGTCCAGCGTGATCAGGTTGTTCTTCTTCACGTAGTCGAAGAACTCGGTCCCCGGATACGGGTGAGCCAGCGAAACCTGAATGGTCTCGCAGTCCAACTCTTTGGCGAAGTTGATCGTATTCCGGATCGAATCCCGGGTTTCCCCGGGCAGGCCAACGATGAAGTCGGCGTGGATCGTCAAGCCCAGTTTGTGCGCGTTGGCGGTGAACCGGCGCGCCATATCGATCGTCGCGCCTTTCTTGATGTTCTTCAGGATCTGCTGATCGCCCGATTCGTAGCCAACAATCATCAACCGGCCGCCGGCGTCTTTCATCGCCTTCAACGTATCGAAGTCGGTCGTGACGCGGGACGTGCAGGACCACGTGATCCCCACCTTGCCCAACTCGTTGCAAAGGGCGATCGTCCGGGCTTTCTGGTAATTGAAGGTGTCATCGTCGAAGAAAACTTCCTTCAACCCGGGGAAGTTATCCTTCACCCAACGTACTTCATTGACGACGTCGTCCACCGAACGCAAGCGCCACCGGTGACCCGAATGCGTCTGCGGCCACAAACAGAACGTGCACTGCGCCGGACATCCGCGCGAGGTATACAACGCCACGTACGGGTTGTGCAGAAACGGCACGTTATACCGGCGGAAATCCAAATCGCGCTTGTAGACTTTGGAGGCCCACGGCAACGCGTCGAGATTCTCGATCACCGCCCCGTCGGGGTTGTGCATGAACGACCCATCGGGCCGTCGAAACGAAACCGACGGAATCTCCTCCAGCGGAGTGCCCGTCGCATAGGCCACAATCGCGTGGTCAAACTCTTTCCGGACAATGAAGTCGATCGCCGGAGCAATCCGCAAAGATTTTTCGGGCTCAACGGTAACCGGTGGCCCGACGAAGGCGACCTTCAACTTGGGGTTGAGGTCCTTCATCATCTCGGCCATCTGCACGTCCACGTGGAAGCCAGGCGTCGAGGTGAACAAAACCAACAGCTCGAACTCTTTGGCCATCTCGACCGTTTGTTCAATCGAGATGCCATGTGGAGGGGCGTCCACCACCTTGCTGTCGGGCAACATGCCGGCGGGATAGCAGAGCCAAACTGGGTACCAGTATGACTCGATCTCACGCGTAGCGGGCCAGCGCGAGCTGGCGCCACCGTCAAACCCTTCAAAAGAAGGAGGATTTAGAAAAAGCGTGCGCATAGAACCTATCTTCTACGGTACGGCAATCGGCACCCGAATAACAACTGTCGTTCAGTAAACAGTTGGAACCGGTCAGTGGATGGTCGCTACAGCCACTTCAGCAGCGGGTGGATCGCCGCCCGGCTGGAAGTTCGAGTAGTTAATCAGGAGTTCCGCTTTGCCCGCGATTCTGGTCTCAATCACCGACTCGACGCGCGCCGGTAGCGCCACTCCCTTATGGACGGAGTAGTACCTCGTGAACGACACCTTTTTCAGGAAGACTGGCGACGGAGATTTCGAAAACTCCCCAGCCTCCCGGATCGGCAGGGCTAGCTCCTCGTCGATCCAAAGCTCTCCCTTGAACAGTCCCACCCGCTTTTTCCGCGGGGCAACTTCGTAGATATACACCCGACGCCCTTCCTGTTCTGCCATCCGTTTAAATTTGAACTTGTAGTTCTGATCGTTGATACCCGAGTCGACCGGCTTCGTGCTGTTCTCTTGCTCCCCGGCCATGTACCGGGCGATCACGTGTTTCTTCACCGTATCGTCGCCCGTGATGGACTTCACGGCAAACGCCACGTGTCCGTTCTTCGCCACGTAGCGAACGCCGGTCAAATGGCCAACTTTGCCCAGCTTCGGCAGACGAGCATCGAAGTCCATATCCATCTGCAAATCGCGCGTCTGGTCTGCTTGCCGTCCGTTCGCTTCGAAGTAACGCTGCAAGATATCTTGAGCGGAAAGTGTAGGAATGAAGAGAAGGACCGGGAAAAGGAATCGAAGAACCAAACGCTACCTCAGACGAAAATACTATCCCCAGTGTACCAACCGCCGTTGCTATCCCGAGCGCTATCCTGGACTATGCGATTTGTTGGCGCGGCCAGTTTGCTAGGCCTGTTCGTTCTCGGCTGGGTCGTCGCCGGTTGGTGCGGCCTCCACCAGGATGAAGCGCTCTTCCTCAAAGCGATTGACGATCCGGCCGGGTGCGCTTTCTCGATCCTTCAGGGCAAGATCGCGCTCATGATCATGGCCTACGTAGGCACGCTCAAATCGGCGCTCTACCTTCCCTACCTTACGCTCGTCCCGCTCAGCCCCTTCGCCGTTCGCCTGCCGCTGCTCTTTGCCCTCGTCGCCATCGCGGGTCTATCGCTGCGCTTCTGGCTCGGGTTCGGCTCCGTTTCGGCCGTTGCCCTCACGGCGATCCTCTTCATCGCCCATCCTCTTTTCGTCTTGCCGATCGTGATGGATTGGGGGCCGGTGGGCCTGCAACTGCTGCTCAGTACGCTGCTGCTCTACGCCGTCAGCCGGAACTCGCTCCTCTGGGCCGGGCTGCTGGCGGGTCTGATGGTTTGGGACAAAGCCGTCGCCATCTGGGTGCTGGCCGCCGTGGTTGCCTCGGCGGCGATCTTCTACCCGGCCCGCCTACGTGCCTTTTTCCATTGGCGTGTCTTGGTTGGGTTCCTGCTTGGAGCAGGGCCCTACCTCTACTTCCGCTGGATGGTTCCTCCTCGCGCGATGGGTGACCTGCGCACCGAACTCGCCCCGGCCGAACTCTGGCCCAAAGTGCTGGCGGCGCGCCACTCCCTCGACGGCTCGGCCATGCTGGGGCTGCTGTTTCCGGTTGACCCTCCACCCGCGCTCTACGGCATCGTGGGGAGTGTGGCGCTGCTGGCCGTGGCCGGTTTGGCCGTGCGCCGCCGCCTGCCGGCTTTCTTCTGGGTCGCCACTGCCTTCGCGCTCGGCGGGATGATGCTGACCGGCGGCGCGGGTGGCTCGATCCACCATCACCTGCTGGTGTGGCCGCTGCTGGCGGCCGCTGCCTGCTCGACGCTGGCCGCGCTGCTGCAGCCCCGTTGGGCCGTCGCCATCGCCGGCGCCTTCCTCGCCTATTCCCAGCTCACGGCCTGGGTCCCTTATTTTCAGGCCGCCGCCCAGGGACCGCGCCGGGAATGGACCGACGTGACGACGCAAGTGGCCGTCGATCTGGCCCGACCCGGCGCTTGTCCCGGCGGCGTCTTCGCTCTCGACTGGGGTTTCACCGACAACCTGACCGCGCTCGGCCGTGGCCGCTATCGGGTGCAGATGGCGGCCGACGAGTGGTGGCGCGCCGAACTTCCTCCCGAGCAGCAGGCCCGGGCTGCCGCTCGGGCCGCCGATCCCCAAGCCTGTTTACTCGAATGGGCCGACGGCCCGCCGTACTTCACCGGAGTCCGCACCGCCGCTGATGCGGCCTTACGCGAACGCCCCAGCCGTGTCTTTCTCGATCGCCGCCGCCGGCCGATTATTCGCCTCTTCGGCCCGGCTTAGGAAACGTCGTAGACGACAATCGACTTCCCGGCGCGTTCCAGTTCCGGCACCTGCCGGATCCAATGCCACGGGTCGCCTTCGCCTTCGCCTTGCTGCACGGCGTAGCGAGAAGTTAAAGCCAGAATCCGCACGCTGACCGCCACGCAGCCCTGGCTCGTTTCTTCCCACCGCGGCACGTCCCGAAAGCGCCCGGGATAAAGCTGATTCACCTCCGCCGTTCCGAAATAGGTCAGTCGGCATGTTGCGATTCCCCGTCGATCCATGATGCGAACGAGCGAAGCCAAATCCTGGCCCCAGTCCAGATCGCTCTCGGCCAAAAACCAGCTCGGCTCCGGCCGCGCCGCTTCATTGAACGAGGCGATGTAATCGGGATGGGCCAACGCTGAAGCCACCACGAGCCAGGCCGAGAGCGGCATCGTGAGCCAGCGGCTGCCATGCACGATCGCCCACCCGGCCGCCAGCGAAAGCGGCACGTAGAGATGCAGCGCGTGGCGAATTCCCAGATTGATATTCACCGGCAGCAGTGCCGCCAACAGCAACAGAACCATCGCCACGGGCAGCCACGCCGCCCGCCGCCACGCCAGCAAAAACAACGCCAGGGCCGCCAGCGGGGTTTTCACCGCCAGCGCCACCGGGAAGAACCGCCAATCGCCGCCAACGTGGACGTGCCCCATTAGGAGGCTGAAGTGGCCATCGCGGTTGTGCTTTCGGATCTCGTCGATGCCCTGCTCCGCTGGCCAAAGGAACGCCCGCAGACCCACAACCCGGGCCACGATCCCACTCGACTTCGTCGGCGGCTCGCCGCTCGGGAACTCCTTGGCGAATCGGTACGTGCTCGACAGGACCACCAGGCCGAATACGACACTCAACAGCAGCGGCCAGCCACGACGATAGACCACCACCAGCAGCCCCACCGCCAGCGCCACGAACAGCAGATTGCTGAACTTGGTCGCCATCGCCAGCCCGAACGCGAGGCCGGTCCAGACCACCCCCATCCGCGTCGGCGAGGACATCCACGCCTGGGCCCGTTCCACCGCCCAGGCGAAGGTCGCCATGGCAGCCAGGTCGGTGGTCGCCAAGCCCGCGTGGCCCAGCACCGGGGGCAGCAGGCTGAAAACCCCGACCGCCGCGACTCCCGCGTTCGGCCCGTACAGCCTTCTGCCCAGCAGCCAAATCGCCGCACAGCCCAGCCAGAAGAAGGGCAGCGTACCCGCCAATGTAAAATGCCGCCAATAATGCGCCCGTTCGTGCAGCAGAAAGTTCCCTTCGGCGACCGAATCGCCGTGGCCTCCCGGTCGAACGCCCGCCAGATACGGCCCCAGACCGATTAGGATCCGAGCCAACGGAGGGTGCTGCCGTTCGCGCGTATACTCCTTCTCTGCCCACCACTGCACCCCGCAAGCGACGTGAAACGGCTCGTCGTAAGTCGCATTCAAGTGCTGCCAGGTTGCGGCGATCCGCAGGGAGCCGATCAGGACCAGCGCCATGAGCAACCAGCGCTGTCTCATAACACCCTCATCCCGCCGCGGCACGCAGCAGGGCGGCCAGCAACTCCTCCTGCGAAAGGGTCGTGCTGATGAAGAGTTCCTGCCGCGCGCCCGCGCTCAGCGCAATCGCCTTCCATCCATTCGTGACAGGCACCGTAATGTGCACTTTCAGGGTCCCGCGTGCATCCCGGACCTTCGAAATCCGGCCCGGCACGACGGAGCGGATCACGTCGTCCGGGTACTCCCGCAATAACCGCTCGAGCATCCCTCGCACCCCGTCGATGATGGAGTGCTCGATCTTCAAGCGGTTGTTCTCAGCCCGCAGGCGCATCCGAGCCATACGTTTAGGGTTTCTTGCGGGCGACGAGCAGGTTGGATGGAATCCGATTGAAACCGTATCCAATGTTGAACGCGAGCGGCTTGACCGAAGCCTTATCCGCGAACGCCTTCTGCAAATCGGGCTGCACCAGATTGCGGAACGAACCGTAGGGCTTGGAATACTGGCCATAGACTTGGCGGTTCCATTTGGCGGCGTCATAGTACTTGTACGGAATTCCTGAATCGTCCTGTACGACGGCCGTACTGCGCTGCAATACTTGCTCCCGGATCGCCGAGAAGTCCGCCCGATGCGGCATGTAGGAGGTCGATTTGAACATGCTGACGATGCCCGTTTGCTGGGCCAGAAATGCCTTGAAGCTTTCATTGATGGCGAACCTGGAATCGCCCAGGTTGATCGAGAAAAAGTAGATCCGCTGCGGCTTGGTTTGCGCCTTCATAACATAATCGATCGCCACGCCGCGGTTCACCTGATCCTTCAGCGACTCATCCCGCGCCACCACGGTACCCTTCGGGTCGAGCATGATCGGTGCCGTCCCTACAATCTTCGCGCCGGAGCGGACGAGTTGCACGAGCATGATCGGCAATAAACCATCGGTGACCTGGCCGCGCAACTGCTTGTCCATCTCCTTCGTGATGAAGAAGCTCTTGCCCAGGACGTCGAACAGCGTCCGCCGGACCTCCGGCAATTGGGCTTCGAGCGCCGCCGAACTCAGCCGCTTTTCGGTGGGCAGGGTGCCGGGCGGCTCCAAGCCGACCATGATATACAACGGGTTCTTGGGGTAAAAGGTCAAGAGGTGAACCACGTCCGGCCCGCCAAACGGGTAGAACGCGGTTGCCGATTCGATCTCCGCGCCGGACAATTCGCTGGCCTGAAACGCCGAGATCGGCGGCTGCCTCACCGTGGCCCACCGCGCGAACGCAGCATCAAAGCCGGCGGCATGCGCCTTCCATTGCTTTTCGTCCTCTCGCTTTTTCAGCGGGCTTTCTGCCCGACCCGGCATTCCTGCCAGGAACCGGGCGGCATCGTCGGCGTAGGGGTTGGCCGGGACGGCGAAGCCCGCCGGTTTCTCCTCTTTCTTGGCCACCTCGGGGGCTTTTTGCCCACAAGCCGTCATCCATAGGGTCAGGCCTATTACCGTAATTGTTGCCGAAGCTCGAAACTGCAGATACACTCTCGCCATTTTAGATACACAGAGCGTCTGCTTGCTGGAAATGTTTCGAAAGCCGGAAAATTATTGCCCTTCGCCCCAGTCGTATGCCGCTGATACGGTCAGTTGTACGGTATAGGTGCCGAGGTTATTCTGCCAATGTTTGTTGTCGTTGATCGCTAACCCCAGGCGCCCCGCCCCCGGTGCCTTATCGACGTACGACTTGCCAACGGCGAACGTCGCGCCCTTAGCGCCCATTCTTCCGACGAGCGCTCCGAACGGATGCCCGTCGACCAGGTTCGTCTTGTAGGCCGGGCTGCCGGGCTTGGTCAATCCGTTCGGATCGGTGGCCCAACCGTCGTCTTTCCACGACAGACGGGTGAAGCCGCTGGCGGTGGCCGTGAGCCGGGAACCCGCTGCCAGTTCTAGGCCGGTGTCGAGATACTCAATCTGCGTGGAATGCCGAATCGAATGCGCGACAACCCGTTTCACGATTCGCTTCTGGAGCACGGCCATCGCCCGCACGTTGCTCCACGGGATCTCCCGCGGACCAACCTTTACCGAACCGGTCGGGGTCGCGAGGCGCAGCATCTGCCCGTTCTGCAAGCGCAGCAGCCCGAGCGAACGATCATGCCCATCGGCCCCGCTGGGCATGATCCGCTCAAAGAGCCGGTACAGCGGACGCGGTTCATGCTGGTCGGTGTCCTTGTAGAGGTCGAGCAGCGGCGTCAGGACAGGTAGCCCGATCCCGACCAACTGCTCCACCGCGGCGTCTCGCCCGGCGCGATCCTTATCCGCCAGGACAATGGCGAGCGAATCCTTGATCAGGGCCGCCTCGGCGGGCGTGGCCGGGGCCGCGCTGTGAAACGACAAAATCTTCGCTACGCCATTGCCTCCCACAGAAAAAGAGGCGGGACCTTCAACGGTTGTCCCATCGGTCAGTCGGAGCAAAATCGTGGCGGCGGCAAGAAGCAACATGGCAGCAGTTATATCAGACAATAGAACCATGCGTCTAAAAAAAGACCACGGCTGGTACTTGGCCGAAGAGGTTCTCGAGATCCGCGTGGAGGGCGACCCGCGAAACGTAGTCCACGTCAACACCCGCCTGCTGCAGGCTAAGGACGGGGAACATGCCTACGCCCGCGCCGCCGAATTCGGGGCCGAGGCGGCCGACGAATATCTGAATCCGGACGGGCAGAAAGTGACGATCGCCTTTCGCGGCATTCGCGAAATTGTCGAGATTCAGGAGGGCTTGGCCGACGGAGGCGAGATCCGTTGGGAGGAGTCCGTCGGCGTTTCGGAGAGAAAGCTGAAATCGATGCTCCGACAAGTGGACGAGGTGGCTGCCGTGAAGGCGTTTGAGCCCACCGACCATCCGGACTATCGCTGTGGCGAGGTGGTGGCCGAGGCGATGGCCCAACTCGTGAAACGAAAATAATTTTAGCCGCCGCCCACAAAATGCACGATCTCCACCTTGGCTCCGGCGGCCAAGGTGGTCTCGGGCCACCGCGTCGGCTTGATGATGGAGCGGTCCAGTTCGACGGCCACGCGGGTCGGCGGGATCTCCAGCGCGACCAAAAGATCGAGCAGAGTGGAGCCTTCGGGGACCTCCCGCGGCTCGCCGTTTAAAACAATTTCAAGCATAAATGTTTGGGTTTTCCTGTCTTTCCGGCTTGTCGGCCAAAGCGCTTCTTTGACTCGCCCTCGTTAAGGTCATTATAATTTACATAGGGGCTTTTCCCGTCTCTCCTCCCACCACCCATAACCGATGTTGCCAACGTCACTGCCAGAATCCTATCTACCTGTTTTCCTGACGTGGATGTTTGCGATTACGAACGCGACGGGGATCATCGTCGCCGGATACGTACTCGGCAAGAAATTCCGCAATCAAGCCAAAGACACGCCTTACGAATGCGGCATCGTGCCCACGGGCACCGCCAAAGAACGCTTCAGCGTGAAGTTCTATTTGGTGGCGATGCTCTTCATTCTCTTCGATATCGAAGCGGTGTTCCTTTACCCATGGGCCGTTGTGTATCGCGACCTGAAGATGTTCGGCTTCGTCGAGATGCTTCTGTTCGTTGTTTTGGTCCTCGCCGGTTTCTTCTACATCTGGAAGAAAGGGGTCCTCGATTGGAACCACGCTGAAGGCTTGGAAATCCAACAGATCGCCCTGCCGAAGGAAGAGGATGTGACTCATGTTGTCTGAAGCGTTGCTTGCGAATGAGACGATCGCCGGCCTAGTGGCTGCTCATCCCGCCGCCGTCGTCGATGGGACTACCCGGTTTGATGAGATCACCCTGACGATCGAACCGGCCGAAATCATCGCCACTCTGGCTTATTTGAAGTACCACCAGGGTTTTGAGCGGTTGTCGACCGTGACGGCGGTGGACCGCTATCCGTTGGATCCGCGATTCGAACTCGTCTACCACTTGCAGTCGATCGCGCGGAATCTTCGCCTGCGGCTGCGGACGTCCGTGGCGACCGAGATCGCTTCGGCGACCATCGTCTATGCGGGTGCCGATTGGTACGAACGCGAGGTGTTTGATCTTTTCGGCGTGGTCTTCACCGGCCATCCGAACCTGAAGCGGATCATGATGCCCGACGATTGGGAAGGCCATCCGCTGCGGCGCGACTTCCCCACCCACGGCTTCAAGTACAGCTACGGCGAGCAGCAATAGAGACCCTTCAAGGAATATGAGCGAAACGATTCTATCGCCCGCGGTGCATCTGGAGTCCGAAGCCGGTACGACCCGGCGCATGACTCTGAATATGGGACCGCAACATCCGTCGACCCACGGAGTGTTGCGCGTCGTGCTCGAGTTGGACGGCGAGTTCATCGAGAAAGCCCGTCCCGAA
Source organism: Acidobacteriota bacterium (assembly GCA_026394015.1). Lineage (GTDB taxonomy): Bacteria > Acidobacteriota > Terriglobia > Bryobacterales > Bryobacteraceae. The sequence continues at coordinate 36,428 of JAPKZA010000497.1, forward strand.
ATCGGCTACCTCCATACCGGAATTGAGAAACAGTGTGAGGCGTTGAACTGGCAGCAAGTGATCACGCTGACCGATCGCGTCGACTACCTGGCCAACCTGTCCAACAACCTCTGCTATTCGCTGGCGGTGGAGAAGTTGCTCGGTCTCGAGATTCCGCCGAAGGCGCAGTGGATGCGCGTTTTGCTGGCTGAACTCACCCGCATTGGCAGCCATCTGGTGTGGCTCGGTACCCATGCGCTCGACATGGGCGCGATGACGATGTTCTTTCTCACCTTCCGGGAGCGGGAAGAGCTGCTCCGGTTGTTTGAGATGCTCAGCGGCCAGCGGTTGATGACGAGCTATATCCGCATCGGCGGACTGGCGCTCGATCCGCCCCGCGGTTGGGAGAAGCTGGTCCGCGCGTTTCTGGCGGATTTCCCGAGCAAAATCGACGAATACGAGACGTTGCTGAACAACAACCCGATTTGGCTGCGCCGCACGAAGGGCATCGGCGTGATTCCGGTGGAGCAGATGCTGGATATCGGCATTACCGGTCCGGTGATTCGCGCGGCGGGGATTCCGCTGGACGCCCGCAAGATGACCCCGTATTCGAGCTATGAGAAGTTCGACTTTGCCGTGCCCACCTCGACCGATAATGACGTCTACGCCCGGTATGCGGTTCGTGTGGCCGAAATGCGCGAGAGTTTAAAAATCGTGCAGCAGGCTATGGACGGCATGCCGGAAGGGCCGACCCGCGCTGACGCGCACCGCGTCGTTCTGCCGGAACGGGAAAAGATGAAGACGCAGATGGAAGCGTTGATCTACCACTTTAAGATCGTGACCGAAGGCATCGCGGTGCCCGAAGGCGAAGTCTTCCAAGTGGTGGAATCGCCGCGCGGCGAACTTGGCTATTACGTCGTCAGCGACGGCACCGCCAAGCCGCTCCGCGTGCACATGCGGACGCCAAGTTTCGGGAACCTGCAGGGCTTGCCCCGGTTGATTGAGAAGCGTCAGATCGCTGACGCCATCGCCGTGATGGGCAGCCTCGACTTCGTACTGGGAGATTGTGATCGATGACCTTTTCGCCCGAACTGGAAGCTAAATTCGCCGATTTGGTGACGCACTATCCGGAAGGCCGCCAGCGCGCGGCGTTGATTCCGATGCTGATGTTCGGCCAGGACGAAATCGGCTCGGTGACGCAGGAAATGATGGAAGAGCTCGGCCGACGTTTGGGGCTGAGTACGATGCAGGTGGACGAAGTAGTCGGCTACTATTCCATGTTGCACAAAAAGCCGATGGGCAAGTTCCACGTCCAGGTTTGTACGAACGTGGCTTGCATGCTCCGCGGCGGCGCTGAACTCTACGACCACGCCTGCCATAAGCTGGGTCTGGGCCACAAGCAGGTTTCAGCCGATGGCCGCATCTCGCTCGAAGAGGTCGAATGCATGGGTGCCTGCTCGTGGGCCCCGGCCATTCAGGTGAACTACGACTTCCATCACGAAGTCTCCACCGATCAACTCGATACGATCCTGGAGGGTTTGCAGAAGTGAAGCTGTTTAACGAACCGAGTCCTTTAGAAACGCGCATTATCTCCTTCCGGTTCGGGCTGGAGAATTCCGCGTCGATCGATACCTATCTCGCCCACGACGGCTACAAAGCGCTGCGCAAGGCGCTCGAGATGACCCCGGACGACGTCATCAACGAAGTGAAAGCTTCGAACCTGCGGGGCCGTGGCGGCGCGGGCTTCCCGACCGGGCTGAAGTGGAGTTTTGTTCCGCGTGCGTCCGAGAAGCCGAAGTACATTGTCGTCAACGCCGACGAGTCCGAACCCGGCACCTGCAAAGACCGACTGCTGATTCAGAACGATCCCCATCAGTTGATTGAGGGCATTCTGCTCGGTGCGATTGCGGTGGGCGCGAAGAAGGGCTGGATCTACATCCGCGGCGAGTACAACTACCTGATCGCCATCATGGATAAGGCGATCGCCGAAGCCTACAAGAACGGCTTTCTGGGCAAGAACATTTGCGGCACCGAGTTTGAGTTCGACCTCTACACCCACACCGGCGCGGGTGCGTATGAGTGCGGTGAGGAATCGGCGCTGCTGGAATCGCTCGAAGGCAAGCGCGGCGTGCCGCGGATTCGGCCGCCATTTCCGGCCATTTCCGGGGCCTTTCAGTCGCCGACGTTGCTCAATAACGTCGAGACGTTTTCGTCCGTCCCCGCGATTTTGCGGATGGGCGGCACGGCGTACTCTGACCTTGGGGTGCCCAAGAGCGGCGGTACCCGCATGGTCTGCATGTCCGGCCACGTCAATCGCCCCGGCGTTTATGAAGTGCCGCTAGGCTTCCCGATGATGAAGTTTGTCAACGAAATTGGCGGCGGCGTTTGGAAGGGGCGGCAGCTCAAAGCGATCATCCCGGGCGGCTCGTCGAGTCCGTTGTTGAGGGCCGAAGAGTGCGACATTCCGATGGATTACGATTCGATCGCCAAGGCCGGCTCCATGCTCGGCTCCGGCGGCCTGATGGTGATGGACGAAACGACCGACATGGTCAAACTCGCTTTGCGGATCATGCGTTTTTATCAGCATGAAAGCTGCGGCTGGTGCATCCCTTGCCGGGAAGGCACGACGTGGCTGAAGAAGATGCTGCAACGGGTGACCGACGGTCATGGGCAGGCGCGCGACATCGACCTGATCGGAGACCTCGCGCAGAACATGCGGGGCCGGACATTCTGCCCGCTCGGGGACGCTGCCGCAATGCCGACCATCGCGATCGTCAAGAAGTACCGAAACGAGTTTGAAGCCTATGTAGCGAAGAATCCGTTCGCCGCTTCCGAGCTCGTCTCGATTTCCTAGGAGAACCATGGCACTCGTCAACGTCACCATTAACGGGGTCTCGGTCCAGGCCGAAAACGGCGCGCTCCTGATTGAAGTTGCCAAGCAAAACGGCATCGAAATCCCCGCGTTTTGCTACTACGAAGGCATGTCGCTGCAAGCGGCCTGCCGCATGTGTCTGGTCGAAGTCGAAAAGGCTCCGAAGCTGATGGCCGGCTGTACGCTGCCCGTCGCCGAAGGCATGGTCGTGCGGACCGAGTCCGAGCCGGTTGTGAAAGCCCGCAAGACGACGCTCGAGTTTTTGCTATCGAACCACCCGCTCGATTGTCCGGTCTGCGATAAGGGCGGCGAGTGCGAACTGCAGGACATGACGTTTAAGTACGGGGTCGGCGAAAGCCGGTTTACCGAAGCCAAACAGCATGTGCCGGAGAAGCAGTGGAGCCCCGTTGTTTTCTATGATGCTCCTCGCTGCATTCTCTGTTACCGCTGCGTGCGAGTTTGTAATGAAGGCATGGGCGTGGGTGCCCTGGGCGTCTCCAATCGCGGTGTTTACTCGGAGATCATCCCTTCGCACGGTGACCATCTGGAGTGCGACGAATGCGGTAGCTGTATCGACATCTGCCCGGTCGGTTCGCTGACGTCCGGCATCTACCGCTACAAGACCCGTCCGTGGGAGATGGAGCATGTCGGCACCGTCTGCACGCATTGTTCGAACGGGTGCAAAACCACCCTGGGCGTGCGGAATAACGAAATTGTTCGCGGCAATAACCGGGACCGCAGCGGCATCAACGGCGAGTTTCTATGCGTGAAAGGTCGCTACGCGTTTGACTTCAACCACCATCCCGAACGGCTGCAGACGCCGCTGATTCGGAATGCGGAAGGGGTGCTCGAAGAAGCCAGTTGGAGCCGGGCGTTGAAGCTGGTGGCCGAGAAGTTCAAGGCTCTCGCCGGACCGAAGTTCGGGGTGATCGGCTCGACACGGACGACCAACGAAGAGAACTACCTGCTGCAGAAGTTTGCCCGTACGACGCTGGGCACGGCGAATATTGATCATCATCGCTCCGGCGACGTCGTGACTTTGGTGGACTCGCTGAGCGGCAAGACCGGCCAGTTGGGGACGGTGGAAGAGGTTTATACGGCCAAGGCCGTGCTCGTCGTGGCGACCGACCTTTCGCAGCAGCATCCGCTGCTGGCGAACAAGGTTCGTGCCAACTTCCGGCATCATAAGGCGGCCGTTTACGCAGTTACGCCGGGGCCGGTGCGCGAAGACAAAATTGCGCGGAAGTTCCTGCGGGCGGCCGAGGGCGATTCGATCGCCGCGGTGGAGTCTCTTCGCGATGAGCTAGCCAAGGCGGGCGATCTCGTCATCCTGTTTGGCGATTCGATTCAGGGCGAAAAGGTTCGCCAACTGGTGGCGTTCGGTGAGTCGCTCGGCATTCCGGTGAAGTACGTTTGCCTGGTTGACTACGCCAACTCCCGCGGCGCGATGGACATGGGCGTGCTGCCCGACCTCGGCCCCGGCTACCACGCGACCGCTCCGGGTTTGAACTTGCAACAAATGCTGGAAGCGACCGACCTTTCCGCCCTCTGGGTGGTCGGGGCGAATCCGCTGAAGGGCGGCAAAACGCTCGCGAGTAAAGACGCTTTCGTCGTGGTGCAGGACCTGTTCCGGACTGAGACGGCCGAGCGCGCCGACGTGGTTCTGCCGGCCGGTTCGGCCTACGAAAAGAATGGCACCGTGACCAACGTTTGTGGCCAGGTGCAGCGGATCAAGAAGGGCATTGAGACGGTGGGGTCGAAGGCTGACCTCGCGATCATCGGCCTTCTCGCTCGCGGCATGGGCGTCAGCCTGGGTGCGGTGGACGCCGATACGATTTTTGCCGAGATCGCGGCTACGGTGCCGGGTTATAGCCAGTTGCCGATGCCGATCATTCTCACCGGTGGTGCGGCGCAAACGCATCCGGTGAACGGTCGTGTGCCGGCCAGTACGGTGCCGGGTAACATTTCCAGTGCCCGCGACACCCTTTTCACCACAGGCTCGCTTACGCGATACTCAAAGATCCTCAACGAAGTGCTCGAAAAACCCGGAGCCCTCTACAGCTAATGGACTTTATCCTCCTATCGATTCTGAAGACGGCCATCGCCGCCCCCGTGCTACTCGGGACGCTCGCCTATTTGGTGTGGATCGAACGCAAAGTCCTCGCCCACGTACAACTCCGCATCGGCCCTTCCCGCGTCGGGCCGCACGGGCTTTTGCAGCCGATCGCGGACGCGATCAAACTGCTGACGAAGGAAGACTTCATTCCGAGCTACGTCAACAAGTTCTACTATTGGCTGGCCCCGTGGCTGGCGCTGATGTTCGCCGTCACGGCGATCTCGGTGATCCCGGTCGGCCCGGTCGTCGAAGTCTTCGGCATCAAGACGAACATGGGTCAGGCGGATATCTCGATCGGCCTGCTTCTGATTTTGGGCTTGACCGGCATGGGTGTCTACGGCATCGCGCTGGCCGGGTGGAGTTCGAATAACAAGTACTCGCTGCTCGGCGGCTTGCGCAGTTCGGCGCAGATGATCGCCTACGAACTGCCAATGGCGATGGCGATTGCTTCGCCGCTGCTGATTGTCAATACGCTGAATCTGCGCGAGATCGTCAACGCCCAGGCCGGGTACACGTTCGGCATCGTGCCGAACTGGAATGTGCTCGGGGGCGGCCTGCAGATCTTCAGCTTCATTATCTACTTGATCTGCGCGTTTGCCGAAACGAACCGGATTCCGTTCGACCTTCCGGAAGCCGAAAACGAACTCGTCAGCGGCTACAACACCGAGTACAGCTCGATGAAGTTTGCGGCCTTTTTCATGGCCGAATACTGCAACATCATCACGGCGTGTTCGGTGGCGACGACGCTGTTCCTGGGCGGTTGGCATCCCATTATTCCGAACGAACTGGGCGGGCAGTTCCTCCCGACGCTAATTTGTATGTTCTTTGCCGGGGTTTTGTTCTACCACGCTTTGAACCCGTCTCGTCCGTCGGACCGACTGTCGATGGGCGTCATCGGTGCCGTGATTCTTGGCCTCGGCCTGATGTTCCAGGTGCCGGTCGTGAAGGATCTGGCGCAGCCGTTGTTCTGGTTCGCTTCGAAGGCGGGCTTCCTGATCTTCTTCTTCATCTGGGTCCGGGGCACGGTGCCGCGGTTCCGCTACGACCAACTGATGCGCTTCGCCTGGCTGTTCCTGTTCCCGGCCGCGCTCTTGAATCTTCTGGTGACGGCGTTCATCGTCGCGGTCAAATCGAACTAACATGGACGTCCTTCTTTTCACCTTCTTCGCACTCGTCGCCATCGTCGGCGCGGTCAGCCTGGTTGTTCAGAAACACCCCATTTCGAGCGCGCTCTCGCTTGTTTCGGTCATGGTTGCTCTCTCGGTTTTGTTCCTGCTGCTGGGTGCCGAGTTCATCGCCGCCGCGCAGTTGGTGGTCTACTCGGGAGCCATCATGGTGCTCTTCGTCTTCGTGATTATGCTGCTCAACGCCGGGGCGGAGCGCGAAAGCCGGAAGGCCGGCTTGGCTCAGTTTCTAGGTTTGCCTCTCACCGCGGCGCTGCTGGTTTTCGCCAGCTACGTGATTACGCAGTCGATGTCGAACGCCAAGGCCGTGAAGTTCGGGGCGTTCACCGGCGGCGGCCCGCGCGAGGTCGGCTGGACGTTGTTTACGCAGTATCTACTGCCGTTTGAAGTCACCTCGATCCTGATTCTCGTCGCGATCGCCGGTGCTGTTGTCCTGGCCCGCAAGGAGATCGACTAATGTCCCAATTTCTTCCGCCCGGCTTCTTCACGGCGACGGTTCCGCTGAACGCTTACCTGATCCTTTCCGCGATTTTGTTCGCGATTGGGGCTTGCGGCTTTCTGTTTCGTAAGAACATCATCACGATTTATATGTGCATTGAGCTGATGCTCAATGCGGTCAACCTCAGCTTCGTCACCTTCTCTTACCAATTTGGGAAGGTCGATGGCCAAATCTATAGCTTCTTCGTCATGGTGGTCGCCGCGGCGGAAGCGGCGGTGGGCCTGGCGATTATTCTGACCATTTTCCGCAACCTCGGCACGCTCCAAATCGACGAGATCGACTCGCTCAAAAACTAATCCCCAATGCAACTTTGGCTTATCCCCATCTTCCCCCTGCTCGGTGCCGTGTTGAACGGCCTGACCGGTCGTCGTTCGAGCCAAGGAATCCAGTCCGCCATCGCCGTGGGCAGCGTGCTTCTGTCGTTCCTTTGGGTGCTGAAAGTTCTCAGCGGTGCGATGCCGCTGGAGACTGAGATCCGTGAAAGCTATTTCACCTGGATCTCGTCCGGCACGTTTCAGCTCAGCGTCGACCTCGTGATCGATCGCCTCTCCGCCGTCATGCTGCTGGTCGTCACCGGCATCGGCACGTTGATCCACATTTACGCCACCAGCTATATGTCGCACGAGGGCGGGTACTATCGGTTCTTCACGTATCTGAACCTGTTCATGTTCTTCATGCTGGTGCTCGTGATGTCCGGCAACTTCCTGCTCCTGTTCGTGGGCTGGGAAGGGGTGGGGCTCTGCTCGTATCTGCTGATCGGTTTCTACTTCCTGAAGCAGTCGGCGACCGACGCGGGGAAGAAGGCGTTCATCGTCAACCGCATCGGCGACTTCGGCGTGATGGTGGCGATGCTGCTGCTGATCAATACGTTTGGTTCGCTCGACTTCCAGACGATTGCGGCAAAGGCTAAGGATATGCCGGTGGAGTTGGCGATCGGCACTCTCACCACGATCTGTCTGCTGTTGTTGCTCGGCGCGGCCGGTAAGTCGGCGCAGATTCCGCTCTACACCTGGTTGCCGGACGCGATGGAAGGCCCGACGCCGGTTTCGGCGTTGATCCATGCGGCGACGATGGTCACCGCCGGAGTCTACCTCTGCTGCCGCGCCTCGGCGCTGTTTGAACACGCCCCGATTGCAAAGGACACGATCGCCTACATCGGCTTGGCTACGGCTTTCTTCGCCGCGACCGTCGGCCTTGTGCAGAACGACATCAAGAAGGTTTACGCTTACTCGACCATTTCGCAGTTGGGCTTCATGTTCCTGGCGGTCGGCTCCGGGGCTTATGCCGCCGCGGTGTTCCACTTGGTCACTCACGCATTCTTTAAGGCGCTGCTGTTTCTCGGTTCCGGTTCCGTGATTCATGCCCTGGACGGCGAGCAGGACATGCGCCAGATGGGCGGGTTGCGGGGCAAGTTGCCGATCACGTTTTTCACGCTGCTGATGGGCGCGCTGGCCATTGCGGGCTTCCCGTTCTTCTCGGGTTGGTATTCGAAGGAAGCCATTTTGGCTTCGGTTTACGCCCACTCGCCGTGGATGTTCTGGGTAGCGGTGCTGACGGCGATGATGACCGCCTTTTACGTGTTCCGCACCATTTTCCTGACGTTTTTTGGTGAGTATAAGGGCCATGCACATCCGCATGAATCGCCGGCGATCATGTGGGGGCCGCTGGCGGCTCTCGCGGTGCTCTCAGTGGTCGGCGGGTTTGTCTTCAACGTCCCCCACTTCCTCGAGAACGTGCTTCCGGCGCACGCGCACGGCCATGATATGTCGCTGGAGATTATCGGGTCCATCGCCGGCTTGGTCGGTATCGGTTTCAGCTACTTCTTCTATATAGTGAGCCCCGGGTTGGGGGATGCTTTTGCGAGTTCTTTCTCGGGCCTATACAACTTGGTCTATAACAAGTACTTCGTCGATGAAGCTTACGATGCGGCTATTGTCCATCCGATCGAGCGGACCTCGCGCCACTTCCTGTGGCGGGTTTTTGATCAAGGGGTGATCGATGAAGGGATGGTGCACGGCGCGGCGAGCGGTGCGATGGGGCTCGGCAGCCTGTTCCGCCTGTTGCAGGGCGGCATTGTCCGCAACTACGCGGCTTGGATTGTCCTGGGAGCCGTCTCCATCTTCTCGGCCTTTGCGCTGTTAGGAGGTGCCCGATGAACATCCTTGCGATCCTACTGATTCTGCCGTTACTCGGTTTCGTGGCGGCGCTGGTGTTACCGGCCTCGGTGACGAAGCGGTTTGTCCTCTGGTTTTCGCTTCTCATTTTTGGCGTTTCTCTGTTGCTGATCGGTACGGTGCAAATGCGCCCCGCGGCGATGAGTTGGGTGACCGATACCGCTTGGATCGATACGCCGGCCATCCGCTTTCACATCGGTCTCGATGCGACCAGCCTTTGGCTCGTGATCTTGACGACCTTCCTGATCCCCGTCGCGGCATACATCTCGCAGCGGACGATTCTGCATCGGCCGAAGGAGTTTTTTGCCTATCTGCTGCTGTTGGAGTTCGGGCTGATCGGGGTGTTTTCCTCACTCGACCTTTTCTTGTACTACGTCTTCTGGGAAGTCGTGCTGGTGCCGATGTACTTCCTGATCGGCGTCTGGGGTGGCCCGAATCGGATCTACGCGGCGACGAAATTCTTCGTCTACACGATGGCCGGTTCGATGCTGATGTTGGTGGCGATCCTGTTCATCTATACGAAGGCCGGGACCTTCGACCTGCCGGCGATTCTGCTGCAGATGGAGATGGGCAAGATCGGCTTCAGCCAGTCCGAGGAGTTGGCTCTGTTTCTGGCGTTCTTCCTCGCCTTTGCCGTAAAGGTTCCGATTTTCCCGCTCCATACCTGGTTGCCCGATGCTTATGCCGAGGCACCGACCGGGGCCACGCTGCTGATGGCGGCGGTGCTCTCGAAAATGGGCACCTACAGCCTGCTTCGCTTCAACCTGAATTTGTTCCCGCGGGCTTCCCACGACTGCGCGCCCTGGATCGTCACCCTCGCCATTATCGGGATTGTGTATGGGGCGCTGATTGCGCTCGTGCAGCCGAATATGAAGCGGTTGGTGGCTTACTCTTCGATCAGCCATTTGGGGTTTGTCGTCCTCGGTATCTTCTCGGGGAATCAGTTCGGCCTGGACGGCGCGGTTTATCAGATGCTCTGTCATGCCATCTCGACCGGTGCGCTGTTCATTCTGATCGGCTACCTGGAGGAGCGGAACAAGTCGCTCGAGATCGTCGACTTCGGCGGGATCGCGACGCCGGCTCCGAACTTCGCGGCGGTCTTTTTGGTCGCGACGCTGGCTTCGATTGGGCTCCCTTTGCTCAACAACTTTGTCGGCGAGTTTTTGATTTTGCAGGGTGCGGCGCAGGCGAACATCTGGTGGGCGGCGTTTGCCGCGCTGGGGGTGGTGCTTTCGGCCTGCTACATGCTGTGGTTCTACCAGCGAACGTTTTTCGGCGAGGCCAAGGTGCAGATGGCCGATCTCGCCCCGCGCGAGTGGATCACGATAACTCCGCTGCTCGTGCTGATGCTCTGGATGGGCATCTTTACCCAGACCTGGCTGCCTGGCATCTCTGCCTCGAATAAAGTGCTTCTCGACCGAACCATGTCCAAAACTGTAGCCATGGAGGTGACCAAGTGAACCCCGCGGCGTTCTATCCCACCTCTACCGACGTCCTTCGTTTTCTTCCCGAACTGATCTTGACGATCGGCGGGGTAGTGCTGCTGGTTCTGGAAGCGCTGACCGGCGACCACAAGGATAAGTCCAGCCTCGGTTACGTCTCGATCGGCGTGGTACTGGCGGCGATGTTTGCCGTGCCGGTGGCGCTGGCGAATCCGGGCGTCTCGTTCAACGGGATGATCATCTCGGATGGCTTTGCAGCGTTTTTCCGGATGGTCACGTTGCTGGTTGGGTTGTTCACGCTGCTGTGTTCGACCTCCTACCTAAGCCGTGAGAAGTCGAATTCGGGTGAGTTCTACTTGCTCGTGCTCTTTTCGTTGGCGGGGCAGGGCATCATGGCCTCTTCGAACGAGCTGATCATGGTCTTCCTGGGCTTGGAAATCGCTTCGATTTCGAGCTACGTACTGGCTGGCTTCCTGCGCGAGGATAAGCGCGGGACCGAGGCGGCATTGAAGTATTTCCTGCTTGGGTCGTTTGCGACGGCCTTCTTTCTGTACGGGATCTCGTGGATCTATGGTGTGACCGGGGCGACGAACCTTTCGGCGATCCGCGATGCGCTCGCCAAGGGCACCGAGGCACCGTCGATGGTGGTGGCCGCGGCCGCGTTGATGCTGGTGGGCTTAGCTTTCAAAGTCTCCGCCGCGCCGTTCCAGGTTTGGGCACCGGACGTTTATCAAGGCGCGCCGGCACCGATCAGCGGCTTCCTTTCGGCTGGCCCGAAGGCGGCGGCCTTTGCAATCTTCATTCGGATCTTCCAGACGTCGTTCGATTCGCTTTCGTCCCGCTACGAGCCCATTTTGTGGGTTTTGGCGCTGGCGACGATGTTCGTCGGGAACTTCTCGGCGCTGTGGCAATCGAATGTGAAGCGGATGCTGGGTTACTCGTCGATCGCTCATGCCGGCTATGTGCTGGTGGCGGTGACGACGCATTCCAATGTGGGCACGGCGGGAGCGATGTTCTACCTCGCCTCGTACGCCCTAATGAACTATGGGGCGTTTGCTGCGATCACGCACATTGCGGGGCGGGGCGAGAAGCACGTTTCGATCGACGACCTGAAGGGCTTGGCGTCGAAGCAACCGGTGCTGGCGGCTCTGTTGACGGTCTGCTTGCTGAGTCTGACGGGTGTACCGCTCACGGTCGGCTTCTTCGGCAAGTTCTACATTTTCAAGGCGGCGATTGACCACCATCTGTATTGGCTGAGCGCCCTGGGATTACTGAACTCGGCGGTGGCGGCTTATTACTACCTGCGGGTGATTTCGGCGATGTACATGTATGAGCCGAAGACGACCGAGCATCCCGAGCCGGTCCCGGCGGGGATTCAGTTGACGATGTGGTGCAGCGCGGCGGGGATCTTGACGCTAGGGGTATTCCCGGGCTTGGTGCTGGACTACGCGAATCGGTTTGCGACATTCGTCAAGTAAGTATCAGGCTAGAATATCGAGGAGCTTTGATTCCAGCTCGGCGGCCGTTCTAGCCACGACTACGTTGGCAGAGTACTCATTCTGAGCGGCGACGAGGGAGACCATCTCTTCGCTGAGGTCGACGGTGTCGACCGGAGCGGAGTCTTCGAACGCGGCGAACTGGGCGAGGCGCTTAGCTATGCGGTCGACTTTGTCCTGCGCGCGGTCAAGACCCTCTCGAGCTGTGGATAGAACATTCATAGGGGCTTAAGACACACTTCGGCCGCTATGGAAAAACCTTGAGGAAAAGTCTTAGGGGAACGACTAGAACCAGTCGCGGAGTTCGGCGAACCCTGTCAAATGGAGTAGTTTGGTGGCTGCATTGGGTTGGACCTCTTCTTTTTCGAGAATCCAGGTGCGGGGATGGGGGATGTAGACGGCGTTGAAGCCGGCTCGAAGGGCGGGGTTGACGTCGCTGCGGGGCGAGTTCCCGATCATCCAGGTGTGGGGGACGTGGAAGCCGCGTTGTTGAGCGAGCTGGAGGTATACGCCGACCTCTTTCTCTTTCACGATCCCGACATGACAGAAGAAGCGGGCGAGGCCGGAACGGTCAATCTTGGCCTGCTGTTCGTCAGGATGACCTTTGGTGAATAACGTCAGCTCGTGACGCTCGGCTAGATGCACGAGGGTCTCTTCGACCTCGGGGAGCAGAATGATAGGGTGTTCGAAAATCTTCTCGGCAAAGGCCGCGACCTGCTCGAGGTCACGATCGGACAACGGGCGCTGGGCGAGTTGGTGATAAGTTTCGACGAGGTTCTTGCCGAAGCGTTTGGAGCCGTAGCCGTGGATTTTGGCGTTGACGGCTTCGATCGCATCGAGCACGTCGCGAACTTGGGGACGGGTGAGGTGCTGGTGGTCGAGGAAATCGGCGAACTCTTCGAAGGCCTGCTCGAAGAAGATGTTGTTCTCCCAGAGGGTGTCGTCGGCGTCGATGATGAGGTGTTGGCGGGTCATGCGCCGGGAAGGAGTCTGCCGTGGCCGTTGCGGGGGATGATGGTCCGGAAGTGTTCAATGCGGCGTTCGCGGGCGGCGGAGAGGGGAAAGTGTTCGGCGAGGCGGCGGATGCGTTCGGCTTCGTTGCGGGACATGAGCAGCATTTGGCGGACGTTGAGGTCGGAGACGGCCTGGGCGAGTTGAAAGCTGAGTTGCTGGTCGTTCAAGCGGGGTTCGGGGAGGTTTTGGTGGGTGTCGAGGGCGCGCATGGAGTAGTAGCCGCGGATGGCTTTCTGGACGATGGGTTCCTCGGGGTGTTCGGAGGATTCGTCGTCGAAGAATTGGACTTTGCCGCGAAGGTAGGAGCGGCCTTCGTCGAGGTCTTCGATTTCGAAGCGGCGGAAACCGATGGTTTTCAGGTCCATGCGGCCATCGTCGTAGGTTTTGGCGACTTCGTCGATGCGGGCGGTGCAGCCGACCGAGGCGATGCCTTTTTCGAGGGCGAGGACGACGCCGAATTCGCGGGAGGTGTTGAGCAGATCGGTGACCATGTCTTTGTAGCGGTCCTCAAAGATATGGAGGGGGAGATCGGTGCGGGGGAACAGCACGACGCTGAGTGGGAACAGAGGGAGTAACGGCGCCGCCATGTTACTATTATGGCTTCGCTTTGGCCGGAAAACACAAGTAATGCGCATGGAACGTCAGGTGGCCCTTATAACGGGCGCATCAAGTGGTATTGGCCAGGCCCTGGCCGCCGAACTTGCCGGTCGGGGTGTACAACTGGCACTGACAGGGCGGTCGATTGCGCCTGATGCGGTGCATTTTACCTGTGCGGGGGATTTGACGGACGCTGCGTTTCGGGAGGAGTTGGTGCGGCGGACGCTCGAACGCTATGGGCGGATCGATATTTTGGTGAATAACGCGGGGGTGGGGCTGTATCAGCCGTCGTGGCAGGCGGAAGTGGGGGCGACGCGGTACATGTTTGAGTTGAACGTATTTGCGGCGCTGCACCTGGCGCAGTTGGTGGTGCCGGGGATGCGGGAGCGGCGGCAGGGGATGGTCGTGAACATCGGGTCGATTGCGAGCAAGGTAACGCTGCCTTGGTTCACGCTGTATTCGGCGACCAAGCACGCGTTGGCTGCGTTTTCGGATGGGCTGCGGATGGAAAACGCGGATTTCGGGGTGAAGGTGATCCTGGTTTGCCCGGGGTATGTGAAGACGCGGTTTCAGGAGAATGTGTTGGTGGGTCGGCCGCCGGACGAGTTGGCGAGCGGCAAGCGCTTTGCGACGAACGCTCCGGACTTGGCGCGGGCGATTGCGGACGGGATGGCGCGGGAGCGGCGGACGTTGGTTTATCCCGCTTCGGGTTGGGCGTTGGTGGCGGCATGGCAGTATTTGCCTCGGGTGGTGGAGGCGTTTTTTCGTCGGTTACAGAGGAACCATTCGTGATCGTATTGGTAGGATTCATGGGCAGTGGGAAGACGACGGTTGGTCGGGAGCTGGCTCGGCGGTTGCAGTTGCCGTTTGCGGACTTGGACGACTTGATTGAGACGGCCGAGGGGCGGACGATTGCCGATATCTTTGCGGTTGATGGCGAGGCGGCGTTTCGGGATATTGAGCACCGGGAGTTGCGGCGAGCGATTCCGGGTGGGGTATTGGCGTTGGGGGGCGGCGCTTACGTGCAGGAGCGGAACCGGGAGTTATTGCGGGGGCAGGCGACGGTGGTGTGGTTGGATGTGTCGTTAGAGCGGGCGTTGCGGCGGGTGGCGGGGGCGGATCATCGTCCGTTGGCGAGGGACCCGGAGAAGTTTGCGGCGTTGTATGCGGCGCGGCGGTCGGCGTATGCGGAGGCCGATGTGACGATTCCGATTGGGAGCGACGATGCGGCGGCGGTGGCGAGGGCGATTATGGAGGGGTTATGACGAAGCGGATGCAGGCGCGGCAGATTTTCCAGGCGGCTTTGAAGGCGGCGGACCCGAAGGCGGCGGTGTTGGCGCATCTTTCGGCCGACGAGCCTTTGCTGCGGGATCGGAAACGAATTTGGCTGCTGGGGGCGGGGAAGGCGAGCGCGCCGATGGCGCAGGCGGTGGAGAAGGTCTGCGGGAAGCGGATCGCGGGGGGCTGCGTCGTCGTGAAGGACGGCCACGGGGCTCCGCTGCGCTATGCGGAACTGCGGGAGAGCGGGCATCCGGTGCCGGACGAACGCGGGGTGGCGGCGGCGGAACGGATTGCGGCGATCGCGGCACAGGCGACGGCGGAGGATTTGGTGATCTGCTGCATCAGCGGTGGGGCTTCGGCCTTGATGCCGCTACCGGCACCGGGCATCACCTTGGCCGAGAAGCGGGCGGTGACGCGGCAGTTGTTGGCTTGTGGGGCCAACATCCACGAGATGAACGCGGTGCGGAAGCATTTGTCGGCGATCAAAGGGGGACATCTGGCGGAGTTGGCGGCTCCGGCGGCGGTGCTGACGCTGATTCTGAGCGATGTGATTGGGGATGACTTGTCGACGATTGGGTCGGGGCCGACGGTGGCGGATCCATCGACGCTGGCGGATGTGGCGGAGATCCTCGCGCGCTATGGAATTGCTCCGATGGCGGGGCTGCGGGAGACTCCGAAGAAGTTGGCTCGGGTGACGAACCGGATTGTGGGGAGTAATATGCAGTCGGTGATGGCGGCGGCGGCGAAGGCGAAGGAGTTGGGCTACCGGCCGTTGATCCTTTCGACGACGATCGAGGGCGAGACGCGGGACGTGGCGCGGATGCATGTGGCGATTGCCAAAGAGAGCTTGCGGAGTGGGAATCCGGCGAAGCCTCCGTTGTGCATTCTGTCAGGGGGGGAGACGACGGTGAACCTGCGCGGGTCGGGGAAGGGAGGCCGGAATCAGGAGTTTGCTTTGGCGGCGGCGTTGGACCTTCTCGATGAGCCGCGGATTTTGGTGTTGAGCGCGGGGACGGACGGGACGGATGGGCCGACGGACGCGGCGGGCGGGTTTGCGACTTCGGCGACGGCTAAGGACGCCAAGGGGGCTCGGGTGGCGCTGGATAACAATGATTCGTATCCCTTTTTGGCGGAGACGGGGGACCTGCTGATTACGGGTCCGACGCGGACTAATGTGATGGATATTCGTATGCTTTTGGTGACCCGATGATTCGACCGGCTGTTTTTGGTGACCTGGAGTTTTTGGCTTTGGCCAACGAGAGGATGGCTTTTGAGACGGAACATAAGACGCTGGTTCCGGCGACGATTCGGGCGGGCGTGGGCCGGGTGTTGGCGGATGGTCAACTGGGCCGTTATTTTGTGGCGGAAGAGGCTGGCCGGGCGGTGGGGTGTCTGCTGATCACGTATGAGTGGAGCGACTGGCGGAACGGGATGTTTTGGTGGGTGCAGTCGGTTTATGTAGAGCCGGAGAATCGGGGTAGAGGGGTGTATCGGGCGTTGTATGCGGCGGTGAAGGAGTTGGCGGCGGTGGAGGGGGGCTGCTGCGGATTTCGGCTGTACGTGGAGAAAGACAACGCGCGGGCGCAGCAGACCTATGAGCGGCTGGGGATGTCGGCGACCGATTACCTAATGTTCGAGGAGTCCTTAGCCGATAACTCCTCTAGGGATGAGTTACGCGGCGGTTAGCCTGAACCTCGATTCTATGGACCACGCCTTTGGGTATCCGGCAGGGTATGAGGATCCGACGTTTGGGCCGGTGATGGACCGTTTTGAGGCTTATGCGGAGCAGTTCGGGTTTCGGTACTCGCTTTATGTGATTGGCCGGGATCTGGAGAAGCAGCGGCATCGGGCGAAGGTGCGGGGTTGGGCGGAGCGGGGCCACGAGATTGGAAACCATACGTGGAACCACCATACGAATTTGGGGGCGCTGTCTAAGGCGGAGTTGACCGAAGAGATCCATCGGACGCACGTGGCGCTGGCGGATGTGACGGGTCAGGCACCGGACGGGTTTATCGCCCCGGCGTGGAGCTATTCGAGCCGGATGATGGACGTGTTGGCCGAGCAGGGCTATCGGTACGATACGAGCCTGTTTCCGAGTCTGCTGTACTACCCGTTTGTGCTCAAGAACGCCTGGAACCATGTGGGGCAAGGCGAGAAGTTTTGGCGGGTTTTGGATCGGCGGGACTGGTTGCAACCGCTGGTGGGTTCGCGGGAGCCGTATTTGGATCGGGGGCTGGTGATGTTGCCGGTACCGAGTACTCCGGGGCCGTTAGGGTTGACGATTTGGCATACGACGGGGTTTTTGTTGGGTTGGGAGAAGCATTTCGCGATGTTGCGGGCGGCGCTGGCGGCGCGGAAGTACTTTTATTATGTGGTTCATCCGGCGGATTTGACGTGTAGCGAGGATTTTCGGGATCTGCCGGGGAACGCGCTGGAGCGGATCGGAGGATCGCTGGCGGAGAAGCAGCGGCGGTTTGCGGAGTCGTTGCAGGTGATCGAGGACGCCAAGCGGCAATGGATGACGATGGGGACGATGGCGGGTTTGGCTCGGGCAGAACTGGCGTAAATATTTGTCTGGTTTTGGCGGTGGAATCCGCTTACATGGGTATACCCTTATGCCTGCTCCGACTGCGTGCCGACGCCGAACTTCTGCCGGTCTTGATTTGACCCTAATGACTGCTGCCTTGCAGCGAACTTGTCACGGCGTGTTGGAGGTGCCTGATCCTAGCTCGGTCTGGACGTTGGATCCTGCGACGGAGCAGTGTCTTTATACGGCTCGGGTGGCGTTTAGCGAGCCGTTCGTGAGGGCTCCGCACGTGGTGGCGGGGCTGTCGGCGCTGGAATTGGGGACGGCGCCAGGGCCGGCGGCGCGATTGGAGGTACGGATTGTGCCGGGGACGGTGAGCCGGAGTGGGTTTACGATCCGGTTTGCGACGCGGGCAGGGGCGAGTGTGGAGTCGGCGGCGGCTTTTTGGCTGGCGATGTCGGCTTAACGGGGAATCATCGGGGCGGGGAGTTCGGCGGCGCGGTCGCGGCGGATGGGGTGCGGCTTGGGTTGCGGTGCTTGGTGGCTTGGCCGCGGGTTGCGCAGTGGGAATCATCGGGCCGGGGAGTTTGGCGGCGCGGTCGCGCCGGATGGGGTGCGGTTTGGGTTGAAGTGCTTGGTCGTGTGGTCGCGGGTCGCGGAGTCGGGATCATTGGGGCGGTGACGGCGGGGCGGTCGCGGCGGATGGGTTGCGGTTTGGGTTGAAGTGCTTGGTCGTGTGGTCGCGGGTCGCGGAGTGGGGATCATCGGGCGGTGACGGCGGTAGGGGCTCGGTGTGGGTTGAGGTGCTGGGTGGCTTTGTCGCGGGTCGCGGGGTGCGGATCATCGGGGCGCGAGTTCGGCGGGGTGGCCGCAGCCGGGGGTCGGGTTTGGGCTTGCGTCGTTCGGTGGCGCGGTCGCGGGTTGCGGAGTTCGGCGGGGTTCGGGTTTGGGTTGCGGTGATTGGTGGCTTTGTTGCGGGTTGCGGAGTGTGGATCAGCGGGGCGGAGGAGGCGCGGCTTGGTCGTCGTCGGCCAGTGCTATTGGTTCGTGTAGAGGAGCTTTCCGCCGCTGGACTTGACTAAGTAGAGATTCTGCTTGCCGGCCCACTTTTGCACGTTCTTGAGAGCCGGGGCTTCGATGACTAGGTAATGCCGGGCGGGGGACTTCCAGAGCTCGGCGAAACGCTCGTTGTCGATGAAAACTTGGGGGGCGCCGGGGGCGTAGGAGCCGTATTCGAGGTTGTTGACGCGGCCGTTCAGTAAGAGCGCCCGCGGGTTCTTGGCGTAGAAGAAGACCGAGGAGAACGTGTAGTACTGGTTGTCCACGATTAACTGGCCGGGCGGGGCTTGGAGGTAGGCTTCGGCTAAGGGGCGGGAGCCGAGGTAGGGATCGAAGGTGATAAGGGCCACTCGGGCGGCGTGGAAGAAGAGGACCATCATGGCGGCTAAGGAGAGCGCCAGACGGCGGCCTCGGAAGAGACTGGCTCCCAAGGTGCCGACTAGGAATGCTACGGCGGCGATGAGGAGCGGGAGGCGGAGATAGGCGAAAGCCTCGACCGTGAGGTCGCCCATGTGGCCGAGGGAGAGGGTATAAGCATCCGTCGCCTGAAGGACGAGGGCGTTGGAGATGTCGCCGGGGGTCGGGAGGCCTTGGACTCTTATCAGGATGGCGATGATGGCGGCGAGGGCTAGGGCGGCGAGGACGGAGAGGAGGCGACGGCCGATGGTAACGAAGCGGGTTTCGGCTCGGAGGACGCTGGCTAGGAGCAGCGCCAGCGCGGGGTAGCAGGGCATGGAATAGTACTCCTGCGTGGTGGAGAAGGTAAAGAACGTTAGGAGGAAACCGGTGAAGCAGAGGGCTAAGAGGCGGGTGCGATGGGCTCGGTCTTCACCTCGAAAGGAAAGGGTGGCGAGGCCGGGGAAGAAGGCGGACCAGGGGAAGAGCCAGAGGAGGTGGAAGATCCAGAAGAGCGGCCGGGGGACGGTGTTGTAGTCGCGGGGCCAGCGCATGTTGAGGAAGCGGAAGACGTGCTCGTTGAGGAAGTAGAACCAGGTGAAGCCGTGGTATTCGCCGGGGGCGGAGTGCATGGTGAGGTCGAAGAACGGCGGGTTGGCGAGGGCGGCGGCGAGGTGCCACGGGGCGGCGATTCCGATGATAATGGCGACGCCGGGGAGGGGACTGAGCTTGCGCCATTGGGGCCAGTTGCGGGTGAGGGTGAGCCAGAGGAGGATGGCTCCGACGGGGAAGACCATGGCGATGAGGCCTTTGAGCAGCAGGCCGGTGGCCATGGCGGCCCACATGACGTAAGCCCAGCGGCTTTCCCCTTCCATGGCGCGGAGGAAGGCCCAGAGGGCGAGGGCGATGGTGGCGGTGAGCATGGCGTCGGGAATCTGGATGCGGGTGAAGAGCCAGAGGCCGATGCAGGTGGAGAGGATGAGTCCGGCGTAGAGGCCGGTGATTTCGTCGAAGGCCCAGCGCGCAAAGCGTGCCGTGAGCCAGCAGAGGAAGATGACGCTGAGGGCGAGGGGGAGGCGGGCGGCCCAATCGTGGATGCCGAGGAGGGCGAAGCTGGCGGCCATGGACCAGTAGATGAGCGGAGACTTTTCGAGGTAGGCGACGCCGTTGAGGCGGGCGGTGACCCAGTCGCCGCTGGTTAGCATGTTGGCGGCGATTTGGGCTTGGACGGCGTCGACATCGTCCATGAGGCCGGGGGGGCTAATGACGCAGCCGAGGTAGATGAGCGCGGCGATGAGCAGGACTATGAGTTGGTATCGACGTTCCATCGTTTGATCCAGAGAGCGAGGGTGAGAAGGCCCCAGATGTGGTAGCCGTAGTTGGCTCGACGGTTGAAGTGATCGTCGAGGATGCGGTCAATGGCACCGGGGCGGAAGAGGGGGTTGGCGGGGCGGAGCGTGTCTTCGACGAGGGGACGGAGGACGGTGCGGAACCAGTCGTGGGCGGGGATGTCGAAGCCTTCCTTTTTGCGGTCGAGGACGGAATCGGGGATTTTGCCGCGCATGAGCTGGCGGAGGAGGTATTTGAGTTGGCTGCCGTTGACTTTGAGGGAGCGGGGGAGGCGGGCGGCGAATTCGACGATGCGGTGATCGAGGAACGGGGGGCGGACTTCGAGGGAGTGGGCCATGGACATGCGGTCGCACTTGTAGAGGATGTCGTCGGGGAGGTACCAGTGCTGATCGAGTTCCATGAAGTCGGAGTAGGGGGGCGGGGCGTGGAGGGGAGCGAAACGGCCGTCGGCGAGGAGGGCTTGGCGTTCCGAGGCCGTGAACGTTCCGTTCCAAAAGAGGTGGGCGGAGAGGGGGTCTTCGAGGGAGCCCTTGAGGAAGCGCTTGACCTTGTATTCGAAGCTGATCTTTTCGTCAGAGACGGGGAGGAGGGCGTTGGCTAAAGAGAGAGCTAGACCTTTGCCGGGGAAGGGGCGGAGTTGGCGGGCGTAGTCGTCGGCGAGGTAGGTGTAGTAGCCGCCGAAGAGTTCGTCGGCGCCTTCGCCGGAGAGGGCGACGGTGACGTGTTGGCGGGTCATGCGGGAGAGATACCAGACGGGGAGGGCGCCAGCGTCGGCGGAGGGTTCGTCGGAGTAGTAGGCGAACTGATTGACGGCGTCGGCGAGGTCTTCGGAGGGGTTGCAGTCGAACTCGTGGTGGTCGGTTGCGTACTTGGCGGCGACTTCGCGGAACCAGGGGCTTTCGTCGAAGGAGCGTCCGGCGAAGGAGACGGAAAATGTCTTGAGGCGGCCGGAGGCGACTTCGGCGGCGTAGTGGAGGACGGTGGTGGAATCGACGCCGCCGGAGGCCCAGATGCCGAGGGGGACGTCGGCGATGAGGTGCTCGCGGACGGAGTCGGTTAGGAGCGTGTTGAGTTGGTCTTTGGCGTCGGCGAGGGTGAGATGGGGATCGGGGTTGAAGCGGAGTTGCCAGTAGGGTTCCGAGTGCTCGTGGCCGTTTTGCCATTCGAGGAGGTGGCCGGGGGCGAGTTTTTCGATGCCTTCAATGAGGGTGAAGGGTTGGGGGATGTAGTTGCATTGGAGGAAGGCGTTGAGGCCGGGGCGGGAGATGCGGCGGGGGATTTCGGGGTGGGCGAAGATGGCTTTGAGTTCGGAGCCGAAGTAGAGTTCGCCCTGGTGGCGGCAGAGGTAGAGGGGCTTGATGCCCATGCGGTCGCGGGCGAGGAGGAGGCGTTGGCGGGAGGCGGTGTAGAGGGCGACGCCGAACATGCCGCGGAGGCGGGCGAAGACGCCGGTGTCCCAGGCGAGGAAGCCTTGGAGGACGACTTCGGTATCGGAGTGGGTGTGGAAGTGGTGGCCGAGGGCGGTGAGTTCGGCGCGGAGTTCGCGGTAGTTATAGATCTCGCCGTTGAAGACGATGACGGTGTCGCGGTCGGCGGAGTAGATGGGTTGTTCGCCGCCGGCGAGATCGATGATGCGGAGGCGGACGGCGCCGAGGGAGACGTCGGGGGAGACGTGGACGCCCCACTGGTCGGGGCCGCGATGGTGGAGGGACTGGGTGGCCGCTTCGATTCTGCCGGGGGAGGCGGGACGGCTACGATGGGTGAAGCCGGCTATTCCGCACATAGGTTGGTCAAACCTCTATTTTAATGCAGTGGGCGGCTATTCGATACGGATGCCGAGGAGGAGGGCGAAGACCATGGCTTGGGCGGGGTCGACGGTGGCACCGCGGAGGCCTTCGGGGAATATGTTGAGGCCGTCGACGTTGGAGCCGCGGAGGTCGGCGTTGGCTAGTTTGACGCGGTTCATTTCGGCGTTTTGGAGGTTGCAGCGGCGGAAGATGGTGCCGGTGAGGTCGGTGCCTTGGAAGTCGGCTTCTTCGAGGTTGCAGGCGTCGAATTCGGCGGATTGGAAGCGGGAGAGGCGGAACTGGGCGTAGCGGAGGTCGGATTCGGCGAAGAGGATTTGTTGGCAGTCGGCTTGGCCAGCGGAGAGGCCGGTGAGGCGGCAGTGGTGGAACTCGACGCGGGTGAGGCTGAGGCCACGGGTGGAGAGGTTGGCGAGGTCGCAGTTGGAGAGGCGGACGTCTTTGAGGGTGATGGAGCCGAAGGTGGTTTGGGCGAGGTTGAGGCGGGTGAGTTCGACGCCTTCGAGGTGGAGGGTGCCGTGGGTGGTGGCGGAGTGGTCGAAGTTTTGGAGGCGGAGGTTGGCTAGATTGATGTCGTGTTTGGTGAAAAGTTCGGTGGGGTCTTCGGCCGTGGGGAGGTCTTCGGCAATTTCGGGGGTTCGGCGGGAGAAGACGAACTTTTTGGCAGGCACACTTCGAGTGTGCCTGCTGGGGGTTGGTCTGTCAAAGAGCGATTCTTACTAGGTCGGAGGCTGACGAATTTGGTTGCGAGATGGCTTTTTCAGCAGCGCTGGACGTAGGCGAGTTCGAACAAGGCTTCGAGAGGGTGGCCTCCGGGGTAGCTGCCGGGGTGGCCGCCTTGGGTTGCTCGGGTACAGGTTTGGGCTCTGGTCTGGGCTGGCGGGCCTGCGTATGCTGGAGTAACTTGACGGCGCGGAGATAGGTCCGTTCGTGAGCCGTGACATAGCGGGCGATGCGTTCCATGGTGCGTCCTTCCTGGTCTCCGTTGAGGAGATAGCCGAGGGCTCCGAGACCGAGTTCTTCGTCGTCTTCCTCTTCTAACTCGGCGAGGGCGGCGGTCTGCAGTTGGCGATAGGATTCTGCTTCGACGCGTTGGGCGCGGTTCAGTCGCCAGAGGGCTTGGGTAACTTGGTCGGTGAGTACTTGCTGCTCTGGCGTGAAGGGCTGGTACGTGCTGATCATTTGTTGGCGGAGCGCTTCGAACTCTTCGGGCGATTCTCCGGTGAGGAGTAACTCCCGGGAGCAGAGACCATGGGCGAGACGATTTTTGCTGGAAGCGGCTTTGCCGGCGGTTGTGCGGGGTCCGGTGGAGCGCCAGGCGTTGAGTCGGTTGGATTCCTGCCGACGCGTTTGTGTTTCCGAGGCTGCTGCTATCACTCGTTGCATTTCGTTCGCTTGCTCGTCTACGAGGGCCTCTACTTCGCTAAAGATTTCCTTTTGGATATGTTCCGGCAACGTTGTGTGATCGGTGCAGTTTAAGAACAACTCGATCTCTTCTCTGGTCATGTTGATGTCTCCTCTTGACGGGCTAGGCGTGGTGCCTAGTCGTGTTCAGGATATGGTGTGAGAGGGGGAGGATTTGGGGGGCTATTTTTTCAAGCTGTTGAAAAGGAGGGAGAAATAAACTTCGATTGGCTGTGATTTTCGTTTTTGAGGGGACGGGAAAATGGGCTGGGGTGGGGCAGGCTGTCATGGGGCTACTTCGGCGAGAAAGTCCTCAAGCGATTCGGGGCCGACGAGGCGGCGGTGCCAAAGTTTGAGGGTTTCGTGGGTGGCTGCGGCAATCCTTGATTGCGCCCACGGGGGGATTTTGCCGTAGCGTTCTTCGAGGAGGTCTTCGATAAGTATTTCGAGTAGCGCCATTTCTCGGCCTTCCTGAATTCCTATTAGAAATCCCTCCTCCCATCCTTGCTTGAATCCTTGACGGATTGCCGGGCCGAGGATCTTGTTTTCCATGAGGTCGATCATGTTGGCTTTGGATTTCCTTTCGAATTGGACTTCCACTTCTAATTGCGGCGCTGGGAATGACGAAAGCGGTAGAGACATCTTCTTTCACCTCGCTGAACAGAACGCAGGTCCTGTCCAAATCGATTTGGATGGCAATTTCCGGAGCTATTAATTCTAAAGAGATGAGGGCCGCTAGGCGAGGATGTCCTCAAGGGAGTCGGCGCGGAGCCGGTGAGACCACGCTTTGAGGGTTTCCGGGGTGGCGGCGGCGAGCTTTGCTGCGGCCCAGTTGGGGAGTTGGCCGAAGCGGTCTTCAAGGATGCCTTGGAGGAGTTCGCGACGTTCTATGGCGCGGCCTTGTTCCATTCCCTGGCGGATGGCCGGGCCGAGGATTTTGTTTTCCATGAGGTCGATCATGTCGGTTTTGAATCTCCTTTCGACTTCGTCTTCCATTCCTATTATGCCGCTGAGAATCACGAAAGTGGTGGCGGCCTTTTCCTGCTCCTCGCCTGTCAGAGCGCGGATCTTTTCGAAGACGACCCGGATTACCTTTTCGGGATCGGTTTTGGTTAGAAGGGCCCATTCGTTGTCGGCCCAGTCGTCGCTGGCTAACAGGTCGGCGCCGTCCATTTCTCGGAGGTTGATGATGGTGTACTCATGGCGTGTGGAGGGGGATTCGAAGACGCCTCTGATGCGGAGAGGCTCGCGACCGATATAAAGGAGGGTTTGGCGGATGTGTACCCCGATGACGCGGCGGGCGGCGACGTAATAGTCGAGCATGCGGAAATCGAAGTTGCTCTCGTTGCGCATGTTGATTTCGACATGGCAGTAGGAGCCGTCGGCGCAGCGGGCGAGGAGGTCGAGGCGGGGGTTGCGGACTTCGGGGAGTTCGACGTTGGGCCATTCGACGACGTCGCCGAAGAGGAGTTTGGAGAGGACGCCGCGGGAGTGGCGGAATAAGAGCTTGAAGGTGACGTCGAAGGATTGAGCCATGTCAGTCTGTGTGTACGATAGGGTCGTGCGCCCGATTGTACTTACTCTCTTCCCGGTCGTTCTTTGGGCGCAAGGAATAGTTGCGGGCCGTGTCGTCGACGGGGTTACCGGTCAGGGGGTGCCTCGGGCTACGGTATCCCTGAGTAATGGCGAAGAACCTGAAGGGGGTTTCCAAGGGCTTTCTGATGTAGCTGGAAACTTCGAGTTCTCGGCGGTTCCAGTCGGCCGTTCGTATCGATTGCGGGTGGAGAAACGGACTTACCTACGAGCAGACTTGCCACGATACGAGCCGTTCGCTTCGCTCCTGATCGGACCGGTAGGGCTGCGGGGGATCTCGATATCGCTGATGCCGCAGGCGGTGCTGGCCGGGGTGCTGGTGGACCCCAAGGGCGAACCGCTGGAAGGGATGAGTGTTGCGGCCCATACTCGTTGGACACGGTTCGGGAATAAGGAACTCCTCCCCACCGGGAGGTCGGATGTGACTGATGATCGCGGACGGTTTCGGGTGGCGGGTCTTGAAGGGGGAGAGTACGCACTGACGGTGAACAACCGCGAGATACGGGAGAGTCATCGGGTGAGGGCGGGCGAAAGCCTGTCGACGCTGCGGGTGACTTATCCGCAACGAAAAGAGTTTACTATTAGTGGCCGGTTAACTCAGAAGGTTGTCGCTCCTTATTCGATCGCTCTTTAGACCATTCCGGGAGAGTATTCCGGGACGGCGAACGTGGACGGAACTTTTACGATTAGCCATGTGCTGCCCGGCAGTTATCTTCTGGTGGCGGATGTCAGCCGGGCGGATGAGCATCCTGGGCATCCGATTGAGACGGGCCGGGTGGTGATCGATCAGGCGGACGTTGCAGGGGTGCAACTCACACCGCAAGGCCGGACGACGTTGGGGGGGCGGGTTCGGGTGGAAGGCTCAACGAACCGACCCCTCGCTGGGTTGGAGTTGAAGGTGGTCGCGGTGCATTCCGGTTCTCGGAGCTATTCCGTGAAGTCGGCGGCTGACGGTTCCTTTACAGTGCCGGACTTTCCGCTGGGGCTGTATCGGATCGGGTTTACGACTCCGGTGGGGATGGTTGTGCGAGAGATTTTGGCGGAGGAGATGGAAAAGGGACCGGCGGAGATTGTACTGAGCGAGTCGACCGCGGGGGTGCGGGGGGAGGTGGAGTTCCCTGACGATGACGAATTCTATCGGCGCGGAGTCGTCTACTTTGTGCCGGTGGGTGGCGTGATCGGCGGGGGGTATGACGCGGATCGGTACGAAGCGATCGTGGGGGACGACATGTCGTTCGCGATGCGCACGCTCGCTCCGGGAAGATATCGGGCGTTCGCGGCGGAAGGTAAGGTGATTCCTGGGGTTAGTGCCGAGGTTCTGGATGGTCTCGGCTCCGCGGTGACGACGATCGAGTTGGCCCCGGGGGAGACGAACCGGATCGTCCTGCCGTTGATTCCGGGGGCCGCGATTCGGGCAGCGGGGTTGTTTCTGTACGAATCGCTTATGCTGCACTATCTTGTGATTCTTCGGTTATTTACTGGGTTATTGTTGGGCCAAGGACCGGTTTCGGGGCGGATTGTGGATGCGATCTCCGGAAAGGGATTGGCCGAGACGGCGATTTCGCTGACGTTGGTGGAGACGTCGTTGCAGCGGTTAGAGGCCGTGACTGGCTCGCAAGGAGAGTTTACGTTTCCTACGGTTCCGGCGGGGTTTTGGACGGCAGCGGTCATAAAAAAGCGTGGTTATCTTCCCACGTCCTACCCTGCGCCCTTGGGACTCGGCGCCTTCGCGGTTGGCCCGGCGGGATTGGCGGGGCTCACCGTGAAAGTGATGGCGCAGTCGGTTCTGGCCGGGGTGTTGGTCGACTCGACGGGAGAGCCGCTAGAGGGCGTCAGTTTGCAGGCGGTGCGGCAGCAAGAGTTCGGCGGAAGGTCCATCGCCACGGGGGTGCATGGG
>JAPKZA010000255.1:0-3992 GCA_026394015.1 Acidobacteriota bacterium
CCCCCCGACCCCGGACCCGCCAGCGCCTGCCCCACCCGGCCCGCCCGCGAAACCACCGTCAATCCCGGCGTATTCCCGCCTCCCACCTGCAAACTCCCCGCCATCCGCTCCATCTCCCCCTGCCGCCCGCCCCACTCTGCCGCCGGCGCCGAAAGCAACAGCACCACCGGCCCCCGGCTCACCGCTTTCACCACCGCCTCCACCCCGCTCGGGTTCACCCCCGCATACACCCCACCACCCCCGGGCAGCTTCCGGAATCCCTTCCATTGCCGGCCAAACTCCGCCATCACCCCGTCAACATTCCCTCCCACCGTCGCCATTGCGTACGCCTTCCCCGACACAAAATACACATTCCCCCCCGCCGGCTTCGTCTCCCAACCGTTCGGCACTTCGAGCGAAAACTGCCCCTGCGGATCCCGGTACACCCCCGCCCAACCCATCATCGCAAAACCATAAAATAAGATCGCTAATCGCATCGCCCCCCTTTATCGGCCCGCCCCCCAAAAAAGTTGCCTCCTCAACCCGCCCACAATATATAGACACTTTTTTACTGCCACCCCAGCCCAATGCGGTGAATATCCTTGCAATCCCCCTCCAAGCCGTGTATTCTGGTTCTACGTTCTCCCCCGAGCGCCACGACACGACTGTCGTGGTGGATATCTATTTCTCGGCAGGGATATTCCGTTGTTAAAACTCAAACGCGTCGAGCTGCAAGGCTTTAAGTCTTTCGCTGACAAAACGGATCTACGCTTCAGTGGCGCCGGTATCGCCGCCATCGTCGGGCCTAACGGCTGCGGCAAATCGAACCTCAGCGACGCCATCAATTGGGTCCTCGGCGAACAGTCCGCCAAAAGCCTCCGCGGCGCCCGCATGGAAGATGTCATCTTCGCCGGCACCCGCGACCGCAAGCCCATGGGCATGGCCAGCGTCACGCTGACCCTCTTCGATCCCGCCGTCGACGCCGTCCTCCCTGTGATGGATCTCGCCCCCGCCGACGGCCCCGTCGCCACCTTCGTCGCCCCGCCCGTCAAAAAAAGCAGCGAACTCATCATCACCCGCCGCTTGTTCCGCTCCGGCGACAGCGAATATCTCATCAACGGAAAGCAAGCCCGCCTCCGCGACATCCAAGACATCTTCATGGGCACCGGCCTCGGACCGGAATCCTATGCCATCATCGAGCAAGGCCGCATCGGCCAAATCCTCTCCTCCCGCCCCGCTGACCGCCGCTCCGTCATTGAAGAAGCTGCCGGCGTCACCCGCTTTAAAACCAAGCGCCGCCTCGCCGAAGCCAAGCTCGAAGGGGCCAAGCAAAACCTCACCCGCGTCTTCGACATCCTCGAAGAAGTCAGCCGCCAGGTAAACTCCCTCAAGCGCCAAGCCGCCAAGGCCAAGCGCTACGAAGAGCTCCGCGAAGAGCTCGTCACGCACCTCCGCCTCTCCCTCGCCGGTAAGTTCAAAAAACTCGAAGCCGACGCCACCAAAGCCGCCGACGAACTCACCCAAGCCACCGCCCACTACGAAGAGATCAATAAGGATCTCCTCGACAAAGACGTCCAGCACTCCGAACTCCTCCAGTCCTGCTATACGCTTGAAGAGCACCTCACCGCCCAGCGCCAGGAACTCGCCGACCGCAACGTCGAAGCCGAACGCGCTCGCGGCCGTCTCACCTCCCAAGCCCAGCAGATCGCCGGCATCGAACACCGCCTGAACCAAGGCGAAAACGAAGCCGTCGCCGTCGAACAGCGCCTCACCGGCCTCACCGCCGAAGTCGAAGGCCACAAGCAAAAACTCGAAGAGCTCGAACGCCAAGTCAACGACGCCCGCGAACGCCTCCGCCTCCGCAACGAAGAACGCGAGCAACTCCAAGGCGAACTCCGCGGCCGCGAACAAGGCATGGAATCCGCCCGGCAGCAGGTCCTCCGCCTCCTCGGCGAGTCTTCCACCCTCCGTAACCAACTCGCCCAAGTTGAAGAGTATCTGGCATCGAACCAACGGGACCGCACCCGCGCCACCCGCGAAGCCGAAGGCGCGCAAGCAGACCTCACCCGCGTCGCCCAGATGAAGGAGGAACTCTCCCTCCGCCTCACCAATCGCCAGTCCGAAATCGAATCCCTCGCCGACCAACGCAAGTTCGTCGACGGCGAACTCGCCGCCCGCAAGTCCGAAATCGGCGAAACCCGCCGTCAACTCGAACAGGTCCGCGCCGAACTCAGCCGCCTCAAAGCCCGCAAGGATTCGCTCGAAGAAATCCTCAACCACCGCGCCTACACCACTGAGTCCGTCAAGCGCCTCTTCACCGCCATCGAACGCGGCAAAGCCAACGACCTCAAGCCCGCCGGTGTCCTCGCCGACTTTGTCGATGTCCAACCGGCCTTTGAAAAGGCGACCGAAGAGTTCCTCCACGATGAACTCGAATACGTCGTCGTCAAGAACTGGCAGCAAGCCGAGCAGGGCATTGACCTCATGCGCTCCGACTTCGATGGCCGCGCCACGTTCTTAGTCCATCCCGAAGACAACGACCTCTACGCCAGCGCTCCGCCCGTCGAACCGGCCATCGGTCCCGAAACCGGTATCATCGGTCGCCTCAGCGAGATGCTCAACTTAACCAACGGGCTCACCAAGGCTCCCGCAGAACTTTTGCCCCGTTTGGC
Source organism: Acidobacteriota bacterium (assembly GCA_026394015.1). GTDB lineage: Bacteria > Acidobacteriota > Terriglobia > Bryobacterales > Bryobacteraceae. The sequence continues at coordinate 2,652 of JAPKZA010000255.1, forward strand.
CCGTTGCTACCTCGTCCAGGATCGCGCCGCCGCCCAGCGCTTGGCGCTGCAGTACCCCGACGTCTACTTCCTCCTTCCCGACGGCATCTGCTACCATGGCCACGCCGTCTCGGGCGGCCGGAAAACCGGCTCCGGCCCCTTGGCCCTCAAACGCGAACTCCGCGAACTCACCGGCCTCGTCACCCAACGCCAACGCCAGTTCGAAGGGTCCACCGCCCAAATCGAAGAGCTCGAACGCCAAATCTCCAGCCTCTCCGAAGAGCAGGAAATCCTCCGCCAGAAGCAGCAGAAGGAAGAGCGTGAAGCCCTCGCCCTCGACCACGAAATGCGCAAACTCGGCGAAGAGAACGCGCGTTCTAACCAGCGCCTCAACGTCTCCCGCCAGGAACTCGAACGCCTCGACCGCGACCTCGAACGCGCCGCCACCCAGAAGGACGAACGCCAAGCCCTCCTCGAAACGAAGGAAACCGCCCGCCGCGAGCAGGAATCGAAACTCGACGTCGGCCGCAGCCAACTGGACCTCCTCCGCGAGTCCGTCCAGAAGGCTGCCGAAGACCACTCCCACGTCCGCATCGAACTGACGTCGTTCGACGAACGCCGCCGCGCCGAATTCAACGCCCAGCAGCGCCTCGAAGCCCAGATCAACGAACTCACCCGTCGTCGCCAGGAAGTGGCCGGCGAAATGGAACGCAACAGCCTCCATCGCTCCCGCCTCCTCAACGACAACATGGAGCTAGACTCCATCGTCATCCGCCTCGCCGAAGAGATCTCCGTCCTCGATGGCCAGGTCCGCACCCAGTCCGCCAAGGACCAGGAAATGCGCGCCCGCCTCGCCGGTCTCGACGAAAGCCTCAAGGCCCTCCGGTCCACCGTCCAGTCCGCCCTCGAACGCCGCACCCAAATCGAAATCGAACTCGTCCGGCTCCACTCCGATCTCAAGCATCTCGAAGAAACCAGCCAGCACGAACTAGCCCTCCCGCTCGCCGAACTCGCCCGCCCCGAAGATCCTGAACTCGACGAAATCGCCCTCGGCGAAATCGAAGGCAAGTATCAGGAAGTGCGCAAGCGTATCGAAGCCCTCGGCCCGGTTAACCCTCAGGCCCTTGAGGAATTCAAGGAAGCCGAAACCCGCTTCACGTTCTTGAACGACCAGCGCCAGGATCTCCTCGACGCCATCCGCGACACCGAAAAGGCGATCCAGGATATTGACGTCGAATCCCGCAAACGTTTCGCCGAAGCCTTCCATGCCGTCAATGCAAACTTCAAAGAAATGTTCACCACGCTCTTCGGTGGCGGTGCCGCCGAAATGCGTCTCACTGACGAGAACAACATCGGCGACAG
>JAPKZA010000255.1:4036-19730 GCA_026394015.1 Acidobacteriota bacterium
GCGTTTACAAAACGTGCTCCTGCTCTCGGGCGGAGAAAAGTCTCTCACCGCGATGGCCCTTTTGATGGCCATCTTCAAGTACCAACCGAGTCCCTTCTGCGTCCTCGACGAAGTCGACGCGCCGCTCGATGAGTCCAACACCGTCCGTCTTGCCCGTTTGATTAAGGAGATGTCGATCGAAACCCAATTCGTCGTCATCACTCACCACAAGCGGACGATGGAAGCGGCGCAGACTCTCTACGGCGTCACGATGCAGGAACCCGGCGTATCGCAACTGGTTAGCGTACGCTTTGGCCAACCGGTTCCTCCCGTCTCCCCCGAGCCCCGCATGCAGGTGGCCACCGCCTAACCCCGGTCGCCACCCCCTGCCGGTGGGCTCTCTAACGACCTCCACCTCCCCCGAGCCCCGCGCGCGGGTGCCCACGGACTAACCCCCATGGCCACCCTGCCTGTGGGTGAGTATCTCTTCCACCGACGGTTTACCCCGCTTCCCATAGCGAATCACCCCGTCGGCGTCGATCAGGTACACGGTACGTTTCACGATCAACCCGTGGGTGTGATAAAGCTTCCCCACGGCCTGCCCCGGGTCGATGAGCAGCGGAAACGGAAAGTCATATTTCTTCACGAACTTCTCGTGGCTCCCCGCCCCCTGCGAGTTGACGCCGAAGACCGCCATCCCCGCAAACGCCGCCCAGGAATCCCGAATCTCGCAGAGCTGTTTCGTGCAGATCATCGTATCGTCCCCCGGGTACCAGACGAGCAGAACCTCTTGTCCCCGCAGCGCGGAAAGCGTGACGCGCCGCCCCTGTTCATCTGCCAGAGCAAAATCCGGAGCCACGGTCCCCGCTGCCAGCGGATCGGAAAACAACCACGAAACGAGTGCCATACTAATACTCTATTGCGATGCCCGACTTTGAGTGGAAGCCCATAGAGAAACTCTCCGAGCGAGGTGGGAGCCAAGCGCTCTATGATGCTTGGCGCTCAGTCAAGACTCGGCTCCAACTCGCCGAATTCAATCATCGTCTGATCCGTCGCCTCAGTATCGAAACCGGAATCTTGGAACGGCTCTACGATCTGGATCGAGGGACGACAGAAGCTCTCGTTGCCTCTGGTTTCCTCGAGGATCTCGTCTCTCGCTCGAGCACTAACCTCGAGCCTGCCCAACTGATCGACATACTGCGCGATCACGAGGCAGCCGCTCAATTAGTTGTGGATGGAGTAGCAAGTATGAGACCCCTAACGAAGGGCCTCATTCAGTGACGCGGCATCAGAGCACAACGACCGCCATCGACGGCCTCGGCCGCCGATTCGAAATCCCGCTTCTTAACGGACGGTTCAAGGAACAGCCCAACAATCCCAAACGCTCCGATGGATCGGTTCATGGATACTGCCCTCCCCTTCATGTCGAAGCCGAGGTAGAAAACTTACTAGCCTGGCTCGCGGAATACTCGAACGAGGATCCGGTCTTAGTTGCGGCGTGGTTACATCACCGCTTCACCCAGATCCACCCCTACCAGGACGGCAATGGGCGCGTCGCTCGGGCTCTGACTACCCTGGTTCTCCTCCGCGCTGGTCTCCTCCCCGTGGTCATCGACCGTGACCTCAGGACGGAATACATCGCCGCCCTCGAGTCGGCCGATCAATCCGACCTCACTCCCCTCGCCGAGCTATTCGCGCGCCTCCAAAGAAACGCAATCCTCCAAGCCCTCAGCGTCGAGTTCCAGGCTCGCGTCACCGGGACATCTACCGTAATCGCCGCACTCACCGTCAAACTCGAGAAACGAAATTCCGCCGAGCTTTCCGTGCTCCGCCACGCGAACTCAATTGCCGAGGAACTCTGCGGTATCGCCGAGAAGACTGTGGCACGCTCCCTCGCCGAACTCGAATCCGCGCTTCGCCAACTAGGCGAGCCGGTCACCGAGATGAACCCCATCCAACCGCTGCCGTGGTTCAAAGAGGAAGTAAGACGGGTTGCCAGCGAAGCCCAGAAATTCGCTAACCTTTCAGAAGATCATTCCGTTGTCTCCGGGCTGATCTCCATCAAATTGGAAAGCCTAAAGTTCATCGTTTCGCTCCATCACGTCGGAAGATCACTTACAGGCATTATGGAAGCGATGGCCTACTCGGAAGGCCCCTCCGAACGACTCACTCCCCGCTCCGCCGAACCATTCGTCTTTACTCATCTAAGCCAGCTCACCGACCTCCAAGCCCCCTTCGCCCAGTGGCTCGACGCCGCCCTCGCCGTCGCCATCAAAGAGTTCGCCGACCGCCTCTAACTTACAAGATCAACATACAATCCCCATAACTAAAAAACCGATATCTCTCCTTCACCGCATACCGATAAGCCTCCATCATCAACTCCGTCCCCCCAAACGCACAAACTAACAGCATCAAACTCGAAGCCGGCAAGTGAAAGTTAGTCAACATCGCCCCCACGCGCTTAAACTCATACCCCGGGTAAATAAAAATATTCGTCTCCCCACTCATCGAGTCCATCGATTCCAACGTCCGCACGGAAGTCGTCCCCGCCGCCACCACCCGCTTCGCCGCCCCAATCTTCGCTCTTGCCTCCGCACTCACCTCGAACCTCTCCTTGTGCAAAACATTCTCCTCCACCGTCGTCGAATGCAGCGGCTGAAACGTCCCCAACCCCACATGCAGCGTCACCCGCGCCACGGCCGCCGGTATCTCCCCCAACACCCGATCCGTAAAATGCAACCCCGCCGTCGGCGCCGCCACGCTCCCCCTCTCCCGCGCATACACGGTCTGATACCGCTCCCGATCCTCCTCCCCATCCGCCCGCTGAATATACGGCGGTAGCGGCACATGCCCCACCCGCTGAATCGCCGCCCACAAATCCTCGGCTTCGAACCGCAAAATCCGCTCCCCGTGCTCCTCCCGTCCAATCACCGTCGCCGAAAACCCGTCCCCAAACTCAATCCGCTCCCCCACCGGCAGCTTCTTCCCCGGCCGCACCAGCGCCCGCCACTCCCGCTCATCCCCACTCACCGGCTGCACCAAAAACACCTCCACCCGCCCCGTCCGCCCCGGTCGATGCCCCAACAGCCGCGAGGGGAAAACCTTCGAGTCGTTCAGCACCAAACAATCGCTCGGCCGAAGATACCCCGGCAGGTCCCGAAACACCCGGTTCTCCCACGTCCCGGCCTGCCGATCAATCACCAACATCCGTGCCCCGTCGCGTTCCGCCGCCGGCGATTGGGCAATCAGCTCGTCCGGCAACTCATAATGAAAGGTTGATAGGTCCAAATGAATATTCTAGGTCTTGAGTCGTCCTGTGACGAAACCGCCGCCGCCGTCGTCACCGACGGACGCGAAGTCCTCTCCTCTGTCGTCGCCTCCCAATTCGATATCCACGAGCGTTTCGGCGGCGTCGTTCCGGAACTCGCCTCCCGCGAACACCTCCGCGCCGTCGTCCCCGTCGTCGAACAAGCCCTCGCCCAAGCCAACGTCCCCATCCATGCCGTCGCCGTCACCCAAGGCCCCGGCCTCATCGGCTCCCTCCTCGTCGGCATCACCTTCGCCAAAGCCTTCGCCCTCGCCCGCAAAGTCCCCCTCATCGCCGTCAACCATCTCGAAGGCCACATCCACGCCGTCCTCCTCGAACACCCCGCAACCGAACTCCCCGCCCTCGCTCTCATCGTCAGCGGCGGCCACACCCACTTCTATCGCTGCGAGTCCAATTTTCGATACGAACTCCTCAGCCGCACTCGCGACGACGCCGCCGGCGAAGCCTACGATAAAGTCGGCAAGCTCCTCGGCTACAAGTACCCCGGCGGCCCCACCCTCGATCTCCTCGCCCCCTACGGCAACCCCCGCGCCGTCAAATTCACGCGTTCCAAAATGAGCGGCAACTCGCTCGACCTCTCCTTCTCCGGCATCAAAACCGCCGTCCTCCGCCTCACCGAAGCCCGCAATATGGCCGCCGAAATCGACGCCCGTCGAGCCCTCGTCAATCCCACCCTCGCCGACTACCTCGCCACCACCCCGCCAGCCACCCTCGATCTCATCGCCTCCTTCCAGTTCACCGTCATCGACGAACTCCTCTCCCGCGTTCGCATCTTCGCCGAAGATCTCGACCTCACGAACGTCATCATCACCGGTGGCGTCGCCTGCAACGTCGGCCTCCGCGCCGCCGCCCGCCGCCTCCCCTACAACATCGTCTTTCCCACCCCCAAACTCTCCACCGACAACGCCGCTATGATCGCCGCCGCCGCTTACCCCCGCTTCCTGGCCGGCCACGTCGCGTCACTCAACCTCCGCCCGAAGGCTAACTTCAGCCTCGCCATGCTCTAATGACAAACATGTTCCCTCGCGCCTTTCTCGCTCTCCTCCTAGGCGCCGCCCTGCTGCCCGCGGCCGTCAAAAAGATCTACGTCGTCGAACGTACCGATGCCCCTCGCAACTACGAGCGCATCACCGCCAAAGCCCACTTCGCGATCGATCCCCGCCTCCCCGCCAACCAAATCATTCGCGACATCGGCATGGCTCCCCGCAACGCCGAAGGCCTCGTCGAGTTCTCCGCCGATCTCGAAGTCCTCAAACCCACCGATCCCGCCAAAGGCAACGGAACCATCCTCTACGAAGTCTCCAACCGCGGCGGCAAAGGCATGCTCAACATGTTCGAACGCGACGGCGACCAGTACCTCCTCGAACAGGGCTACACCCTCGTCTGGCTCGGCTGGCAGTCCGACCTCCCCACCCAGGGCAGCCTCCTCCGTCTCGAAGTCCCCAAAGCCAAAGGCGCCACCGGCATCGTCCGCAGTGAGTACGTCCCTTCCGTCAAGGTCGACGTCTACTCCCTCGGCGACCGCACCATGCAGGCCTACCCCGTCTCCGACCCCAACGACCCCGCCACTCAGATGACCGTCCGCGACGCCCCCGACGGCCCCCGCCGCGTCATTCCCCGCGCCCAATGGCGCTTCGTCGATGAAACCCGCGTCGGCCTCACCGGCGGCTTCCAACCCGGCAAACTCTACGACGTCATCTACCGCGCCAAGGATCCCGCGATCGTCGGCCTCGGCATGGCCGCCACCCGCGACATCATCTCCTTCCTCAAAGGCAAAGCCGACGGCCTCATCCTCCTCGGCGACCAGGGCCGCTACTACAAAAACGCCATCGGCTTCGGCACCTCCCAAAGCGGACGCTTTCTCCGGACGTTTCTCTACATGGGCTTTAACAAGGACGAAAACGGCCGCCGCGTCTTCGATGGCGTCTGGGCCCACGTCGGCGGGGCCGGCCGCGGCAGCTTCAACCACCGCTTCGCCCAACCCTCCCGCGACGGTCACCGCATGACCAACACCTTCTACCCCTCCGACGTCTTCCCCTTCGCTGACCTGCGAATGATGGACCCCGAGACCAAGGACGAAGACGGCTTGCTCGCCAAAGCGCAAGAAGAAAACGTCCTCCCTCGCGTCTTCTACACCAACGGATCTTACGAGTATTGGGGCCGCGCCGCCTCCCTCATCCATACCTCCGTTGATGGAAAACGCGATGACGGCGTCTCCGGAAACTCCCGCGTCTATTACCTCACTGGAACCCAACACGGCCCCGGCCGCTGGCCCGCCGCCAAGACGAGCGAGACCACCTACCCCGCCAATCCAAATGATTATCGGTTTTTAATGCGGGGCCTCCTCGGCGCGTTCACCGCTTGGGTCGCCAAAAACGAACCGCCCCCGGCCTCCAACTACCCCCGCATCGATAAGCAGCAACTGGTCGCCCCGGCCGCCCTCAACTTCCCCAAAATCCCCGGCGTCCGTCTCCCCCGTGCGCCGAACCTCGCTTGGCGCGTCGACTACGGCCCCGACTTCAAGGAACTCGGCATCATCTCGATCGATCCCCCCAAAGTCGGCAAACCCTTCCCCGTGATGGTGCCCGCCGTCGACGCCGACGGCAATGAACTCGCCGGCCTCCGCCTCCCCGACGTCTCGGTCCCCCTCGGCACCTACACCGGCTGGAACCTCCGTGACCCCGCCACCGGCTCCCCCGCCGAAATGCAGAGCATGACCGGCGGCTATCATCCCTTCGCCCAAACGAAGGCCGAGCGCGAAGCTGCCAAGGATCCCCGCCTCTCCATCGAAGAGCGCTACGCCAGCAAAGAGGACTATCTCGCCAAAGTCGACGCCGCCCTCGACGCCCTTGTCTCCGCCCGCTACATCCTCGAACGAGATAAGCCAGCCCTCCGCGAACGCGCCGCGAGCCACTGGAGGTGAATGGGATCGTCGGCCTCACCGTCTCTGCCGCCGCCAAAGAAGCCCGGGCCCGCCTCGAACGGCTCCGCCGGAAATCCCCGCGAACGACAAATCGTGACGCGCCTCGAAGCCAGCGTCCTCGGCCTGAAATCGATGATCGTGACTCTGGACCTGATCGACTGGATCGAGAAAGAAGAAAACACCCTGTCCGAATAGAAGGTGGCCGAAGGCCCCATCAGGACCGTCTCCCCACTGGCGTCGCAACCCTCCTCGCCCTCGGTATGATCGGCGTCGGACTCGTCCACATCCGCGGGCGAAATCCCGCCGAGGGCACCCTGGGCAAAGAGCTTCCGCCAACGGATCGCATAGTCGCCGAACCGTGCCTCATTCCGCCGAACCGGAGAGCGAGTCCGTAGCCAGGCGCTCACCCTCGGCTCCCACGTCGTTCTCGCCAGCGGCCAACCTGTCTTCGGCTCCTCCGCAGAAAAACTCGGCGCCATCGTCTCCCTGCGCGACATCTCCGACCGCAATCGCGCCGAAGACGAACTCCGCCAAAGCGAAGCCCAGCGCCTCGCCGAAGTCGACAGTTGGTCCTGGGACATCTGAACCGGCATTGGCCGCTGCTCAACGGAACTCTACCGCTTCATAAGGCACGATCCTCCGTCGCCGGTCCCACCCTACGGCGATCAGGAGCTTTTTCACCCCGGCCAGTCGGACGCTGCTCGATGAAGCGGTGCGCGAGATCACGCAAACCGGCAAGCCCTCCGAACTGAAGCTCGACCTCTCCTCCACTCAGGAAAGTATTGTTGCGCGCGGGGAGGCTGTCTTGGGTTCGGACGGTCGTTTGGTCCGGCTGATGGGTACGGCTGGTAGAATGAATTGAATGGGTCCCCAACAGACGGAATTGAAGACGACGGCCATCGAAGGCGTCAAGCAGATCATCGCGGTAGGCTCCGGCAAAGGCGGCGTCGGCAAAACCACCGTTTCCGTGAACTTGGCGATCGCGCTCGCCGGCCTCGGCTATAAAGTCGGTCTCATCGACGCCGACGTCTACGGCCCCAACGTCCCCCTCATGATGGGCATCCGGGAAGCTCCCCACGCCATCGGCGAACGCATCCAGCCCCTCGTTCAACACGAGGTCAAAATGATCTCCATGGGCTTCCTCAGCCCCGGCGACAAGCCGCTTGTCTGGCGCGGTCCCATGCTCCACTCGGTCATCAACCAGTTCCTCCGCGGCGTCGATTGGGGCACGCTCGACTACCTCATCATTGACCTGCCCCCCGGCACCGGCGACGTCCAGCTTTCGCTCATGCAGACGACCACCGTCTCCGGGGCCGTCGTCGTCACTACCCCTTCCGAAGTCTCCCTCGAAGACGCCCGTAAAGCCGTCCTGATGTTTCAAAACGTTCGCGTCCCCGTTCTCGGCCTCGTCGAAAACATGAGCTATCTCATCGCCCCGGTCTCTGGCGAACGCATCGACGTCTTCGGACAGGGCGGCGGCGAGCGCACCGCCAACGCCATGAGCGTCCCTTACCTGGGCGAACTCCCGCTCGACCCGAAAATCCGCATCGGCGGCGATACGGGGAAACCGGTCGCCCTCGACCCCGCCGGCAAGGGCGCGGCCTTCATCGAACTCGCCGAACGTGTCGTCGCCCGGCTCGTGGCGCGCGGTGTCGGCAAGGGTCCGACTCTCACCGTCAGCGACTAACGTGCTGGCGACGGTGGCAGCTTCGCTCGGACGGCTCGGCCTCGCCGGCGCCAAGCTCGGCGTCGCGGTCTCCGGCGGAGCCGACAGCGTCTTCCTCCTCCACGCCCTCCGCCAGGTCTACCCAGGACCACTCGTCGTCCTCCACGTCAACCACGGTCTGCGAGGCCCCGCTTCTGACGAAGACGAAGCTTTCGTTCGAACCCTGGCCCCCGAGCAGTTCCGCTCCGCCAGAAGCCTCCCTGTGACCGGTAACCTCGAACAGCACTGCCGCCGCGAGCGGTTGCGATTTTTTGGGGAGTGGATCCGTTCTGGGGTTGTAGACCACGTGGCGACCGGCCATACGGCCTCCGACCAAGCCGAGACCGTTTTACTCCGACTTCTCCGCGGCACCGGCCCCACCGGCCTGCGGGGCATCCTGCCCCGGACCCGCGAAGGCCTAGTCCGTCCGCTCCTCGATCTCGATCGCGACGCGATCCGTTGCTACCTCCGCGACCACCGAGTGCCCTGGCGCGAAGACGCCTCCAACGCCGACCCCCGCTTTCTGCGGAACCGCGTCCGCGCCACTCTGCTTCCGCTGCTCCGCGAACTCGAGCCCCGGGTCGAGGCGAACCTCGGCCGCCTGGCCGCCATCGCCTGCTCCGAGGAAGAGTACTGGGCGACCCAGATGCCGCCCCCCACCTCCGTGTTGGATGTAAACTCTCTGCAAGCGGCTCACCCCGCCCTCCGGCGTCGGATTCTCCGCCACGCCATCGCCGCCGGCAAGGGCGACCTCCTACGCATTGAAAAGTGCCATCTGGAGTCACTCGAGTCGCTCGTGCTCCAGTCCAATGGCGATGGCGGCGTCAGCCTCCCGGGCCTCGAGGTCAGCCGCTCGATGGGCTGGATCCGAGTGGCGAGTCCCACCGCCCCAGAATACCGATATACTGAAAACGTAGTACTGCATCTCGATGGGGGACGATTACAGGGTCCGTTGCGCGTTCGCGCGTGGCAACCCGGTGATTGCTTCCAGCCTGAGGGACGCGTTGAGCCGATTAGCGTAAAGAAATTGTTTCAAAATGCTCGCGTGCCCTTATGGGAGAGAAAGAATTGGCCGATTATCACGGATGGAGTGAGTATTGTGTGGATGCACCGGTTTGGCGTCGATCCAAAGTTCGCGGCGACCGGAGACACAGGGAACATTTTGCGATTTGAGACGCGGATTTCCTGGGTTGGTGAATCAAACTCCTCATCCTCGACGTCCTGTATATAGAGGAAGCAATGACATCTAATGTAAACAAGCTGATCTTCTGGGTAGTCATCATCTGCCTAGCCGTGATCCTATACACGGTGGTAGGGCGGGGCAAGGGCAAACCCGAAGTCAATCTAGCCTTTTCGCAATTCCTATCGGAAGTGGAAGCAGGCCGGATTAAGTCCGTCAAGATCAGCGGCACGGAAGTGAAGGGTCAGTTTGTAGACGACTCACAAGGCCCGATGCGGACCTTGATTCCGGCGAATTATCCTGAAGTTTATAAGATCCTTCGCGAAAAGAATGTCGCGATGGAGATGCAGGAAGCGACCAATGGAAACTTGATTTCCTTGCTCGTCAACGCGGTCCCGTTCGTCCTTCTGCTTGGACTCTGGATCTTCATGATGCGGCAGATGCAGAGCGGCGGCAACAAGGCTTTGAGCTTTGGCAAGAGCCGGGCGCGGCTGCATTCTTCGCAGCAGAAGAAGGTGACGTTTAAAGACGTCGCTGGAGTGGAAGAGGCCAAAGAAGAACTCGGCGAGATCATCGAATTCCTGCGCGAGCCACAGAAGTTCCAGAAGTTGGGCGGACGCATTCCGAAAGGCGTGCTGCTTGTTGGGCCTCCGGGAACGGGCAAGACGTTGCTGGCGCGCGCGATTGCCGGCGAAGCGAACGTGCCGTTCTTCTCGATCTCCGGTTCCGACTTCGTCGAAATGTTTGTCGGCGTGGGCGCGAGCCGCGTGCGAGACCTGTTTGAGCAGGGCAAGAAGAACGCGCCTTGCATCATCTTCATCGATGAGATCGACGCCGTCGGGCGGCACCGCGGTGCGGGTTTGGGCGGCGGTCACGATGAACGCGAGCAGACGCTGAACCAGTTGCTCGTCGAGATGGACGGGTTTGAGTCCAATGAAGGCGTGATCCTGGTGGCGGCGACGAATCGTCCCGACGTGCTTGATCCGGCGTTGTTGCGGCCGGGCCGTTTTGACCGTCGTGTCGTGGTGGGTCGTCCGGATGTCAAGGGACGCGAGCAGATCCTGCGCGTGCACACGAAGAAGGTTCCGCTGGGCGACGACGTCGACCTGATGGTGCTGGCGCGTGGGACACCGGGCTTTGCTGGCGCGGACTTGGCGAATCTGGTGAATGAAGCGGCGCTGGTCGCGGCGCGGCATAACCGGAAGGTTGTGATGCAGCTCGACTTCGAGTTGGCCAAAGACCGGGTGATCATGGGCGCCGAACGGAAGTCCATGATGCTATCCGACGAAGAGAAGATGAACACGGCGTACCACGAGGCGGGCCACGCTTTGTTGGCGGTGTTGATCCCGGACGCGGACCCGCTGCACAAGGTCACCATCATCCCTCGCGGGATGGCGTTGGGCTTGACGATGCAGTTGCCCGTGGACGATAAGCACTCCTACAACAAGGTCTATCTCGAAGCGCAGTTGGCCATTCTGATGGGCGGACGGATTGCGGAAGAGATCTTCATGAAGCAGATGACGACGGGCGCTGGGAACGACATTGAGCGCGCGACGGACATGGCTCGGAAGATGGTCTGCGAGTGGGGCATGAGCGAACTCGGACCGATGAGCTACGGCAAGAAGGAAGAGCAGATCTTCCTGGGCCGGGAGATCTCGCAGCACCGGGACTACTCGGAATCGACGGCGATCGCGATTGACGCGCAGGTACGGAAGTTGGTCGATAACGGCTACGCTCGGGCGCGAAAGTACATCGAGGCCAACCAGGACGCGATGGTTCGGATTGCCGAAGCGCTACTCGAACGGGAAGTGCTGGACGGTAGCGAAGTGACTCAGTTGATTCGGGGCGAGACTCTTTCGGCTTTCCGGAGTACCTCCAAGCCGACCAAGAGCGATGACGACAAAGTAACCCCGCCGAGCAGTTTGGGCGGACTACGCATCCCGCCGTTAGCTGACGGCCCTTCGCCGGCGTAATGGGTCGGCCTTATCGGCTGTACCTGTTCGACGTTGATGGCACATTAACGGACTCCGCGGAGGATATCTGTGGCGCGGTCGAGGTAATTCTCGACCGCCACGGCTATCCTCCGCAGCCGTTTGAGCGGTTGCGCAGCTACATTGGGCGGCACTTGACGGATCTGTTCGTGGACGTGATACCGGGGATCACGGATCCGCAGGTGGAGCGGCTGATTGGGGATTACCGGGAAGTTTATTGGGCGCGAAAGCACAACGCGACACGGCTGTTTCCGGGGGTAGCGGAGGCGCTGGGGAAGTTGGGCGGGCTGAAGTCGACGGCGACGACGAAGGGGACGCCGACGACGCGGGTGGTGCTGGAGAAGTTCGGGTTGTTGGGCCATTTCGACCATGTGCAGGGGACGGACGGGTTTCCGGCGAAGCCGTCGCCGGAAGTGATTCAACGGTCGATTGACCTTTTCGGGGTGGATCCGCGGGAAGCGCTGATGGTGGGTGATGCGCCGGCGGACATCGCAGCGGCCAGGGCGGCGGGGGTGACGGTTTGCGCGGTAAGTTATGGCTACGGCAACCGCGCGGAGATGCAGCCCGATTTCTGGATCGACGACCTACGCGAGCTGCTGGGCTAGTCGTCGGTCATTGAGTTCTCCTGAGGCGCTCCACGGCGGCAGGGGGGTCCGTTGCGGGGTGAGGTATGGCTGCGGCGGCAGCGCGGAGCAGGAGCCGGATTCGTTGGCGGTCGAGCGGGGGTGACGGCCTGCGGAGTACGGTATAGCTGCGGCAACCGCCGGGAGAATGAGCCAGGGTTTTGGCGATATTCACTGGAGGTGACGGTTTGCGCGGTAAGCTATGGCTACGGCAACCGCGCGGAGATGGAGCCGGATTTTTGGATTGACGATCTATGCGAGTTATTGGACTAGTTTTAGCGCTGGCGGGCGGGATGACGGCCGCCCCGGACTTGATATTGCACCACGGGCGGATTGTGACCGCCGACGCGAAGTTCAGCGTCGTGGAGGCGATGGCCGTCGAGAAAGGGCGGATCGTCGCCACGGGCACCAGCGCGGCGATGCTGGCGCGGAAAGGGCCCGCGACAAAGCTGGTGGACCTGGCAGGGAAGATGGTGCTGCCGGGGCTGATCGACGCGCACGTCCACGCGCTGGGCGCCGGGCTGAGCGAGTTCGACGCCAAGCTGCCGCCGCTGAATAGCATTGGGGAGATCCAGGCGTTCATCCGGGAGAAGGCTAAGACGACGCCGAAGGGCGAATGGATCGTGGTGCCGAGGACGCTGCCGCCGCGCTTGGCTGAGCAACGGTTCCCGACCAAGCAGGACCTGGACGTGACGACGGAGCATCCGGTGGCGTTCGATGGGTCCTACGTGTGGGGGGCGAATACGCTGGCGCTGCAGAAAAGCGGCATTACGGCGGCGACGCCGAACCCGCCGGGCGGCGAGGTGGTGAAGGGCGCGGACGGGCAGCCGAACGGGATTCTGCGCAACGCGGCTGGTCTGTTGAAGGGCGTGCCGCAGGGGGCTAGCTATACCGAGGCCCAGAAGTTGGCGGCGCTGGAGACGATGCTGAAGCTGTACGCGGCGGCGGGGTTGACGTCGGTGGGGGATCGGGCGGCGGTGCTGGAGGACTACGACCTGTATGCGAAGTTGAAGGCGCAGGGGAAGCTGCCGGTACGGGCGGTGATCACGTGGCGGATCAACGCGATGCGGGCCGCGGAGGAGGTGGTGGCCGAGATCGAGAAGAACAGTTGGAAGACGGGGCAGGGGGATGAGTGGCTGAAGTTTGGGTCGTTCAAGGTGACGCTGGACGGGGGGCAGAGCGTGGGGACGGCTTACCAGCGGATGCCTTACGGGGCGTACGGGCGGCAGCTATACGGGCAGACGAATCCGGATGCGCGGGGGACGTTGTTTGTGGACGGGCCGAAGCTGACGCAGATCATGCGGGCGGCGCGGAATAAGGGCTGGCAGTTGACGAGCCACGCGCAGGGCGGGGCGGCGATCGACGTGCTGCTGGATACGTTTGCGGCGCTGGACAAGGAGCGGCCGATGGGGCCGAGCCGGTCGCACGTGATGCATGGGAGCTTCATGAGCGAGGAGGCGGTGGGCCGGATGAAGAAGATGGGGATTCTGGCGGACGTGCAGGCGGGTTGGCTGCATTTTGACGTGCCGGCGCTGGAGCAGGTGTTTGGCTACCGGAACATGCGGTACTTCTTCCCGCTGCAGACCTACCTGAAGAACGGGATCGTGATTGCGGGGGGGAGCGACCACATGATTGGGCATGACAAGAACCGGGCGGTGAACCCGTTCAACCCGTTTTTCAATATGTGGATGGCGATTACGCGGCTGACCAGGGCGGGGAAGGAGATCTATCCGGAGGAGAAGATCAGCCGGGAGCAGGCGCTGCGGATGTACACGAACGGGCCGGCGTACCTGCATTTTGCGGAGAAGGAGCAGGGGTCGATCGAGGCAGGGAAGTGGGCCGATTTTGTGGTGATTGACCGGGATTACCTGACGTGTCCGGAGGCGGAGATCCGGCGGATTGAGCCGCTGATGACGGTGGTGGGCGGGAAGACGGTGTACGAGCGGTAGGCTCGCGCCGTCAACGACGACCGGGTTCGGGGTAGAAGTCCGACTTCTTGTCGTTGAAGGCGAGCCAGACGGCTAAGGCCAGGGCGAAGACGAGGTCGTCGTGCTCTGGCTGCTGGCCGTCGGAACGGAAGGCGATCAGCTCCTTTTCGAGTTCGGCGAGACCGGGCGTCGCAGGGGGCAGGCTGATCCGGTCGGTGCCGAAGGCCGTTCGCAAGCGGGTCAGCAGGTCCGGTCGGGGTAACCCCTTGTAGTTCCCAGACAGGATCGTGGTCTGGTGCCCGCTCGTGATCGCGACCGGAGTCAGAGGGTACTGATTGAGGGCTCGGTCCCGGCGGAGCACCTCAATCAGGGTGCTTTCCCCGGTGGCATCGATGATCAGGTTGATCCGCTTGTACGGACCAGGTAGCGCGGCGATCAGGGCCCGGATTCGGCTGGGCAGGTCCAGATGGTCCGAGCCAAGCGGCAACGATTCGGCGGACCGCAGGAGTAAGTGTGCCTGCGTTTGGTAATTAAACGAGACCGGGTCCCGTTGCGCGGATTGCGACAGGGTGAATTCCAGGGCGACGATGGCGGTATGATCCTGCCGCTTACCGACATCGATGCCGATGAATAGCTCGTTGAGCCCGAAACAGGGCTTGGGCAAGGGCTGGTAGGGCTGCCGCGCCCGGGCGATGACGGCACGGTCCAGAAACTGCAGCGCGGCCGAGACGAAGGCGCATTCATACTCCTGGGCGAAGAGGTTCTCGCCGTGCAGCGCCCGTTCCGCAGCGAGGAAATCGGCCGTAATTCGCGGACATTCGACGGCGGGGGAGCGCAAGACGGCCCAGCCATTGGCCGGGGTGTTGCAAAGATCGTAGAAGACGTTGGTCTGGCCGTTGGGCGTCGAAAGGGCCCATAAGCTGCCATTCGAGACGGCCAACATGGGCGAGACCGCCGGGTAGATGCGGTCATCGACGAAGGCCGCTTCGTCAATGATGACGGCCCTGACGGCGGCGAAGCCACGGACGTTATCCGGCACTCCGGGCAGGGCGACGAACCGGGAGCCATTCGGGAGTACGACGGAGTTATCATGATCCGGGTCCGACTTCGTCCGTAGGCCGAGTAAGCTGCAAAAAGTCCGGATGCGCTGGAGTAAGTTGCCGGACTGGCGGGCGACGGGGCCGAAGAGCAGATACAGGGTGCCGGGGAAGGTGAGAGCGGCATGGAGCGCCTTCGCGGCGGCGGCCTGCGTTTTTCCCGACTGCCGGGAGGTACACAAAGCGATGCGGCCGTGGGCGAGATCGAGAAATTCGGCCTGCCGACGGTCCGGGGTGAAGCCCAAGTGCGCGGCGGCCCAGGCGGAAGCCGGCTGTATAGGCATGAGGTCTGGACACACTTCGGGCGTACCACTTGGCGCCGCTACTCGCGTTGGCGGGCCAGGAGATCGAAATTTTCGCCGTCTGCCGAAAGTTGGCATGGTCTATCCGGCGGCGAAGGCCATTTCCTGACCCTGCGGCTCGGCTTGCGGCGCGAACGAGGTCGAAACTTCGCTTTCCGGGGTAACCGCGACGGTTTCCACTTGGCTTTGGTTGTCGACCGGAAGGTCACTTGGCTCAATCAAATCAGCAGGTTGCAGGTTTACAGATTCTTCGGTCATTTGGGCGAGCGGGGCTGGGGCCTGGGACGGTCCGATGATCCTCGCGTTCTGCGTCAGCGGTGATTTTGGCCTGGGATCCAGTTTTCGGAGCATCGCGTACTCTCGATAGCTGGCGGCCATGGACCGCTGCAAGGCCGCTTCCTCGCGCCGGAAGTCTTTCAGCGTCTTGCCTTCGGACGCAATTTGGAAACTGTTGAGGCAATCGAGGTCGAGCAGGCGGTTTTCCGCGACGCCGGGGTGGGCCAACTGGCCGGCCTTGATCATGCACTCCTCGTTGAAGGTTCGCTCCTGGTGGGCCAGGCGCATGAGACGCCACTGGGTATCGGCAATGCGTTGGCAGACGGCGATTTCGACCTGATCGCGGGGCTGCAATTTGTCGG
>JAPKZA010000006.1 GCA_026394015.1 Acidobacteriota bacterium
TGCTGGATCAATGACTGGGTGGTGAACAACGAGGTCTCCGGCGTACCAAGGCGTGAAGCCTTCGTCCCATACCCGCCAAACCAGGTCAATGCCTTCATGAGCGTAGAAGAATTCATCGGGCCAACCACCAATTCGATCAAAAAGTGCCCGTCGCATCGCAACGGCGCCCTCCCAAAGGGAGGTGGCAGGGCCAGGAGCTGCTGGGTCACCCACACGAAGTCGAGGAACCCATCGACCAGGGGCTGCGAGCCCGGTGGGGTCAACAACGCGAGGCTGAATCAAACCCAGTTTTGGATCGTCGTTGAATCGTTGAGCGACGGTCGCTAGGAAATTATCATCAGCAAGCGAAGCGTCATCATCAAGAAAGAACAGCAACTCGCCTTGCACGTGTTCAACCCCAGCGTTGCGTCCGGCGGGAATCCCTACGTTTTCGGCTAACGCGAGTGCCTTCACTCCAACTGGCAAGCCCTGCGGCTGCCAACCATTGCCTACGACAACGATGTCGAGTTCAACATTTTTTTGGTTCAACAAAGATTGCAAACCTCGAGCTAACTCAGTTGGACGTTTGCCCATCGTAAGCACAACAACGCCATACGCGGGATTGCTCATCGCAGTTTGCTTGATGACAAAATAGAAGCCAAATGACCAACGATTGTGACTATGCCAAGGCCCAAAAGCGCGACGAGTAACACTCGGGTAGCTCCAAGATCTCCGACGAATAGATCAATAATACCAGCGACTAATACCAAAATAGTGAGTTCAACTGAGTGATATGCGCGGTGAAAGGGGAAGAACTTGGCAATAGAGCGCAGGTTGCGAAGCCCCGTGTTTGATGGCACACCAACAGCTGCTTTGTCGACGAGTTTCGGAAGGTCGTTATATGCACGTGACACATGCACCATGTCGTTCAAAGCCTTGTTATACAAAATAATGACGGAAAGCAACGCACCCAAAAACGGCCAAATTGAATCCAGCCAGCCCTCGTTGGGGAACCCTGCTGCACGCAGACCCACACGCAGACCCAATGCAATTGGGATTAGCCCTTCGGCCGTGTAGTGACCAACGCGATCAATGAACACACCCATCGGTGACGATTTACGACGCCATCGCGCAACTTCGCCATCGCAACAGTCCCAAAGCATTTGCATTTGCCCCAAAAACACCGCAAGTAGCGGTCCCCAGATTCCTGGGATTAAGAGGGCGAACGCAGCCGAGGCACCGGTAGCAACCATGAGCCAGGTGACCTGGTTGGCCGTAATTGGGGTCTTCAGTAACTGCTTGGTCAGGTACGGCGAGATATCGCGCAGATACACATCCGCAACCCAATGTTCTGAGTTTGTTCGACCTCGAATAGCTGGTGGCTGGCAGACCTCGCGGATCTCAGCAATGGTGGGGCGTGCTGGGCGCTCAAGATCGGTCACGTCGTTACGATAGGACACTCGTACTCGTCAGCTCTACGACCACTCCGGAGACCGCCTTATGAATACCCAAGCAGTGATCTTGGCGGCTGGAATGGGCACACGTCTTGGCAAACCTTGGCCAAAGCCGCTCACTCCCCTAGCCGATGGTCGAACAATCATGGGCCAGCAGATGGACAACCTGCAACGAGCCTTCGGCGCTGACCTTCGAGTTCTCACTGTAGTGGGGTTCAAGCTCGACATGATCCTTGAGGCTTTTCCAAACGTGAGCTACGCATATAACGAGAACTTTGATCAGACCAACACCAACCGCAGTCTGCTCAAGGCTCTGCAATTGGCCTCCGATGGCGGAGTTATCTGGCTCAATGGCGATGTGGTCTTTGACCCTGAAGTGCTGTTGCCGAGGAAGAAGTTAAATACACCATTGCTGCTGACGGCTTCATTGACGCACTCTCCAAAACTGTGAACCCTGCACTCGGCGAAGCAGTAGGTATTAACTACATCTCAGAGAGTGACCGAGCAACGTTCATCCGTGGACTCGAATCGTGTGCTGACGGTGATTACTTCGAACGTGGTCTAGAGATAGCAATTGATAGAGATGGGCTGAAAGCAATGCCCCTGGACATTACTGATCTGTTTGCCGTGGAAGTGGACTTCGAAGAAGACCTCTCTCGCGCGAATGAATATCTCTAATAAGCGCTGTAGGTTTTAACGCTGTACGTTCTTAAACACTTGCTCCCACTGATCAAGAACCTGGTCGAGTCGATATTTCAACATGTGCTCCCGTCCTTGGTTAGCCAGACGGGCTCGCAAAACATCATCTTCGGCAAGTTCGCATAATCCTCGAGCCAGATCTACAGCATCACCACGATTCACGAGTAGCCCACACCTGCCTTCATCAACGAGTTCGCGCACGCCGGCTGAACAATCACTCACCACCGCAGGCACGCCGATCGCTAGCGCTTCCATCAGCACTAAGGGCAAGCCTTCAACCAATGAGGGAACAGCGAGGATCCCTGTTTCTTTTAAGACGATGTACGGATCCAAAACTGGTGGTAGCAACTGCACCCTCGGAAGATCGGCCATCGCTGCCTGAAT
>JAPKZA010000487.1:0-6607 GCA_026394015.1 Acidobacteriota bacterium
CAACGCCCCCACGATCCCACGCACGACCATCGCCGCCTTCAATCCCTGCCCGCTCACGTCCCCCACGATCAGCAGCGTCTCCGCTCCCGGTGCCGCCAAAATCCGGAAGAAGTCACCGCCCACCTCGTCCGCCGGCCGACAAACCGGGTCGATCACCAGCCCCGGCGTATCCGGAACGCTGCCCAGCAGCAGCATCTGTTGCACACTCCGCGCGGCCGCAAACTGCCCCGCCAGCCGCGCCGTCTCCGCCGCCGACCGCCGAAGTCGATAGAGCCGCTCCCCTACGAGCAACGCTCCGAAAACAATGTTCCCCATTATGGTGTTGTTGAACCGCACCCCTCCCAGCGTCAACGGGCGCGGATTGCTGTATCCGATCGCGTTGCTCAGAAAGTAGATGGCTAGACAAATGGGCAAGAACGGCACACCGCTCGCCTTGCTCCGGCGCGACAGCACCAAAGCGATTGCAAGTCCAAGGTTCACCCAATGGATGATCATCCATCCCGGCTCGATGGCCGGAAGACACTTCGGCGCAGCCGCCTGAAAGCCCGCCCAACCGATTGCAAGAAAGAGGGCGTGATTGAGTGATTGCACCGCCCGCAGCCACCAACTCTCCCCCATCCCTGTAAGTCCCACAAGATACTCCAGTTGCAGAGCAAACAGGATCCCGTAACAGGCGCCGGAGAGTGTCAGCCCCGCACTGCCCAAAGGCCAGAAAGTGCCTGCCGCGACGAAGCTACTCGATAAGACAAAAGTGAATAAGTAACCAGCCAGCGCCAAAAAATCCCGTTCCCGCTATTGTGCTGGGCCACTCAGAAACAGGAAGAGCAACAGGAACAACCCCAGTGCCATCGCCCAAGCTCGACCTCGAAAACTCTCGCGCATTGGTTCCGCGTATAGGGGAGTCTCGCCGGCGTTGTGCAGGGTCAATCTTGGCGCTAAGTTCAGATTACCGAGGCGTCGCAAGTCATATCCCGGGTACCGCCAGGTACGCAACGCCACCGTCACCACGCGCCCCGGCGTAACTAAATCCCCGGGAATCGGGAACGCCCAATATCTCAGCGGCCCGTCCCGTATCTCCGGGCTGAGCTGCCCGGACTGGCCCACCAGCCGACCTTCGACGTACATCTCGAATACCGGTCCGGCGACCCCGACCACCGGATCCAGCGTCCGCCCGCTGCGGAATCCGCACCTTGCACCGCACCCACTGCCAAGTCTCCGCCAGATGGGCATACTTATCGATCCGCTCATTCCCGTCCCGCCAGCCCCGGTCATCAAACGCCGGATACGCCCACCGCAAATCGTCTCCGTATTGAAACCGAACCGACTCCACCTGCCCCAGCGCCGGCAGCGCCACCAACAGTAGCCATAGCCCTTTTATGAAAACCTCTCCGGCGTTACACTGGACCCATGACGTTCGAAATCAACGAGGCATTTCTTCCGGCGACGTTGACCTGTCCTCCCATGACGGATGAAGCGTTTAGCGCGTTCTGCAACGAGCATCCCGACCTTGATTTTGAAATGACCGCGGAGGGCGAACTGATCGTTATGGCTCCTACTCACTCGGACACCGGTGCCCAGAATTTCGAGACCGCTGCCCAATTGCGAAACTGGGCCAAAAAAGACCACCGAGGCGTCGGCTGCGACTCCTCCACCGGCTTCGTCCTCCCCAACGGCGCCCGCCGCTCCCCCGACGCCTCCTGGACCCTCAAATCCCGCATCGCCCAACTCGGAACGAATAAACGTCATGCCTTCTGGCAGCTCTGTCCCGACTTCGTCATCGAAATCCGCTCCGCCTCCGACCGCCTGAAGCCGCGCCAAGGCAAGATGCGGGAATATCTTGAGCAGGGTGCCCAACTCGGGTGGCTAATTGATCCAGAGAGCCGCACCGTAGAAGTCTACCGCACCACCGGCCCCGTCGAACTTTACACCAATCTCGACACCCTCGTCGCGACCTCCCCCCTTGACGGATTCATCCTCGACCTAGCCCCCATCTGGGATCCCCTCGCCGATTAACCAACTGTCGTAATGTCGTCCCTTTGTACTACTCTGTAATTACGTACCGCGCGCCCAAATCCAACTTACCGAACAGTAGGCCAGCACGTTGCGAACGATGGCCGCCGTCCGCCGAGTTTCGGTCGCCGAGCTAATTCGCCAGAGTATCGAATGCTTCGTCCGCCAGGAAGCGGGAACCAACCGCGCCACGATCCTCGCCAGAGCGAAGTCCGCCGTAGGCCGCTTCGCTTCCTCCACCTCTGAGGGAAGTATCGACCACGACCGCCACCTGGCTGACGCCTTCTCCGCCAGATGATCTTCGTCGATACCTCGACGTTCATTGGATCGACGGAGCCACCCATACTTTGGCCATCGCCGCCCTTTTCTCCGCCCGCCGACGAATAGCCCTAGCTCATATGCGAGCCGGTTAAAATCTGTCGAACCGGCTCGTCCTCTCCCAACCGCTCGTAGCGTCGCATCAACGGCCCCCGCGGCTCCACCGGCATCGCAATCCCTCGCCAATCAAACCAAGTGCTCTGCACGAGGTTAGCCCGCACCGAAACCCACCGCCCCCGCCGCACTTCAAAACACCGCGCCGCGCTGCTCACGAGCGTCACCCCGGGCAACCGCATCGTCAGCCGCTCCCAAACCTCATCCCGCTGCCACTCCACCCCTTCCGCCCAGCGCTCAATCGCGCTCCCCGCCACCGTCACCTCCAACTCCCGAATCGGCAGTTTCGCGCCATAAAACCGCGCCGCCGCATCCCCCGTCACCTGAAAAACGATCTCGCGCTCGTTCAGCCAATCCATCGCCCGCGTCAGGGCAAGCGCCGCTCGCCGGGGAATTACCGCTACATAGCCCATTACCAGCAGCATATCGCTGATAATCAAAGGTTGGTATCCATCCAACACGTCTCGAAGATCTATCCCCTCTTCGCCACCCCGGCCGATCGGCTCCTCGCCGCCATCCCCTTCCTCGGCGAAACGCGCCCCAAGGACTTCTGGGCCCTCCGCGACATCACCATAACCGTCGAACCCGGCGAGGTCTTCGCCCTCGTCGGCCCTAACGGCTCCGGCAAAAGCACCCTCCTCCAAATCGTCGCCGGCATCATGCAACCCTCCCGCGGTCGCGTCGTCACCTCCGGCCGCGTCGCCGCGCTTCTTGAACTCGGTGCCGGCTTCAACCCCGAATTCACCGGCCGCGAAAACGTTATCCTCAACGGCGAAATTATGGGTCTCTCCCGCGCCGAAATCGAAGCCGCCTTCCCCGCCATCGCCGCCTTCGCCGAAATCGGCGAATTCATGGACCGCCCCGTCAAAGAGTATTCCAGCGGCATGTACGTCCGCCTCGCCTTCGCCACCGCCATCCACGTCGACCCCGAAATCCTCATCGTCGACGAAGCCCTCGCCGTCGGCGACGCCATCTTCGCTAACCGCTGCATCCACAAACTCGAAGAGCTCAAAGAACGCGGCATCACCATCCTCTTCGTCTCTCACGATCTCGGCATGGTCAAGCGCCTCGCCTCCCGCGCCGCCCTTATGCTCCACGGCGAAGTCGTCGCCATTGGAACCCCCAACGACGTAGTCAACCGCTACGTCGGCCTTGTCCACGAACTCCAACTCCGCGACGCTGCCACCCCCCTCGGCAGCTACCGCCACGGCGACGAGTTCAGCAAAATCTCCTCCGTCGAACTCTTCAACCACCTCGGCGAAAAAACTACCGCCCTCCACTCCGGCCAACCCGCCACCATCCGCATCACCGCCACCTTCGGCCACGACTGCCAGGACCCCATCTTCGGCATGCTCATCCGCAACCGCATGGGCCTCGACGTCTACGGCACCAACACCCGCGTCGAACAGCGCCCCCTCGGCCTCGTCAAAGCCGGCGAAACCATCGAACTCGATTTCACCTTCGATTGCTTGCTGAGCCGACAAGAATATACACTGACTGTTGCCACGCAGCACTGGGATGGGGCCAGCCAGGACTGGATCGACGATGCCTTAACCTTCGCCGTCATCGACCCCAAAGATACGGCCGGCATGGTCCAATTGCGAACGGAGATTGAATGGCGACGCCTAACCTAGACACGAGTTTCTTCGGCCACCCCCGCGGCCTCGCGACCCTCTTCTTCACCGAAATGTGGGAACGCTTCAGTTACTACGGCATGCGAGCCCTGCTCCTGCTCTACATGGTCTCCCCCACTGGTCTCGCCTTTGACAAAGGCAAAGGCGCCGCCGTCTATGGCATGGTCGTCTCTCTCGTTTACCTTATGAGCATCCCCGGCGGATGGCTCGCGGACCGCTTCCTCGGCCAACGCAAGGCCGTCCTCTACGGCGGCATCGCCATCGCCGTCGGCAACTTCTGCCTCGCGGCGCCCTCGGTCGAAATGTTCTACCTCGGCCTCGGCATCCTCAGCCTCGGCACCGGCCTCCTCAAGCCCAACGTCTCCACCCTCGTCGGCGGCCTCTATGCCACCGGCGACCCCCGCCGCGACGCCGGCTTCTCCATCTACTACATGGGCATCAACATCGGCGCCGGCATCTCCCCGCTTATCGTCGGCTACATCGGCCAGTTCGTCGAATGGCGCCTCGCTTTCGTCGCTGTCGGCATCGGCATGTCCCTGGGCGTCATCCAGTATCTGGCCGACTCCAAGCACCTCGGCGACGCCGGCCTTCACCCCGCCCCCTGGACATCTCCCGCCGAAGCCGCCTCCCATAAACGCTACCTCTGGGTCGGCCTCGCCGTCCTGATCCTGCTCCCCCTCCTGCTCTACTCCGGCGTCCTCTCCATCACCCAACTCGCCGACGCCCTCGGCGTCCTCCTCATCGTCATCACCGGTGCCGTCTTCGCCGCCGTCTACTTTGGCCCCTGGTCCTCGGTCGAACGCAAGCGCATCCTCGTCATCTTCGCCCTCTTCCTCGTCGCCGCCCTCTTCTGGTCTTCGTTCGAACAAGCCGGTTCCACCCTCAACCTCTTCGCCGATGACAAAACCCAAAACACCCTCTTCGGCTTCGACTTCCCGTCGTCCTGGTTCCAGTCGCTGAACTCGATCTTCCTCATCGCCATGGCCCCCATGTTCGGCTGGCTCTGGCTCAAGCTCGGCCCGAAGGAACCCTCCGTCCCCGCCAAGTTCGTCCTCGGCCTCGTCTTCGTCGGTGCCGGATTTCTCACGCTCGTCGGCGGTGCCCTCCTCGCCAAGAATGGCGTCAAGGTCAGCCCCCTTTGGCTCGTCCTAACGTACTTCCTGCACACCATCGGCGAACTCTGCCTCAGCCCCGTCGGCCTCTCGGCCATGACCAAACTCGCCCCGGCCCAAGTCGTCGGCCTCATCATGGGCGTCTGGTTCCTGGCCACCAGCGTCGGAAATTACATCGGCGGCCGCCTCGCCGGCTTCTATGAAACGATGCCCCTCGATACGCTCTTCGGCGCCGTCGGCGCCTTCGCCATCGGGGCCGGGCTAGTCCTCGCGCTCTTCATCAAACCCCTTCGCAGCATGATGGGAGGAATCAAATAAAATGAAAAATCTCGCCGCCATTCAAGCCGCTCTCCGCGAGGAAAACCTCGACGGCTGGCTCTTCTTCGACCACCACTTCCGCGACCCCCTCGCCTACAGCATCCTCGACTTTAAGGCGCCCCGGACCCCCTCCCGCCGCTGGTACTATCTCATCCCCGCGGAAGGCGAACCCCGCAAGCTAGCCCATCGCGTCGAATACACGATGGTCGATTCCCTGCCCGGCACGAAGCACCTTTACTCGAGCTGGGCCACCCAGGTCGACGGCCTGGCCACTATCCTCCACGGTTGCAAGCGAGTCGCCATGCAGTATTCGCCCGATTGCGCCATCCCCTACGTCGCCATGGTCGACGCCGGCACCGTCGAACTCGTCCGCGCCCGCGGCGTCGAAGTCGCCTCCTCCGCCAACCTCGTCCAATACTTCGAAGCCCGTTGGAATCAGTCCCAACTCGAATCCCACCTCGCCGCCGGCAAACTCGTTGACGACGTCCGCCGCGCCGCCTTCGAAGAGATCGGCGACCGCCTCCGCGGCCGCGAACTCGTCAACGAATGGATCATCGCCGCGTTCGTCCGCCAAGCCTTCGATCGCGTCGGCCTCGTCACCGACCACGGCCCCATCGTCGCCGTCAACGCCAACTGCTCCAACCCCCACTACGAACCCCTCCCCGAAGATAGCGCCCTCATCCAGCAAAACGATGTCGTCCTCATCGACATGTGGGCCAAGCTCGCCAAGCCCCACTCCGTCTACTACGACATCACCTGGACCGGCTACACCGGCCACGAAATCCCCTCCGACGTCCAGAACGTCTTCAACATCGTCACCGGCGCCCGCGACGCCGCCATCGCCAAAGTCCAGTCGTCTATCGCGAACGGCCTTCCCCTCCAAGGCTGGGAGGTCGACGATGCGTGCCGCGGCCACATCGCCGCCCACGGCTTCGCCGAATACTTCGTGCACCGTACCGGCCACTCCATCGGCGAAGAGGTCCACGGCTCCGGAGCCAACATGGACAATCTCGAAACCCACGACGAACGCCGCGTCATCCCCTGGACCTGTTTCTCCATTGAACCCGGCGTCTACCTGCCGGAATTCGGTATCCGCTCGGA
>JAPKZA010000487.1:6618-14819 GCA_026394015.1 Acidobacteriota bacterium
CACCGAAGCCCGCGTCACCGGCGAAAAACAAGAGAAGATGATTCTCATCTGATGCTGCTCGCCCTCTTTCTCTCGCTCCCTCTCGCCGACGGCCAAATCGGCTTTGAGTTCCTCACCCCCTCGACGTTTAAGCTCTCCCGGACATGGGGCCCCTCCCCCGGTCCGGCGAAATCCGAAGAGTTCAAATCCGAGCACCTCATCGTTCGCGTCTCCACCACAGGCCAGGTCACCGTTCTCACCGCCTCCACCGGTAAAGTCCTCCTCGCCGAAGCGGCCCCCGCCCGCCGCGTGAACGACGAAATCATCCTCGACCGCCTCTCCCCCGCCGACGAGGAATTCTTCGGCCTCGGCCCCCGGCCCGATGCCCGTCTAGCCTCCCGCGGC
This sequence comes from Acidobacteriota bacterium, assembly GCA_026394015.1. Taxonomy (GTDB): domain Bacteria; phylum Acidobacteriota; class Terriglobia; order Bryobacterales; family Bryobacteraceae. Next base: position 7,003 of record JAPKZA010000487.1, read on the forward strand.
CTGGAAATCGCGACCCAATCCCCCTTCCTCCTCTCCACCGCCGGCTACGCCATCGACCATAAAAACTACGGCCGCTACCGCTTCGATCTCGCACAGTCCACGAAGGACCACGCCCGCGTTCTCATCGCCGGCGCCGACCGCCTCGAGTATCTCTTCCACTACGGCCCATCGCCTAAAGAGATCTACGAAGAACGGTTCAAAGTCCTCGGCGCCATCGAATACGCGTCCTCTGACGTCGAACTCCTCCCCACCCGCAACGTCCCCCGCTACGCCAGAAAAATGGAGAAGCAACCGAACGCCTGCGCCCTCGTCCATTCGCTCGTCCACGCGTCTCTCTCCGGCACTGTAGCCCCCGCCGTCAACCTCGACCACTACCCCGACTCCGAAGCCTTCGCCGCCGCCATTCCCCTCGTCTACCGCGACCAACCCCTGGCCAACCCCGCCTGGCGCGAGCGCCTCCGCCCGTTCCTCGTTACGTATCTCCAGGAGGTGAAGGACCGCGGCTACCCCATGCTGCATCCCTTGCCGTTCCAATACCCCACCGAAACCGAAGCCCGTCAGCGGGCCGACGAGTACCTCCTCGGCGATGAACTCCTCGTCGCGCCGCTCTGTAACGGCAACCAGCGATCGGTCTATCTTCCGCGCGGCAACTGGACTGACCTCCGTTCCGGCGTCACCCATAAAGGCCGCCAGACGATTCAAGTCACCGGCGACCAAGCCACCCCCCTACTCTTCCTCCGCAACGGCTCCATCCTCCCCCTCGCCGAAGGCGCGACGATTGCTCTCCACTACACCCCAAAACTCGGTGCCGAATTCTTCATCTGGGAGCCCGACCAAGAAGACATCTCCCAAGTCCACGGCGGCCCCTCCGCCGATTTCCTCCGCCTCGAAATCGAATCGAAGAAGGATCGGGCTTATGAGTGGGTCGTCTACCTCGGCGAAGGCAAAACCATCCGTCGCAAAGTTGACTCGAAAGGTGGCGGCAACGAGATCGTAAACGTGCCCCTCCCTTGGACCCCTTAGTCTGAGGGCAATCGAGGGCGGAGAGGTCCAAAATGAGACGCCTCTGTGCTTTTGGCACAGGTTGGAAAGACCCATTTCAAAGTCTGCGCGATTGCTCCCGGTTTTGAAAACTGCTCTCCTCGGTTCCGGGCAAATCGTGTTTCCGCAGATGCGCAACGTCCTCCCGGCACAAAAGCCCCCCGTTCTCCCCCGCCAAGCCGCTCGTGCTCACGGAACGTCTCTCGACGACTCCATCCAGCACGTTTTGGAATACGAGGCAGCGGCATCTCCTGAGTCCACTGACCTGCGGCGGTTCTCGTCGATACGAAAGTGCTGATCTTCGCCGCGCTTCACGATACGCCCATGGTTTATTGGCAATGGCGACAACTTATTAGGCAATACCAAGTGAGGGGCATTCAGGTACATGACGCCCGCATAGCCGCCGCCATGCAGGTCCATAATGTGAGGCGGCTGCCGACTTACAACCCACGACCGCCTGAAGACCCGCCCAAACCAGAGTTCTTCACGACCTGCCGGTAGACCCCGCGGCTTTCCCAGCCGTCTGACCCCAGAGATCCGCCAACGCCTTGGCGTGCAAATCGGTAAACAGCCGAACGCCACGGTCAACGAGTGGCGGGATTGCTACAAACTCGCGAAAGCGTAGCGATCAGTCAACAACGCCTCTGTGCTGTGATCTTTGAGATCGGACTTCGAGTTAAAAAGCTTGAGCAGGATAGCGCGGAAGGAGTTCGGCGGCGAGAGCAATGGCGAGCGGAGACGGTCGGCGGGTCAGACGTTGGTTTTGGATCTGCTCGGTTTCGCCTGACGACGAACGGGGTGATCAACCTGTCGAACAGGAACACACAGACGGCGGCGGCGTTGCTTTCTACGGCGCTAACGGCGGCATGGCCGATCACGACAGTATTTCCGAATACAGGGTTTTCTTTACTTCGCAAGGCGCATACGACACCGATGAACCGTAGTTAACGGCGCCCGCGAACTTACTGAGGGAGTTGAATGACGCGATGACGGCGTTGCGTGATGCCACGGCGGATTTGGGCGAGGATTTGAACGTAACTCAGTTTCCGGCGCCGGACTTCAATCGGACCTACATCTTCAACGGGGAAGGATCCGACCACGGCTGGGGTAGCCATCGGTCGTGGTGGGTGGGGCGGTACGCGGCGCGAGTTTGTACGGCCGTTATCCGACGCTGGCCGTGAATGGGCCGGACGACACTTCACAGGCACGCTGGATTCCGACGACTTCGCTAGAAGAGTATGCGGCGACTGGCGCGTTGGTTCGGAGGTTGCCGGACATCTTTCCGTACCTGGGTCGCTTTGGTTCTCCGAACCTCGGGATCATGGGGTAGAGCCGCACGATTGACTCGGGCCGGGGTGGATGATAGATTGCTGTGCGAAGACCATGGCAGCAAAAGTATTGATCGTGATTGGAGATGCGGCGGAGGCGATGGACACTCTGTACCCGTTTTTCCGGTTGAAAGAGGCGGGTTACGAAGTGGTGGTGGCCGGGCCCCAAGCCCGGCTTTACCACCTAGTGATGCACGAGATTCCGCCAGGTTGGGACATAACCCGGGAAGGGCCGAGCTATCACATGGCAGCGGAGATCGCGTTCGCGGACGTGAAGCCGGAGGAGTATTTGGGGTTGTTTGTGACCGGGGGACGGGCACCGGAGTACTTGCGCTACGACCAGCATTTGCTGGCGTTGACGCGGCATTTCTTTGCGGAGAATAAGCCGGTAGCCAGTGTTTGCCATGGGGTGGAGATTATTGCGGCGGCGGACGTGATTCGGGGCAAGCGCGTGGCAACGGTCGCTAAGTGCGCGCTCGATGTTACTTTTTCGGGTGGGCAGTTTGTGAATGAGGGCTGCGTGCGAGATGGCAACTTAGTTAGCGGGCGGACCTGGCACGACAACCATTTGTTTATGCGGGAGTTTATGGTGATGCTGGCGGAGGCGGAGAGCCGGTGAAGCGCCGGGGGTTTCTGTCGCTGCTGGCGGCGTCGAACCCCGCGGTTCGGCTGTCGGTGGGCAACTACGGCATGCAGGACTTGACGGTGGAGCGGGCGCTAGAGAGCATTCGCGAGATCGGCTACGACGGGGCGGAGTTGTGTCTGATGGCCGGGTGGCCCAGCGAGCCGGCGAAGTTGGACGCGGCGGCGCGGCGGCGGATTCGGGGGCTCGGGCTGCCGATTCCGTCCCTGATTGAAAACTTGAATTTGTTGGTTTCCGAGGCGGAGCACGCGCGGACGCTGGACCGGATTCGGGTGGCGGCGATGCTGGCGCATGACGTTTCGCCGAAGGCTCCGCCGTTGCTGCAGACGGTGCTGGGCGGGAAACCGGGGGAATGGGAGCAGGTGAAGGCGCAGATGGCGAGGCGATTGGGGGAGTGGGGTCGGGTGGCCGCGGAGAGCAAACTACGGTTGGCGGTGAAGTCGCATATCGGCAGCGCTTCAGACACGCCGGAGAAGTTGATTTGGCTGTTGGATCAGGCGGGGAGCCCGGCGCTGAGCGGGATCTACGACTATGGGCATTTTCAGTTGTTGGGGTTGGAACTCGAGGCGACGATGACGACGCTGCTGCCGCGGTCTTCGTTTGTGACGGTGAAGGACGGGCGGATGGTGGATGGGAAGGCGCAGTTTCTGCTGCCGGGGGACGGGACGATTGACTATGGAAAATACTGCGAGTACCTGAGGACGAAGCGGTATCGCGGATGGATGTTAGTAGAGGTCAGTCGGCAGTTACAGGTGCAGGCGGGGTACGATGCTTTGGGTGCGCTGCGACGGTCGTACGAGAGTTTGGCTCCGCGGCTGCGAGAGGCCGGGCTGCGACCTGGTCGGGCAGGGAGGAGCGGGTAAAGTCGTCGGCGGGTGGGAGGTGCTTCGTTGGAGGCGGCGAGCGAGGTATCGTCGAAAGAGGGCTTGTTGCAATGTGGTCGGTAGGCCGCTGCTCTATCTGCTGACGCGAAAGGCGGCGGCGGGGTTGTCGACGAGTAGTCACTTGGGCCAGTCGGCGGGGAGCCGGGGAACGAAGTCGGTGTAGATGTAGGAGTAACCACGGAAGTTACCTCCGTTGGGCTCGCCGACATGGTACCAGCCGGAGTCCTGGGAGATGAGGGCCTTGCTTAGTAAGTTCGCTTCGCTGAGGGATTGGAGGCAGCGGAGGTGGTGGTCGGCGGAGCGGGGATTGATGCCATCGAGTTCGACCCAGGCACCGGCGCGGGCAACTTGGGCGTGGACTTGAAGATTCGTTTCGTTTTGGGCGTGGACCCAGACGAAGTGCGAGAGTGGGCACTTGGCCTCGGTGAGAATTTCGAGTTGCTCGAGGGCGGCGGGTCCATTGCCTGTGTGGGAGGCCAGGGGGAGGCCGGTTTCCCGGCTGGCTATCGCGGCGGCTTCGACGAGCTTGCGGCTGAGGGGCGGGAGGGGGCCGCGGTCGACGCCGATCTTGATAAAACGGGGCTTGATGCCGTCGATGAGGCCGTCCTTGGCTTCCTTGATGAAGCGGCGGGCTAGTTGGTTGGCCGTTTCGGTGCGGGCGTAGGGCGGGAGGAAGATGAAGTCGCGGGCGGCGTACAGGCCGGTGTTCGTCCAAATCTCGACGCCAGAGGCGTCGGCGAGACGTCGAAGGAGGCGAGGGTCGCGGCCAAGGAAGTTGGGGGTGCATTCGTGGAGACGGACGCAGCCGAGTTGAGCGATTTCTTTCAGTTTGGGGAGGGCGAGGCGGTAGACTTCGTCGGGATCGTAGCGGGACGGGCTGACTTTGTCGGCACCGATGAAGTCAACGAGGATGTGTTCGTGGACGAGGGTCGAGCCCGGGGGCGGAGGGAAAAGGGCAGCTAGAAAATCTCGGCGGCGCATTTCCATATGATATGAGAATGCGCTTTTTCATTTTGATGTTGCCGGGGTTGCTGCTGGGGCAGGCAGATTGGGGGACCTATCGAGGGGGAGCGGCGCAGACGGCGTCGTCGACGCTGGCCCAGATTACGAAGGCGAACGTCGGGAAGTTGGCACCGGCTTGGACGTTCGATTCCGGCGACGCGGAAAAAGGGACGGAGATCCAGTGCAACCCGCTGATCGTGGACGGGGTACTGTATGGGAGTTCGGCGAAGCAGCAGGTGTTTGCGTTGGACGCGGCGACGGGAACATTGCTGTGGCGGTATGACCCGAGCGAGGGGAAGCCGACGCGGGGGCGGAATCGGGGGTTGGTATTGTGGCAGGCGGGGAAGGAGAAGCGGCTCCTGTTTTCTTGGCGGAATTGGCTGATGGCTTTGGACCCGGGGACGGGGAAGTTGGTGGAGAGTTTCGGGGTGAGGGGCCGGGTGGATTTGCGAGAGGGATTGGGGCGGGATCCGGAGAAGGTTTCGATTTCGGCGCCGACGCCGGGAATTCTGTATAAAGATTTGTTGATTCAGGGGTCGCTCGTGCCGGAGGGGTTGCCGTCGGCGCCGGGGGACATTCGGGCGTATGACGTGCGGACGGGAAAGATTGCGTGGACGTTTCATACGCTGCCGCGGCCGGGAGAGCCTGGCTATGAGACTTGGCCGAAGAACGCCTGGCAGTACGCCGGGGGAACGAATTCGTGGCCGGGGATGGCGCTGGACGGGAAGACGGGGACGGTGTTTGTGCCGACGGGTTCGGCTTCGTTTGATTTTTATGGGGCGAATCGGCACGGAAACAATTTGTATGCGAATTGTTTGTTGGCATTGGATGCGGCGACGGGAAAGAAGAAATGGCATTTTCAGTTTGTGAAGCATGATGTGTGGGACCGGGACTTGCCGGCTCCGCCGACGCTCGTGACCGTGAAGCGGGATGGGAAGTTAGTGGACGGTGTGGCGCAGATTACTAAGTCGGGGCATGTGTTTGTGTTTGACCGGGCGACGGGGGAGAGTTTGTTTCCCTTGACGACGGTGGACACGCCGGATAGTGACGTGGAGGGGGAGAAGCTAGCTCGGCAGCAGGTTTTGCCGACGAAGCCGGCCCCGTTTTCGCGGCAGCAGTTGACCGAGGACATGATTCCGAATGTGGTGGCGAAGGAGCGGTTTCGACAGGTGAAGAGCGGGCCGCAGTTTACTCCGCCGAGTAAGGAGGGGACGGTGGTGTTTCCCGGATTTGACGGGGGCGGAGAGTGGGGCGGGGCGGCGTTTGATGCGACGACGGGGTTGCTGTATGTGAACGCGAATGAGATGCCTTGGATTTTGCGATTGGTGCCGCGGCCGGCGGCGAAGGACGTGGAGTCGGCGAAGAATTTGTATACGCGGAATTGCGCGGGTTGTCATCGGGAGGATCGGGGCGGAAGTCCGCCGGAGTTCCCATCGCTCGCGAAGTTGGAGGCGGGAAAGAGAGGGGAATATGAGCGGGTGATTGCTAAGGGGCAGGGGCGGATGGGTGGATTTGGGCATCTGCCGGAGAAACAGCGGGAGGCGATTTTGGAGTATTTGATGACGGGGAAAGACGTGGCTTCGGCGGGGGTGGCGGGGAGCACGTTGATTGAGCAGGCGTACCAGACGGATGGGTATAACAAGTTTCTCGATCCGGAGGGTTACCCGGCGGTGAAGCCGCCGTGGGGGACGTTGAACGCGATTGATTTGAACACCGGGGAGTATGTCTGGAAGCAGCCGTTCGGGGAGTATCCGCAATTGGCGGATAAGACGACGGGGACGGAGAACTATGGGGGGCCGCTGGTGACGGCGGGGGGGCTGCTGTTTATTGGGGCGACTAACCACGATAAGCAGTTTCGGGCGTTTGATAAAGCGACCGGGAAGTTACTGTGGTCGACGACGTTGACGGCCGGGGGGAACGCGACTCCGGCGACTTATATGGTGAAGGGGAAGCAGTATGTGGTGATTGCGGCGGGGGGCGGGAAGTCAGGAGCGTCGAGTGGGGGTACCTATCATGCTTTTGCGCTGCCTTAGCGGCGGAGGTAGAGGCGGCAGATTTGGACGAGCGTGGTGGCGAGGGATTTGACGCGGAAGAATTGAGAGCGGCCGTGTTGGCGGGCGAGGTGGGAGACCGGGAGTTCGACCACCTTCATGCCGGAGCGTTCGAGCATGGTGACGAGTTCGACGCAGATGGTGCCGCTCGAGGAACGGAGGGGTTCGTGGGAGAGGAGCGAGCGGCGGATGAGGCGGAAATCGCAATCGATGTCGCGGAGGCGGACGCGAAAGAGGAAGCGGGCGAATTGGTTATAGACGGCCCCGATGAGCTTGCGGTGCCAGGGATCGTGGCGGGCGATTTTGTAGCCGTTGACGAGGCCGACTTCGGGGGTGATGGCGTTGAGAAGTGCTGGGAGTTCAGCGACGTCGTATTGGCCGTCGCCGTCGGTGTAGAAGACGAATTCATTGATGGCGGCGGCGAAACCGGTGCGGAGGGCGCCGCCGTAGCCGCGGTTTTCGGGGTGGGTGATGACGCGTAGGCGGGGTCCGAATTCGGCGACGAGGGATTCGAGGACTAGGCCGGTGGAGTCCGCGCTACCATCGTTGACGACGATGACTTCGAAGTCGGCGGCGTGTTGGTTGAGAACGGCGAAGGTTTTCGAGATGAGGGCCGGGAGGGCGAGGGCGTCGTTACAGGCGGGGAAAAACACGCTGAGGCTGTAGGGGAACAGGGTGGGGGCGGTCGTGCGGACGGCGACCGGGCGAATGGTGGCGATGTCGGGCATGGTGATGGAGAAAGACAACCGTACTCGATAGGTGGAGGCGTTGTCTATACAGCGTTTCCTGTATGAGACCTCTTTTTCAAGAGACGAGGCCACGGCGGACGGCGCTGAGGACGAGTTCGGCGGCGCTATGGAGGGCGAGT
>JAPKZA010000157.1 GCA_026394015.1 Acidobacteriota bacterium
GAGGCTATGGAGGCGCAGCCAGCTTCGGCCATGGCCAGGACGAGCTCCTGCTGGAGAATGGCCAGGATTCCTCGGACGCCGGGGGCTCCGTAGGCGGCGAGGCCCCAGCGGGGGACACGGCCGAGGCAGACGGCCTTTGCCCCGAGGGCGAGCGCCTTCAGAATGTCGGTGCCGCGGCGGAAGCCGCCGTCAATGAGGACGGGGATGCGGCCATTGACCGCGGCGACGATTTCGGGGAGGACTTCGAGAGTGGAGGGGGAGTAGTCCATGGCGCGGCCGCCGTGGTTGGAAATGATAATGCCGTCGAGGCCACGGTCGATGCAGGCCAGCGCGGCTTCGGGGGTGAGAATTCCTTTGGCGAGGAGAGGGACTTTGACGAGGGGCCGGATTTGATCGAAGTAAGTCCAGGTATACCAGTTACGATTTTGGAGGACGCGGTAGGGGTTGTATATGTTACTCGGCCGGGGAGGGCGGGAGTCGGACAGGTTGCGATCGTGGAGGGGGCGTTCGTAGTGAGCCGATTGTTGGTCGATGGTGACGACGATGGCTTGAGCGCCATTAGTTTGAGCGGTGTCGAGGTAGGCTCTACTATCGTCGAGACTTTGCCGAGGATAGAGTTGCCACCATAGATTGCCCTTCGCGGCCGCGGCGATTTTGTCGACGCCGTAAGTCGAATTGTTACTGACGATCATGGGCGTTTTGGCGGCTTGGGTGGCACCGCGGAAGGTGGCAAGCTCGCCTTCGGGATGGAGTTGGGTATGGGCGGCGGAGGGAGCGAGGAGGAGGGGGAAGGCTAGCTTTTGGCCGAAGAGTTCGATGGCGGTATCGATTTCCGGCGGCTTCGGGGAGCGGGGGAGGAGATCGACCCAGTCGAAGGCGTCGCGATTGCGGCGGAGGGTGAACTCGCTTTCGGATCCGTAGGCGGTGTAGTTGTAAGCGACGCGGGGAATGCGGGCGAAAGCGACGGGTTCGAAGTCGAACGCGGTGAGGAGTTCATCGAGACGGGGAACACGGGTGTGGTCGCGAAAGGGGTCCTGCTGGGCGCGGAGTAGAGGGGAGGCGGCGAGTAGGGCGGCGAGTTGGCGGAAGGCGGCGCGACGGTGGATATCCATGGCTAGTCAGGGGACAGACTATCACCTGTTGGCACGGCAATGGGAGGCCGTGACGCCAATTGCTTTCCTGAGAAAGACGATGTATTCTTGGTTTCAGGAGAAACCATGAATCCTGGCTCAAAATCGGTCGCTTCGGTGGAGGGGACCCGCTCGTTGGCCGCGCGGGAAACGTTGACCGCGGCCGTGCTGCGGGTGGCGACTTTGTATCAGGTCTCGCAGGCGGATTTGGGGCGGATTTTGGGATTGAGCGCGGCGTCGGTTTCGCGGATGGCGGCCGGCAGGTATCTGCTGGACCCGGAGGGGAAGGAGTGGCAGTTTGCGGCGCTGTTGGTCCGGCTGTTCCGATCTTTGGATTCGATAACGGGGGGCAACGACGAGTTGTCGCGGCAGTGGCTACGAAATTACAACGCCGCGCTTTCGGCGACTCCAGTGAGTCTGCTGGGCGAGATTACAGGGTTAGTAAACGTGGTGCAATATCTTGATGCCTCCCGCGCCGTGGTCTAGTTTTGTCGCCAAGGCTCGGGGGGAGCGGACTTTCAAGGGTTGGCGGGCGGTGGAGGCGCAGCATGTGGTTTCGACGCTGCGACTGACAGGGAGCGATCCGAGCCGACAAGAGTTACTCGAACGGATATTGGAGGAGAGTAAGCCGGCCTTGCCGGCCGGAGCGGACCAACTTCATTACTTACTCTCGACGCCGTTTCGTTATCCCCCTTCGCGGCATGGCTCCAGGTTCCGGGCTTGGCCCGATGCGGGGGTGCTCTACGCGGCGCGCGAGCGAAGCACGGCGTGTGCGGAGATGGGCTATTGGCGCTGGCGGTTTATGCGGGATAGCGTGGGGATGACGACGATGTCGGCGGCGGCGCAAACGGTGTTTCAGCTAGGGGCGAGCGGCCTGGGGCTTGACTTGACGGTGGATCCGCTGCGGGCGTGGCGGGCGGATTGGACGGACCCGGTGGAGTATGCGGCGACACAGGCTTTGGGGCGGGCAGCGCGCGGGCTGGCGATGCGTTGGATCGCCTATGAGTCGGTCCGGGACCCGGAGGCGGGGCTCTGCTATGCGCTGCTGGATCCGGGGGCGATTCGGCCGCGGCAGCCGTTGGCACGGGAGACCTGGTATTTGACGGTTACCGAGAGTGCGGCGATCTGGCAGCGGGAGCGGCACCGGTTCGTTTTTTCGTTCGCCTAGCTGCGCTAGACTTTCGCAATGGATTCGCTTCCTCTCTCGAAAACTCTTTTTGATAATGCGGCGCTTTGGCGGAGTGGTTTATCGGCCGAGCGTTTATCAAGTTCGGGTTGAACTTGGTGGTCTCTCGTTTGGAGAAGCAGAAGGTTGACCACACGATTGTGGGCTATGCGCGGAGTAAGCTATCGGTGGCCCTCAATATCGCGCTCGCGGTGGTCTTGATGGGGGTGTTGGGGATTGAAACGGCGTCGTTCGCGGCGTTTATTGCCTCCTCGCTGTTTAGTGTGGGTAAGGAAGGTAAAGC
>JAPKZA010000357.1 GCA_026394015.1 Acidobacteriota bacterium
GGCGGCAATATGAAGACTATTTCCGGGCGGCATTTTTGGGGGGTGACTATGATCCGATGTGCATTCCGGATCCGAGTAAGCCGGATTTCCAGGTGACGGATTTGAGTTTGCCGAAGTCGGTTTCGCAGGCGTCGGTGGAGAGTCGGAGCGCGCTGCTGCGAGCGGTGGATCGGCGGTATCGGGCGATGAACGAGACGGCGGAACACACCGATATGGACGCGTTTTCGGCGCAGGCGATGAAGATGATTATGACGCCGGCGGTGCGGGACGCTTTTGATTTGGGAAAGGAGTCGGAGGCGACGAAGGCGCGGTACGGGAAGGACTCGATCGGGCAGTCGTGTTTGCTGGCGCGGCGGTTGGTGGAGGCGGGGAGCCGGTTTGTGACGGCGGCGGGATACCACGGGACGTCATGGGATACGCATAGCGACAACGATAAGAGCCATCGGGACCGGCTGTGTCCGCCGCTGGATAGGACGTTGGTGACGCTGGTTGAGGATTTGGAAGAGCGGGGATTGTTGGACGAGACTTTGGTGATTGCGATGGGGGAGTTTGGTCGGACGCCGCATATCAACCCGGCGCTGGGGCGGGACCATTGGCCGAATTGCTGGTCGCTGGCGTTGGCGGGGGGCGGGATTCAGACGGGACAGGCGATCGGAACGAGCGATGCGAAGGGGGCGAATGTGACAAGTCGGGTGGTGTCGATGGGGGACTTGTACGCGAGTATCTACAAGCTGATGGGAGTGGATTGGACGAAGGAGATCATGAGTCCGATTGGGAGGCCGATCAAGATCGCGAATTCCTTGGAAGACAAGACGGGAGAGCCAATTGCCGAGCTTTTTGGGAAAAGATAAAGGGTTGACTCGCGGGGGATTTTTGGGGCTGGGGGGGGGGGGGGGGCTGGCAGCGGGGGAGCGACTGGAGATCGTTTCGGTGAAGGCGGCTCCGTTGCGGATTCGGGCGGCGGCGGGAGAACGGAAAGGACCACCGTTGGGGGATTTTGATCCACAGCGATGGCGGACGTTTGGGCCGTTTTCGCAGTTGGACGGGGCGATTTTGGTGCAGATCCGGACGAAGGAAGGGCTGACGGGGTATGGGCTCGGAGGAGGCGGGGCGGCGGGATGCTTGGCGATTGAGCAGCATTTGGGACCGCTGTTGCGGGGGACGAATGCGTTGAACGTGGAACTGCTGTGGGAGCAGATGTTTTCGTCGAGTTCGTTTTATGGGCGGCGGGGGGTGGCGATTCAAGCGATTAGCGGGATCGACTTGGCGCTGTGGGACTTGGCGGGGAAGCGAGCGGGGTTGCCGGTGTACCGGTTGCTCGGCGGGCCGACGCAGGCGAAGGTGATGGGCTACTACACGGGTAATGATGTGGAGCACGGGATGAAGCTGGGCTTTCGGGCGGTGAAGATTGCCAGCTTTGAGAGTTTTCGGAGTGGGGCGGCGGGGATGCGGAAGAACGTCGAGAAGATTCTGGACGCGCGGAAGCGGGTGGGGCCGGAGGTTCGGCTGATGCTGGACGCGCTGTGCGCTTGGGATGTGGAGTACACGATTGAGCTGGCGGCGCGGGTGGCGGAGGCGCGGCTGTACTTCATGGAAGAGCCGTTGCTGCCGGATGATATGGACGGCTATGCGCGGTTGTGTCGGGAGATCCAAACGACGCGGATTGCGAGTGGGGAGCATGAGGCGACGATTTACGGATTCCGAGAGTTGCTGCGGAACAAGGCGGCGCATATTCTGCAGCCGGATCTTTCGTGGTCGGGCGGGTTGACGGATGGGCGGAAGGTGGCGGCGGCGGCCGAGGCGGCGGAGGTGGGGCTGATTCCGCATCGGGGCGGGAGCGTGTATGGCATGACGCTGCTGTTGCTGGCGCATACGACGGGGATGGCGGAGAGCTTTGGGACGGGGGAATCGGGGAACGAGTTGATGGAGATGATGACGCCGAAGTTTGAAGATGGGTACTATTTGCCGCCGACGGGGCCGGGGTTTGGGGTGGATTTTAGCGACGCGATTTTGCGCAAATATGCGCCAGGAGTGATCTAGATGGAAAGACGGCTGTTTTTGCAGGCGGCGGGTGGGTTTGCTTTGAGCGCTAGCGCGGCGCCCTCGGGTCGGGCGTTGCGGGGGGTCTTTCCGATTGCACAGACTCCGTTTACGGCGGCGGGGGCGTTGGACGTTCCAACGCTCGTGAAGCAGTTAGAGTTCATCCATAAAGGCGGGGTGCATGGATTTGTTTGGCCGCAATTGGCGAGTGAATGGTCGACGTTGAGCGAGGCGGAGCGGCGGCAAGGGGCGGAGGCGTTGACGGCGGCGGGGAAGAAGTTGAAGCCGGCGATTGTGATTGGCGTGCAAGGGCCGGACGCGGGGACGGCGGTGCGATATGCGCAACACGCGGCGAAGATTGGGGCCGATGCCGTGATCGCGTTGCCGCCGCCGGGGAAGCCGAGCGATGCGGATGTGTTGGGCTACTACAAGCAGGTGGGGGCGGCGACGGAGTTGCCGTTGTTTGTGCAGGCGGTGGGGAACATGAGCGTGGAACTGCTGCTGCGGATGTGGAAGGAGGTTCCGACGCTGCGGCTGATCAAGGACGAGGCCGGGGAGCCATTGATGCGGATGGGACGCCTGCGGACGGATTCGCGGGATGAGCTGAAGGTGTTTACGGGGGGGCATGGGCGGACGATGATTGACGAGATGTATCGGGGGAGCGCGGGGACGATGCCGGCTTCGTCGTTTGCGGATCTGTATGCGGTGGCGTGGGACGCGTGGCAGGCGGGGAAGAAGAAAGAGGCTTTGGATGCGTTTTCGAAAGCGATGTTGTTTATTACGGAAGTGCAGGTTTATGGGATTCCATCGTTGAAATACATTTTGGAATTGCGGGGGGTGTTTCCGAACCATGCGGTGCGGGGGGACGGTGCGGCGGCCGGTTCGATTTTGGCGCAGAAAGGGGCATTGGACGAGAAGGGCAAGGAGGTGTTGGCGCAGCTCGTGCAGTATGCGAAGCCCTATTTTAGGGCGTAAGTGGGATGATGGGTCGATGACGCGGCGACGATGGATAGGGGTTGGGGCGGGGACCGTCTGGTTTGGGTTGGTGGGGCGGTGGCTGTGGCAGGTGGGGAAGGCGGAGGAGACGGCTCGGCTGGACGTGGCGGGGAACGCGGAGTTTTTGGTGACGGATCGCGTGTTGGATACTACGCTGCCGGCGGGGTTCGAGGCGGTGGCGACGCCGGCAGATTTTTGGAGCGCTTCAGGGCGTTACATCGCGGCGGCGAATGCGTTGTTGGCGTTTGATGAGGCTGGGGTGGTGACGGAGCAGTGGCGGTGTGGGTTTGAACTGCCGGCGGCTCGGTTGACGGCGATGTTGGAGATGGGTTCGACGGTTTGGGTGGCGACGGACGGGGCGGGGGTGGTAGCGATTGAGGGGGGGAAGGTTCGGCATATTTTGCCGAGTTGGCTGGCGCATCGGAAGGTGCGGGCTTTGTTGGCGGTGGAGTCGGGGAGCTTGCTATGGGGGACAGAAGGGGGTGTGGTACGGTACGACGGAAAGGCTTTGAGTCGATTTCAGGGGTCGGCGGAGCGGGTGGACGTGACGTCGTTGGCGGGGAAGGAGGAGGACCTTTACGTGGGGACGCGGGGGGCGGGGATGTGGCGGTTCCATGCGGGGCAGTTGACTAAGTTTGGGGAGGCGGAAGGTCTGCCGGATGCCGAGGTGCAGGCGGTGGGCGTAGCGGGGGACGTGGCAGTGGCCGGAGGGCCGTTGGGGGCGGCGCTGTTTCGGGCGGGAAGGTTTGAACGGAAATTGGCGGAAGGATTTTTTGTGCGGTCGTTGCGGGTGGAAGGGGAGACTTTGTTGGCGGGGACGATGGAGGACGGGTTGGTGACGGTGCCGTTGGGGGCGGCGGGGCGGCCGGTGGTGACGGGGGAGGGGGAGATTCGGCAGGTGGTTTCGGCGACGAAGGTGTTGACGCCGCGGACGTTGGTTTCCAAGGGGGGTGCCGTCGTGACGGCGCCAGCGGGTTTGTTGACGGACGGGAACGTTTCGGCCTTGGCGATGGATTCAGGCGGACGACTGTGGGTGGGGTATTTCGATCGGGGATTGGATATTTTAGGGGCGGACGGGCGGGTGACGCATTTCGAGAATGATCGGTTGTTTTGCGTGAATCGGATTGTGCATGGGGCGGGGCGGACGGCGGTGGCGACGGCGAATGGGTTGGTGTATTTTGATGGGTCGGGAAAGCAGAAGCAGGTGTTGACGAAGGCGGACGGGTTGATTGCGACGCATGTGACGGATGTGCTGGTGGGGGAGGATAGGGTGTATGCGGCGACGCCGGCGGGCGTTACGGTGTTTGACAAGACGGGGGCGCGGTCGTTCAACGCGTTTCATGGGATGGTGAACAACCACGTTTATAGCTTGGCGGTGCGGGGGATGGAGATATTTTGCGGGACTTTGGGCGGGATTACGCGTCTCTATCGGGGAGAGCTGCGCGTGAGTTACAACACGGCGAATTCGGGGTTGGGGGCGAACTGGGTTTCGGCGATGGCGGTGGCGAGGACGGACTTGTGGGTGGGGACGTACGGGGGTGGGGTGCAACGGTTGGATGGGAACAACGCTTGGCGGAGTTTTGGGAACGATTTGCCGAAGAATGTGGTGGTGAACCCGGGGGCGATGTTGGCGACAGCGCAGGGGGTTTATGTGGGGACGCTCGAGCATGGGTTGTTGTTTTACGACTTAGTGAACCTGCGTTGGCAGTTGATTACGCGGGGGTTGCCGTCTGTTAATGTGACGGCGCTTGCCTTAGGTAATGGGTACCTTTACGCTGGTACGGACAACGGTCTGGTGAAGATTGTGGAAACGGGGTTACGAGTTTGATGCGCTTCTCGATATTTCTATTGGCGGCGGCGGGGTTGTACGGCGATGCCGGGAGCTTGATTCCGGCGAATAAGCAAGCGCCGGATCCGGCGGTGCTATCGATGGAAGAGATGGCGATTGACGTGCAAATTGATGGGGCGTCGGTGAAGGTGTTGACGCGGCAGATTTTTGCGAACAAGACGGCAGGGGTGTTGGAAGGGAACTACGTTTTTGCGTTGCCGGGGAGCGCCATATTGTCGGACTTTGCGGTGTGGGATGGGGCGACGCGGATTCCGGGGGTGATTCTGGAGCGGCGTCGGGCGGAGGAGTTGTATAACGACATTCGACTGCAGGCGATTGATCCGGGGCTGCTGCAGTTGGGGGAGCGGGATGTGGACGAGGCGAAGCGGACGAGCGTGTTCAGCGCGCGCGTCGTGCCGATTCCGGGATATGGGACGAAGCGGATGGAGATGGAGTATCATTCGCGATTGGATATGGGTTCGATTCTGGCGTTGCCGTTGAAGCCGGACGCCTATAAGCAGCAAAGAGTGGGGCGGTTGTGGATTACGGTGACCGTGAATTCGGCGCATGCGATGAAGGATTTTCAGTTGCTTTCGAAGGGGTATCCGCTGCAGATTCTGGAGAAGAAGCCGAACCTGGTGCGGGCGAGTTTGGACGTGCGGAACTTCGAATTGACCGAGGATTTTGTGGTGAAGGTGGACCGGGAGGCGCTGCTGGTGGCTCCGCAGGTGGCGGCGGAGTCGGCTCCGAAGACGGTGGTGGCTTTGTTCGATGCCTCCTTGTCGATGCAATGGGAGAAGTTAGAGCGCAGCATGCGGGCGGTGACGGAGTTGTTGATGGGGTTGGGGCCGCAGGATAAGTTCCATTTGCTGGTGTTCAATTCGCAGGTGGCGGTGTTTGCGCCGGGGGCGACAGCGGGAGGGAAGGCGACGGCGGAACAGGCGTTGGCATGGCTGAAGACGCAGCCGCTGCGGGGGGCGACGGACTTGGGCGGGGCGCTGGCGAAGGGGTTGGCGTTGGCGGAGAAGGATAGTGTGCTCGTGTTGTTTAGTGACGGCGGGGCGACTTCGGGGCAGGTGCGGACGGGGAAGTTGCTGGAGGATTATGCCAGGGCGTGGGCGGCGAAGAAGCCGCGGACGTTTGTTTATGCCGTGGGCGATGATGCGAATGGGATGTTGATGAAAGCGCTGGCGCGGCAGAACGGGGTTTTTGAATGGGTTCGTTCGACGGAGCCGGAAGAGTTTAAGCTGCGAGGGTTCTTGGAGAAGTTGGGGAAGAGCGCCGTGGAGGGCGTGTCGCTTGATGTGCAGCCGCGGACAGCGGTGTCGCTGGTGTATTCACTGCATGAGGCGGTTTATCCGGGGAGCGAGGCGGTGTGGGTGGGGCAGTATGGGCAGCCGGGGAGCGCGACATTTAAGGTGAGAGGGGCGTCGGCGACGGTGAACTTGCCGGCTAGCGAGACGGCGCATCCGCAGTTGCCGCGGACTTGGGCGAAGGCTCGGGTGGACGCGTTGCTCGAAAAGATCGACCGGGAAGGGGAAGACAAGGCGTCGATTGACGAGATTATTCGTTTGTCGAAGAAGTATAAGTTTGTGACGCCGTATACGAGTTTTTTGGCGGCACCGCGGGCGTTGCTGCGGCCGCGATTGATTCGGCCGGGGGATCCGGTGATTCGGGTGAGGACGGATGCGGCGATTGCTAGCGTGGTGGCGGTGTTTCCGTTTGGACTGACGAAGGCCTTGAAGTTTTTGCCGGAGGAAGATATTTGGCAGACTCGGTTTTTGGCGCCGGCCGATATGGTGGACGGGACCCATGCGGTGAAGTTAGTGATGCGGGATAAGAACGGCCGGACTTACCGGGAGGCGAAGACCTTCCTGATTGTGAGTAAGCCGCCGCTGGTATCGGCGAAGTTGTCGGCGAGTTCGGCGCGACGGGGGGAACGGGTGATGGTGACGGCGGATGCGGGGGCGACGACGCGGACGATTACGGCGAAGATGTACGGGGCGGAGACGGCTTGGTTGAAGTGGGATCCGAATAGGAACGTGAGTGTCGGGTATTTGACGGTTCCGGCGGGGATGCCGGCGGGTAAGTATGCAATCAAGGTTACGGCGGAAGACATCGCGCATAACATCAGCACGAAGGA
Source organism: Acidobacteriota bacterium (assembly GCA_026394015.1). Classification (GTDB taxonomy): domain Bacteria; phylum Acidobacteriota; class Terriglobia; order Bryobacterales; family Bryobacteraceae. Next base: position 7,008 of record JAPKZA010000357.1, read on the forward strand.
GGTGTTCCTTGCGGTACTTCCTTAGTTTCGTTCTCTTAGGGGCTGCCGCTTGGGCGGCCGATTTGCCGAGCTATATTTCCACCGTGGAGGGGCGGAACCGGTTAGAGGATGTCTTCTATCGGGTGACGACGTTTGCGGGCAATACGATGTCGTGGCGGAAGTCGCCGGCGGAGACACGGGCGGCGTTGACGACGCAGATGCAGACGGAGGCGAACGACGCGCGGCTGCATTATCTGCGGGCTCGGGAAGCGGAGCTGCAACTGGATTTTGGGGCGGCGGAGGCGGACTTCGACCG
>JAPKZA010000021.1 GCA_026394015.1 Acidobacteriota bacterium
CGTCAGTCTGTGTGAAGCACACCACTAGTGCGTCGGTCTTTATGTTTAAGGCCATTCTTCCTGATTACAACACAGCGCGGTTCTTCCCCTCACACACCGGAAGCCTAATAAACGGAGGTACACACCTGAGCCAAGGAGCACTCGCCATCGAGGTATGCGGCAATTTTCAAAACTAAATCGGCCGGAACGAAAATCGAAACGACCGCGAGGCTCGGAATGTATCGAAGATGACCGATTACGGCGGAACCTCCCAAGCACCGCTCGCCGCCCATTCGCTCACTCGACCCGCTAACGTACTCGCGGCCATCCAAATAACGCGCGGTCCTGAAAGTCCCGGTTTATAGGTTACATTGAGGCCCAGGGTGAGCCTTCCCGCCGACCGCATCACCGTCGAACTCGCCGCATTGATTCGGCACTGCGAGTTTTCCAACACCGCCGTACTCCCCAGGACTGCGCTCGTCGCGCGCGACCCGTCACCGTCATCTGGAATCAACAAAAGCAGATTTGCTGGCGCGTAGAAGGCCACATAGCAAGCTTGCCTGCCGTCCAGCGCGGAATTCATGAGCGCCCAAACCGTCTGCAAGTTCGCCGTGCTGGTCTGATCCTCAAAGGCAAACGTGACCGTGTTCGCGGAAGTGGTACCCGTGCTCGGCGACATGGAAACGGACCGCGGGAACGAGGTAGTTCCGGGCGGCACGGCGTGCACGCCCATGGTCCGCCAGCCTGCCGTAACGCCATCTGTATTGCGCGCTGCCGCATAGATCACCTTGTTTCCGCCAAAGCTAGTGGTAAAGGAAATGTTAAGCGTGATCACGAGTGTGTTTCCCGTCACCGTTGCCGACGATCCAGTTCCCGCCACCGAGCATTGGCTATTCGACACCGACCCCGCGCCGCCCAGCGTCAATGCCGGCGACAGCCCGGCATCCGGTCCGGCGTCGTTTACCAGGAACAACACTTGGGCCGGTTGAGAGTAGGCGATGTAACAGGCCGCCCGGCCATCCAGCGCCCGGTTCACTAAAATATTGACGACTCCGATTTGTGCCACTCCACCCGGTTGGGTAATGCGAACCTGAATCGGTGCACTCGTGCCACTTCCCGCCAGTTGAATCGTTCCGTCTAGGCTCGGAACGAGCGCTCCCGCTTGAGTAACTCGAAGGGTTTGACCGCCGGCCACAATCGTACCGATCCTCGAAATCCCTGTCGGATTTCCGAGGAACGTATACGTCAGCACCCCGCTCCCGGTGTCCTCACCCGGGCTGACTGTCAGCCAGTTTCCCACGCTCGTCGCAACCGTTGTCCAGGGCGCATTGGAAGGCGACCCGGATAGAACAACTTGTCCGCTGCCCGCCCCGGCCGCGACGGTGACGGCCGATTCCGACAAACCGAACACGGGGGTAACGGGCGGGATCACGGTAACCGCAAAGTCCTGAACGTCAATTTCCACATTCGCGACGCCAGCGCCGATCAAAGCCACCGTCATTCGATGAAGTCCTGGACCAAAGCCTTGCAGCGGAAGCAAGCTCGACTGGGCCAACTCCCCCGGATTCGAATTGGCGGCGCTAACCGTCCAGATCGGAACTCCATCAATGCTAACCAACGCTACATCTCCGTCACCAATCGATGCAAAACGATACCGAAACGAGAGATAGGCAGCGTTATCAGGCAGAGTAATCGGAATAACCGAGTAGGGCGAGCCCGCCTCCTTACAGTTTACGGTCGGACCCGGGCTAACCGGACAGCCAAACTCGGTAGCCGCTCCCGTCGCCAAAGCGATTGCCCGTGGTGCACTAAGCGCCTGACGCTCAGGGATCTTCGCGGAAGAAGCGGAGTTCTTCGGAAACCGGGTTGCCCAGGTCGAGGTATCACCTCGCAGAACGGACCATTCCCATCCCTTCTTGCAAGGACTCAGGCTTTTGTCAACCAATAACGACCCAAGGAACCCCAACGGAAATTGATCCCCAGAGCAGACGGACGACCAAAGCGACTCGTTCTGGGCTATCGTCCAGCGGTACCACTGTTGAACACCGCTATGGTTGTTTTGTATGTTAAGGGTACTATTGGCTTCGTCTCCGAAAAACAGGTTGCCGACGTCATTGGGCTCAATTAATGCCGGGTGATTGTAAAATTCAGTTTTGGATCCTTCATTTACATCCCCGACGCCTATGGCGAGAGGTGAATAGTAGTTGTCTACTCGGAGAGATAGTCCATTACGAAGTTCGGCCAGATGCTGCTTCGCATAGTCACTCCCAAGCCCCTTGGTTGTCCGGAAGCAAGCGGCGTACCACAAGATTCCGATGAAGCATGGTTCCGGCAGCAATGGCATCAACGTAATCTTGTCGGGTCTATCTAAAATTGTCACTTGGGCGTTGGTTACGCCAGTTGCTCGTAATAGGAAATCCCGCGCCGCCAGGATACTGACAATGCTTCCTAAGGAATGTCCAACGAAATGTATCGGGCGCGAGTAGTCGATCCCCAAAACGTTTATCAGGCCCTTGGACAAGCTTTGGGCGGCATCTTCACGATAGCTTCTCGCCGCAGTGTATGCTGAGCGATTAGGAACGCTGCCGACTTGCATGGCATCGTGCCACACGTACTGGATTACATTTGCACGGCCAGCAAGGACAGAGCCCAACATGCCGCCGGCCTGCTTGACGCCCGAACCGGTCCATAGAGTTTCGAACCCATCGTCTCGGGCAGATAGCCCATGGGTCAGTACGATCGTAGGTAAGGTCCTGTCAATCTTTCCCCTCTGTTCGGACATCGCTACGTTTACGTACAAGTATCGGGGAGCGCTAGGCTCGATCCGTGGCACCACTGGAAAGGCCTTGACGGAAAGAGTAACGGGGATGCGGATTGGAAGACGACCGGCAACTGTAACGACTACGGTCCCTGGAAAATCACCAACTGACTGGTTCTTTGCGACCGTCACGTCAATGGTAGCTGGCGCCTTGTTCGAGTCGGCGGACACCGTTAGCCAATTGCCGACACTCTCAGCCGCCAATGCAAAAACGAGTCCGGTCGGAACGCTTCTGACCGCTATCCGCTGCTCAGTTACGGCATCCGTCGAACCCTGTTGGTAGTCAAAGCGCAGCGATTCCGGAGCGACAGTCAGTTGTGGCTGAGCCGCCACAACCACCTCAACCACCGCCGCCGCAAACCACTGCATTTCCCTCGCAGTCCCCGCCCCGGTCCTGACCGGCGCCAAAACCGCACCCATCCGGACCGCGTCATCCCGCAACGCCTTGCCCCAGGCGGCCACATCATCGCCGTCTCCCCAATACGGCCCACCTCCCGCTAAAGTACTGGCCGACATAACCTCCGCTGGCGTCGTCCCCTCCCGGAACGCCGCCACGATATAGTACGTTCCCGGCACAGTCGGCGCAACAAAGTTGCTAAGCGTCACCACGCGCCGCTGCTCCCCCGCCGCGGCAGCGACAGCGCCGCCATCCACAAAGCTCGTCGCAGCCGGCCCCCAACTTGGCGTCACTCCCATCCTCACGCTGATCCCTGCTCCAAACGCGGACCGAACCCCGAAATCAATATTCCCGTTGATTGCGCCACCCGGTGCGACCAAGATTGACCGATTACGTTCCGTCAAAGCCTGCCCCACCAACTGCCCAGCGACCACCCGCAAGGCCGATCGCCCTGCAGCCGTCACGATCGGCTGATACACGCCCGAGAAGTAGAGCGTCTCGCCCGCCCGCAGCGTTTTCGTCTCGTTTGCTGGCTTCGTGTAGCCGCTAGCCTCGGCATAGTTAATCGTATAGCTTCCGCTTGCTACGTTTGAAAATGCGGCTGTCTTGCCGACTCCCGTTAGTATCGCTGTACCGCTGATCGAGAAAGCTGCACTCTCAATGTTGTTGACTACGGTAATGCCCGACGTCTGGCTGCTCCCACCTTCGGGCCACGTCCACGTCTCGTTGCTGGCGCTGCCATAGAATGAGCCGCCAAACATTACCACTCGCTGTCGCGCTGCGTCGAATACCATCGCGTGCCCTTTTCGAGCTGCGGGACTGACTGTTGGATCGCGGCTAGTCCAGTTTTGGCCGTCCCAAATCCAGGTGTCTCCCAACCGAACATACTGATACTCCCCGCCAAAAAGCACTGTTTCTTGCCTACCTGCGTCGTAAGCCATCGCGTGTTCTCCCCGTAAACCCGGATTATTTGCGGGACTCAGCTTTCGCCAATTGGCTCCCTCCCAGACCCAGGTGTCTGGGCTGTACGAGCCGTAATGTCCCCCGTACATTACCACTTGCCGCCTAACTTGATCGTACGCAAGGGCGTGCTGTACCCGAGTCGGCGAGTTGATCGTGTTCTTCTGGGTCCATGCTATTCCGTTCCAAGACCACGTCTGATCGGCACCATACAGCAGGACCTCTGCCCGAGCACTATCGTAGACCATTTGGGCGATATCGCTGATCGTCGCCCCAACGGCGCTTCGCCTCGTCCAGTTCGAGCCATTCCAAGTCCATGTATCGTACACCGATCCCGCATCCTCCTGGCCACCGTAGAGCACCACTTCACCCCGAGCTTCGTCAAACGCCATTTTGTGCAAGACCCGGGGAGTCGGGCTATTCGCCGGAAAACGTTGGGTCCAGGAAAGTCCATTCCAAACCACTGCTGTCCGAAACAACTCGAGAACGGGCGACACGTGTTGTAAACATGGGTCTTAAGCCGTTGGAATTGAGTTCGGAAAGTTGAGGTCTAGTTTTTCGGGTTACTGTCTCCTGTCCAAGAAGATTGCCCGTGGGCA
>JAPKZA010000187.1:0-4654 GCA_026394015.1 Acidobacteriota bacterium
TCCGGCATTCTCGCTGCGCGGCTAATCGCCGGAACACTTCTCCCAAGTTTCGCCTCAACTGCCCATATAAGACTTTCCGGCGGCATTTCGGGATGAATACCACGTGATATTTGCAGTCCCACTTGGTATGGCTTAAACTTTCATTCTCGTCCATCGGGTTTTCTCCTTTTCGTGTGCTTGGCGGCTCACGCTTCGAAGTTTGCCCGATGGACTCCCGGAATTGTCAAACTGCGCATGCCTCCCCGGCAGAGCCGGGGGGCCTCCTTTGTTAGGCTAGGGCGGATGGATCCAAAAATCACTTCGGCAGGCCCCACTCGTCGTAAAGTAAATCCGCACGGTCGATATACGGACCTGCAGCACTGGCCGCGGCTCCCTTCGCAACCGCCATCACTTCTTCTACCGTTGCCTGAGTCCGTTTCTTTTCCACCTTCTCCTGCCGATCCCGCAGCGAATCAATCACCACCGTCGTCAGCGTCTCCCCCGTCTTATCCGCAATCGCTCGCGCCAGCCGATAAGCCTCCGGATCCTTCACGCTCAACCTCATCTCAATACCCTCTTTCTCGAAATTCTACCATCGCCCCCTACGGCTCCCGCACCACCCGCATCCCCAACATCCGCCAAGCCTGCAACGACGGCCAGCCCCCACTCCGCGCATAAGTCCGTAAATCCTTACTCTCAAAGAAAAACGATCCCCCCCGCATAACCCGATAAGCTCCCTTTTCCGGACCCTTCGGATTCTTCTTCGGCGACTCCTTGTAGTAATCCCGCTGATACCAATCCGAGCACCACTCCATCACATTCCCCGCCATATCCATCACCCCATAAGGCGACGCCCCTTTCGGATACGATCCCACCTCTTTCCCCGTATCAAACTTCTGCGCACCCGCATAGTTCGCATGATCATAATCAATCGTATTTCCCCAAGGAAAACGCCGTTTATCCGTCCCCCGCGCCGCCTTCTCCCATTCCGCCTCCGTCGGCAGCCGATACTTCTTACCGGTCTTCGCCGACAGCCAATTGCAGTAAGCCGTCGCCGCATCCCAGTTCATACCCAAAACAGGGTACTTATCGCTCCCCTCCGTCGCTCCGCCATGGTTGATCGCCTGCGTCCAATACGGGCTCTGATCCTTCGGCACCACATACCCGCCCGGCCATAACTTCGTATCGTTGTAACCCTGGTCATTCAGAAACTTCTTCCAATCCCCATTTGTGACTTCAAACTTAGCGATGTAATACGCATCCAAAGTCACCGCATGCGCCGGACCTTCCCGGCTATCCCCGTCCCCAAACGTGTCCCCCATTGTGAACGCTCCCGCCGGCACCACCAGCATCTCGCCATACCCGTCGTTCACCGTCTTCGGCAACTCCGCCGCGCTCAAACCCATCGCTAACAACCATACGACGCCCCTCACTTCGCACCTCCAAAAAAGTTGTTCAATTGCAAGAAATGCTTCAATTGGTCCATCCAAGGCCCATATTCCGGGCTCACCGTCGCCGCTCCAAACCCGTGCCGGCCTCGCTGCAGCAAATGCAGCTCCACCACCGTCCCCGCCTTATTCATCTCCAAAAACAACTGGGCCGAACTGTTCGCCGCCCCCCGATCATGCGCCGCCGCCAGCAAAAACACCGGCGGAAAATCAGCCAACTTCTCCCCCGGCCACGGCCGCCCCGCGCTATAAACCATAATCAGCGAATGCGCCTTTGACGACAAACGCTCCACCGGATCCGCCGCCCCTGCCTCCCCCGCCGTCGCCGACGCCCCCACAATTCGCGCCATGCTCGACCCCGCGCTAAACCCCGCAAACGAAACCCGCTCCGGGTCAATCCCAAACTCCTTCGCCCGGCTCTTGATCAGCCGAATCGCCCGATTCCCGTCCGCCGCCCGCGCCTTGTCGTCGTACCGCGGGTTCAACCGATACGTCAGCACAAACGCCGTCGTCCCCCAATCGTTGAACTTCTCCGCCACGTCGATCCCTTCCAGGTTGTACATCAGCACGATGTTCGATCCCCCCGGCGCAATCACCACCGCCGACCCGTTCGGCTTCCCCACCGGCCGAAACACCGTCAAAAACGGCGCGTCCAGCGGGCCCGTGCCCACCGCCAGCGGCACCTTCCCCGGCTCCCACAACGGAATATTGTAGTTCGGCTCGGCCGCCTGCAAAATCGGCAGACACGCTGCCACCAGAATCAAATTTCGAAGGAACATCGCTTCGGAGGATATCATGGTTCCTTCATGCGTTCTCTTTACGTCCAGGTCCTCCTTGCCATTGCCCTCGGCTGCGCCCTCGGTTACCTCGCCCCTGAAACCGGCGCCGCCATGAAGCCCCTCGGTGACGGCTTTATCAAGCTCATCAAGATGGTCATCGCCCCCATCATCTTTACCACCGTCGTCCTCGGCATCGCCGGCAGCGAAGATCTCAAACGCGTCGGCCGCACCGGCGGCCTCGCCCTCCTCTATTTCGAAGTCGTCTCCACCATCGCCCTCATCGTCGGCCTCGTCGTCGTCAATACCGTCCAACCCGGCACCGGCATGAACATCGACGCCAAAACCCTCAACGCCGCCTCCGTCGCCGAATACGCCAAACCCGGCAAAATGGGCTCGACCCAGGACTTCCTCCTCCACATCATCCCCACCACCTTCGTCGACGCCTTCGCCAAAGGCGAAATCCTCCAAGTCCTCTTCCTGGCCCTCATCTTCGGCATCGCCCTCCAACGCATCGGCGGCCGCGAATCCATCGTTTTCAAGCTAATCGAGCAGACCAGCGAGCTCTTCTTCGGCATCGTCAAAATCATCATGTACGCCGCCCCCGTCGGAGCCTTCGGCGCCATGGCCTTCACCGTCGGCGCCTACGGCCTCGGCAGCCTCCTCTCCCTCGCCAAACTCATGGGCACGTTCTATCTCACCTGCGTCGTCTTCATCTTCGGCGTCCTTGGCTTAATCGCCCGCGTCCACGGCTTCAGCATCTTCCGCTTCCTCCGCTACATTCGAGAAGAACTCCTCATCGTCCTCGGCACGTCTTCTTCCGAAGCCGCCCTCCCCCGCATGATGGCCAAAATGGAGGCCCTCGGGGCAGGGAAGTCCACCGTCGGCCTCGTCATCCCCACCGGCTACTCCTTCAACCTCGACGGCACCTCCATTTACCTCACCATGGCCGCCGTCTTCCTCGCCCAAGCGACGAACACCCCCATGACCCTTACCCAGCAACTAACTCTCCTCGCGGTCCTCTTACTAACTTCCAAAGGTGCCGCCGGCGTAACTGGCTCCGGCTTTGTCGTCCTCGCCGCCACCCTCTCCGCCGTCGGCGACGTCCCCGTCTCCGCCCTCGCCCTCATCCTCGGCATAGACCGTTTCATGTCCGAGGCCCGCGCCATCACCAACGTCATCGGCAATGGCGTCGCCTCCGTCGTCGTCGCCCATTGGACCGGCGATCTCGACCGCGCCGTCCTGAATGAACGCCTGAAAACTTAATCTCCATGAACGGAGGGCATAGAACCCCATAAAAAGGGGAAAAGAACAATGCAGTACCTAGTTCGGAATATACTGTGTCGATGCACCCCGATGGCTACATCGACGATGTGATCGAGCTCCAGCAGAAACTCGCCCGCGTCCAAAGTCTCCTCGAAGCCTCTCGCCAAGTCCACGCCACCATCGAACTTCCCGAGGTTCTCTCCTCCGTCCTGGAGATCGCCGCCAAGGAACTCGAAGCCCACGGAGCCTTTTTCGTCTCCGCCGCCGCCGAAGTCCACCATCGCGTCGCCCCCTACGGCAACCTCCCCGACGACTGGGCCCACTGGTCCAACCGCCCCGGCTACGCCGCCGCCCCCCTCTCCAGCGAACGCGGCGACATCCTCGCCTACATCGTCGTCTATCGCCCTCAGCCCCTCTCCCTCGAAGAAAGCGACTTCCTCGAAGGCCTCGCCCTCCAGTCCGCCCTCGCCGTCGGCAACGCCCAACATCACGAACGTACCCTCGAATGGGAGCGCGTCCAACTCGATCTCGACGCCGCCCGCGCCATCCAACGCAGCCTCCTCCCCCAGTCCCTCCCCGACCTCCCCGGCTACACCCTCGCCATCCGCTCCACCACCTGCTACGAAGTCGGTGGCGACTACGTCGACGTCGTCCCACTCTGACGGCAGCGAACTCCTCGCCGTCGGCGACGTCAGCGGCAAGGGTCTCAACGTCTCCATGATCACCGGAGCCCTCCGCAACCGCCACGCCGAATCCCCCGCCGCCGCCGGCCCCCCCCTGCCCCTGCCTAAATGGCCAAGAGCTGAAGCTAGAACCCGGCCTCCCCCTCGGCATCTACCCCGAAGCCGAATACGCCGCCACCGAAACCAACCTCCCCCCGAACCAACCCCTAACCTTCGTCTCCGACGGAGTCATCGAAGCCGCCAACGCCAAGAACGAGCTCTTCGGCTTCGACCGAACCCAAGCCCTCAGCCTCTGCCCCGCCGCCGAAATCGCCCTAGCCGCCCAAACCTGGGGCCAGAACGACGACATCACCGTCGCCATCCTCCAGCGAGCTAGTTAAGCGGCCGCCAAACCGCCGTCAAATCCAACACAAACCCCGCCATCGGCCCCTCACCAGTCACGGAATCCACCCCCGTCAACACCTCCGCCTCCCGCCCCGCCCGATACACCGTCACCGTCTCC
>JAPKZA010000187.1:4708-5926 GCA_026394015.1 Acidobacteriota bacterium
CAACCATCCCAGCTCCGCCCCATTCGCGATCCACTCCTCCATCTTCGCCGTCAAAACCCGCGTCCGATCCGTCGCCGACCGAATCTCAATCACAAAGTCCGGGCACAAATGCCAAAACCGGCTCCGGCTCGCCTCCGGCAAAGCTCTAACCCGACTCATCAGCGTCCAAGAGGCATCCGGAGACCGCCGCGCCGAGTTCGGCAGCAAATACCCCGTCGAAGAGTCGCATGCATACCCCCGCCCGTCCCGTCGAGCCCACTCCCGCAACTGACCGCTAATCTCCGAATTCCGAAACCCCATCAACGAGTAAGTCGGTGCCATAACAATCAAATCCCCTTCCGCCGTCACCTCAAAACTCAAATCCGAGTGCTCCGAGCAAAGTTCAGCGAATTGCTCGTCCGTCATCGGATCCGCCGTCAGTATCGCCGGCAAGTAGTCAGGGTCGATCACAAAAGCCATGCCCATAGCATATACTGTCCCCTACATGCCCATCACGATCTACTCCCGCCCCGCGGGTAACGTCGAAGTCGTCTCCGTCATCGGCCGCTTCACCGTCGGCGCCGACCAACACGAATTCCGTCTCCGCACCCGCGAAATCCTCTCCCGCAACGTCCATCTCCTCCTCGACCTCGCCGAACTCTCCTTCTCGGACTCCGCCGGCCTCGGCGAAATCGTCGCCGCCCACACCGCCGCCGCCACCGCCTCCCGCCAGCTCAAACTCCTCAACCCCCAGCGCCAATTCCAAGTCCTCCTCCGAGTAACTCGTCTCAATAACTTACTCGAATCCTTCGACTCCGAAACCGACGCCCTCGCCACTTACAACTAATGCAACGCCGACACTTCTTAGCCCTCGCCGGCCTAGCGGCCGCCCAAGCCCCCAACCGCCCCCCTAACTTCGTCATCCTCTTCGCCGACGACATGGGCTACGGCGACCTCGCCTGCTACGGCCACCCCACCCTCCGCACCCCTACCATCGACCGCCTCGCTGCCGACGGCACCCGCTTCACCTCCTTCTACGCCGCCGCCGCCGTCTGCACCCCCTCCCGCGTCGGCCTCCTCACCGGCCGCTACCCCTCCCGCGCCGGCCAACCCAACAACACCGGCCCCGAAACCATCGGCGGACTCCCCCTCTCGGAAATCCTCCTCCCCCAACTCCTCAAGCCCCGCGGCTACAAAACCATGGCCATCGGCAAGTGGCACCTCGGCTTCCAACCCGCC
>JAPKZA010000234.1 GCA_026394015.1 Acidobacteriota bacterium
GCCGCTCCTAACCGAACCCTGGGTGCTCGATATCGACGCCACCGTCAAGACTTTATATGGCCGGCAGGAAGAGGCCAAGGTCGGCTACAACCCCACCAAACCGGGCCGACCTTCGCATGCTTATCACGCCTACTGCATAGCCGCTCTGCGGATGGTGCTCGAGGTCGAAGTCCAGGCGGGTAATCCTATAAACGGCAGTTGAAGCCAGTCGCCGTGGCCCTTTCGACTGGAAATGGTTGAGACTGAACGGGATGAGCGACTTCAATCCTTGTTTAGCCTTTCACCCGCAAGGTGAGCCGCCTACCGCCCCCTCCGACTTCCCCGCACCCCACCGCATCTACACCTTTGGCGGCCCTGTCAAAGCTTGCTGGGAGCCGGCCCCCGCGGTCACTCGCCATGGACTCCTCGCTTACTTCATCGACTTCCTGAAAGTGAGTAACACCTGGCAAGAGTTCGTCGAGTCCTGCCCCTTGACTTACTCCAGCAATAACTCGCCCGCCAAAGCCGAAATCCTCGCCACCATCGTCTACTCGATCCTCATCGGCCAGCACCGCTACGCTCACATGAACGCCCTGTCGGGCGACGCCGTCATGGCGAGCCTGTTCGGCGTGAAGAAGCTTCGAAGCCAGGATAGCGTCCGCCGCGCCTTCGAGCGGATCGACGATGACGCCCTCACCCAATGGATCGATCAACAGATGGATCGCACCTTCGCACCCCTCCTTGAACTCGACTGGGTTCTCGATCTAGACGCCACGATCAAAGTCCTCTATGGCGACCAGGAAGCGGCGCAACTTGGGTACAACCCGACCAAGCCGGGTCGCCCGTCTCATGTCTATCAGGCGATGGTGCTGGCGGCGGGAAAGCTTGTGCTGAACGTCGATACTCAAGCGGGCAATCAGAGCGCGAGCGAGTACGCCCAGCCGACGCTGTTTGGCTGGCTGGACGCGCGGGATCGGAAGCAGTGGCCGACGTTTATACGCGGCGATAACGCGCACGCCAGCGAAAGGATGATGGTGGAGGCCGAGAAGCGCCAGTTGCCATATTTGTTTAAATTGCGCCAAACGCCGAATGTTTCGCGGACCATTGGACGGTTAGCCAAGCAGGGGGACAAGGCCAAGTGGCAGAAGACCGAGCAGGGTTGGGAGAGCCTGGAAACGACGTTGCGGCTGAATGGTTGGACGCGGGAGCGACGGGTGATGATTGTGTCACGCAGGAAGTTGGCCGAACCGAAGGTGGAGGCTGGGTTAACGACGAACAAGCAGCCATGTTTGCCGGGGATGATCATCGAAAAGAGCGGCGGGGATTGGTATGAGTATTCGGTGCTGGTAACGAGTTGGGAGGAGATGGATTTAGGAAGACTGACGCAGGAATATCGGAACCGGGCGGACGCCGAGAACATGTTTGACGAGTTGAAGAACCAGTGGGGCTGGTCGGGGTATACGACGCAGGATCTGAAGCGGAGCCAGTTGATGGCGCGGTTGGTGGGGTTGGTTTACAACTGGTGGGGGATCTACACGCGGATGGGGACGGGGGGACAGCACCGGGAGGCGATCACGACGCGACCGGCGTTGGCGGACGGGGTGGCCGAGCGGACCGAGCACGCGCGGGAAGTGAAGCTGGAGATGACAAGCTTGCATAGCAAGGCGAAGAAGATAGCCGCGTTTTTGAGCGGGATAAGCGAGTATTTACATAAGTTTCTGGCAGGTGCGACGCAGTTAGACGAAAAGGAGCGCTGGCGCGCCCTGCTGCGGAAAATCTTCTGGTTCTTCTACCAGCAACCGCAACCGCCGGGGAGCTCGGTCGGCCCAGCCAGCCCACTTCCGGCAGGTTAACTGCCGAATTTAGGGTAATCAGACGGCACCTGAGTTTGCCCACGCGGGTCTATTCGGCTGGCTCGACGCTCGGCCACGCCAGCAATGGCCGACCCTCCTGCGCGGCGATGTGGCATGTGGCACCGAGAACCCGACCACGACGATTGGACGGTCTTGATCCCCGACCATCACGAGGGTTACATTGACTGGGAGGTCTATCGGAGTAATCAGGTGATGATTGCCAACAACGACAATTCGCGAGGCAGCACCGTACGGGGCGCGGTAAGACAAGGTGACGCGCTACTCGCTGGGCTGCTACGATGCGGTCATTGCGGCTCAAAACTACTTGCTCAGTATCCAGGCCCCAAGGTGATCCGATATCAATGTTCGGGATATCTGCTGAATCGGGATCGGGCTTGCTGCGTAATGTTCGGCGGCTTTCGCGCCGATCGTCTGGTTTCCGGCCAGTTGATGGAGTGCCTGTCGCCTCTGGGAATCGCAGCGGCGCTGGATGCAATCGAGTCTCTGCAAGGCACCGATGATGAAGGGATTCGGCAGAAGGCACTGGCGCTGGATCAGGCTCGATATGAAGTGGCGCGTGCCAAGCGCCAGTATGATGCGGTCGATCCCGAGAACCGCCTGGTGGCGGCGGAACTCGAACGCCGCTGGAATCAAGCACTGAAAATGGAGGCTCAGACCGAAGCCGAACTGGCAGCGTTGCGTCACGGTCGTCAAAGTCCGATCTCCGAGAAGAAGAAAAAGGAACTGATGGAGTTTGCGAGCTA
>JAPKZA010000547.1 GCA_026394015.1 Acidobacteriota bacterium
CGGCTACCTCCTTGAAATCGTCCAGGACCCCACCTAACCCAAAATGACCATCCCCCCCCTCGCCCGCACCGCGCCCCTTCTCCCCGCCCTCGCCCCCTCCGCCCCAGCCGGACCCATCGAACTCGACCTCTCCCACCTCGCTTCGGCCGAAGCCCAACTCGCCGCCCTCCGTGCCTCCTCCGCCACCCATATCGCCCTCCCCATCGGCAATCACTTCTATCTCGAAGTCGCCAAATTCCGCGCCGCCCGCCTCCTCGCGAAGCGCCCCCTATACCTCCATGCCGTCCCCCCGCCCGACGCCTCCCAAATCCACTTAACCCTCCACGCCCTCGCCGCCCGCCTAGGCGGTGCCGACGCGATCCAACTAACTCCCACAATCTTTCCCACTCACTTAGCCGAAAACATCCAGCACATACTCGCCGAAGAGTGCTACTTACCCGCAGACCTCGTCTCCGGCTCTTATTATATCGACACCCTAACCCACCGCCTGGCCGGCCTCCCCGCAACCACTTACTCTGCCGTTGGCCCCGCCCCCGGCGAAGCCCCTTACCTCCGCGGGCCCTACTCTTCCATGTACGTCCACCAGCCCTGGACCATCCGCCAGTACGCCGGCTTCTCCACCGCCGAAGCCTCCAACGCCTTCTACCGCCGCAACCTCGCCGCCGGCCAAAAAGGCCTCTCCGTCGCCTTCGACCTCCCCACCCATCGCGGCTACGACTCCGACCATCCCCGCGCCCAGGCCGACGTCGGCCAAGCCGGCGTCGCCATCGATTCGGTCGAAGACATGCACCTCCTCTTCGCCCAAATCCCCCTCGGCGAAATCTCCGTTTCCATGACCATGAACGGCGCAGTCCTCCCCATCCTCGCCTTCTACATCGTCGCCGCCGAAGAACAAAACGTTCCCCCCGCCCTCCTCGCCGGAACCATCCAGAACGACATACTAAAAGAGTTCATGGTCCGCAATACCTACATCTATCCCCCCGCCCCCTCCATGCGCATCGTCGCCGATATTTTCCAATATTGCGCCAACAATCTCCCTAAATTCAACTCCATCTCCATCTCCGGCTACCATATGCAGGAAGCCGGCGCCACCCCCGCCCAGGAACTCGCTTACACCCTCGCCAACGGCCTCGAATACATCCGCACCGGCCTCGCCGCCGGCCTCGCCATCGACGATTTCGCCCCCCGCCTCTCCTTCTTCTGGGGCATCGGCATGAACCTGTTCTCGGAAGTCGCCAAGCTCCGCGCCGCCCGCGTCCTCTGGTGCGAAATCGTCCAACAGTTCAACCCCACCAACCCCAAATCCCTCCTCCTCCGCGCCCACTGCCAAACCTCAGGCTGGAGCCTCGCCGCCCAGGACCCCTTCAATAACGTCACCCGCACCACCCTCGAAGCCTTCGCCGCCGTCGCCGGCCACACCCAATCCCTCCATACCAACGCCCTCGACGAAGCCCTCGCCCTCCCCACCGATTTCTCCGCCAAAATCGCCCGCGACACCCAACTCATCCTCCAGAACGAGACGAACCTCTGCCAAGCCATCGACCCCTGGGGCGGCTCCCAAGTCGTCGAGGAACGTACTGCTGACTTACTAACAGACGCCCGCCAACTAATCGCCGAAGTAGAAGCCCGCGGCGGCATGACGAAGGCGATCGAAGCCGGCCTCCCCCAGTCCCGCATCGACGAAGCCTCCGCCCGCCGCCAGGCCCAACTCGATTCCGGTCGCGAAGTTAGCAAGGTGCAAATGTCATTGTGTATGACCCAGTAGCAACCGACAATATTAAAAAGATATTTGGCGATGCGATTACCTACGCTTTCCATCGATAACCAAGCCGTCCTAGCAACCCAAACCGCCCGCCTAGCCCACCTCAAAGCCACCCGCAATCAAGCCGCCGTCACGCAGGCCCTCGACGCCCTCACCCAAGCCAACTCCAACCTCCTCGAACTCGCCATTGCCGCTGCCCGTCACCGCGCCACCTTCGGCGAAATCAGCCTCGCCCTCGAAAAGACCTTCCCCCGCTACCAAGCCCCCACCCGCTCCCTCTCGGGCATCTACAGCCAGGAAGCCGCCGCCGCCCCGGCCTTCCTCGAAGCCCGCCGCCGCACCGCCGCCTTCGCCGCCGCCGAAGGTCGCCAACCCCGCATCCGCGTCGCCAAACTCGGCCAGGACGGCCACGACCGCGGCGCCAAAGTCATGGCCACGGCCTTCGCCGACCTCGGCTTCGATGTCGATCTCGGCCCCCTCTTCCAAATGCCCGCCGAAGTCGCCCGCCACGCCGTCGAAAACGACGTCCACATCCTCGGCATCTCCTCCCTCGCCGGAGGTCACAAAACCCTCGTCCCCGCCGTCATTGCCGAACTCCAGAAGCTCGGCCGCCCCGACATTCTCACCATCGCCGGCGGAGTCATCCCCCCCGCCGACCACCCCGCCCTTCTCGCCTCTGGCTGCGCCGCCATCTTCGGCCCCGGCACGGTCATCCCTCTCGCCGCCATCCAAATCCTGGATCTCCTATGTCCCTCCCACGCCTAACTCTCGCCGCCTATCGCGACGGCATCCTCGCCGCCGACCGCGTCACCCTCGCCCGCGCCATCACTCTCATCGAAAGCGAGCTCCCCACCGACCAAATCCTCGCCCAACAACTCCTCGAAGCCATCCTCCCCTTCACCGGACGCAGCCTCCGCCTCGGCATCACCGGCGTCCCCGGGGCAGGGAAGAGCACCCTCATCGAAGCCCTCTCCGCCCAAATCGAAGGCTCCATCGCCGTCCTCTCCGTCGACCCCTCCTCCCCCGCCAGCGGAGGCAGCATCCTCGGCGACAAAACCCGCATGGAGCACCTCGCCCTCAGCCCCAAAGCCTTCGTCCGCCCCTCCCCCGCCCGCGGCCACCTCGGCGGCGTCGCCCGGCGCACCCGCGAAACCATCCTGCTTTGCGAAGCCGCAGGCTTTGAAACCATCATCGTCGAAACCGTCGGCGTCGGCCAATCCGAAACCGCCGTCCATGGCATGACCGACTGTTTCTTGCTCCTCTTACTCCCCGGTGCCGGCGACGAGTTACAAGGTATCAAACGCGGTATTCTCGAACTAACCGATATCATCGCTATTAACAAAGCGGACGGCGACAACTTACAAAAAGCCGACGACGCCCGCCACGCCTACTCCTCCGCCCTACACCTCTTCGCCGCCACCGCCCCCCCCATCCCCCCGTCCTCACCTGCTCGGCCATGACCAAAGCCGGTCTCCCCGCCCTCTGGCAAACCATCCAAGCCACCGCCAACCCCGCCCGCCGCCCCGCCCAAGCCCTCGCCTGGATGAACGAAGCCATCCAAAATTCGCTCCTGGCGAACTTCGAAAGCCAACCCCACGTCCAGTCCCTCCGCCAAACCCTAGAGGCGGCCGTTCGCCAGGGAACCCTCACGCCGCTCCAGGCGGCCCACCAACTCCTCCACGCCAAGCCGTAGCGTCATCCCCGCGTTCATCCCCACTAACATCGACAGGTGCATCATCCATCCATCCGTCCCCCCCGCCAGTCGATGCCCCAACTCCATCCCTACTAACATTCCAACTAAGTCTACTCCCAACCACCAACTTCGCCCCCGCAAGCATCGAGCATAACCTAGCGACGGAGGTA
This sequence comes from Acidobacteriota bacterium, assembly GCA_026394015.1. Taxonomy (GTDB): domain Bacteria; phylum Acidobacteriota; class Terriglobia; order Bryobacterales; family Bryobacteraceae. The sequence goes on from JAPKZA010000547.1 coordinate 3,626, forward strand.
CTGAGCAAACCAACATCCCCACCGTTCCCCACCACGAATGGTGGCAATTCGGATAGCCAAACAGCATCCCCATCCCCCCAAACGCCGTCATGATCAAAAACATATCCCCAGCAAAACCCAGCGCCGCCG
>JAPKZA010000026.1 GCA_026394015.1 Acidobacteriota bacterium
GTGTTATTTCGAGCGACTGGCGCTCCGATGCAGTCATAGCGTCTTCTCCAGGCGGTTCCGCGGCTTGGTCCCCTACCGGAAAATCGTCTGGAAGATCATCCTCACCGCTATCGCCACTAGCGTTGGCCGGAGATCCTAGCAAAAATTTAAGGCGGAATCGTTGATCGGTGTGCTCCAGAAATCTGCGCTGCACGATCTCCTCGCGTTGCTTCTGGACAATGCTTAAGATCGCAGAGCACACCGACTCTTCGATGTATTGGCGCACTTCGTCCTTGGGTAGGAAAGAGACTACCGCTTCGAACATCGGCTGGTCAGTCGTGACAATCTCGATATCGCAGCTAGTTGTCTTCGAAGGGGACGCAGACGGGAATTTCTCCTCGCGGCGGCCCGTCCCGATGAGTTGCCGCAGTAGGGTCGTCTTTCCAGCCCCAGTGGTCCCCAGGAGTTGGACTTTGGCATAGCCTTCGTCTTGCGACGGTAGGGGCAAAATGCCTTCCCGAATGGCCCAACCATCTAGGGGTGTAGGCGAAAGCTCGTCATAGAATGCCGCAACAATCCGCCGGTCAAAAGACCTTTCCGCAAGCTCCCGGCCCGCCGGGGTCCAGAGAGAGTCGTCGGACAAGATGAGATTTGCCTGATCGACAAGCCGTTGGGCTTCTAGGGCGTCGTTGGTCCCCAATCCCCGTCGGATACGTTTACCCGGTTTGCCGTCTTCTAGTCTTAAAGGGTGCCGAAAAATTATGCACCAAGCTGAGCGCCCAGTCCCGCCGGCACTCAATGTAGCCTTATACCTGATTTCAGCCATACCCGCCTCCTGGAACAACGTAGAACAACGTTCTGGCCCCAGTTTAACGGTGACGCTAAGATGTGTCAAGTCGAATCGGAACAACGAGGAACAACGGCTTGATTCCACTGGCCCGCTAGTTTTTTCGCCGGATACTTTGGGGATCGGTCCGTACGCTCTCCTTCCAAATTTTCCACGCGGTAGCGTGGTGACGGAAACCCATTTCCCGCGATAACGCGGGGCCTTCGGTTTCTGGAGTACTTCGCGGCGAGTATGAGTCACGCCGCAACTCCTTCGCTTGCGGGGGCGGGGGCATGGAACAGGTTGACCTACAATCCACGGATTGCGGCGCGGCTAAAGTGGCTTCGACGGAACATCGAGCAGAGGTGACCGGGGTATGTGTCATGGTTCAACGTTGCTTAGGGACCCATGCTTCAATGGCCGAGTTGGAGAACTGAGGCACTTTCGTCTACCCGTCCGTGTCGGCCATTTGATGGGATAGGATGAGCCCAGGTGCCCGACTTTCCGGGGAAGCGGAAACTAAATTCGACCCGCCCCCTGCAGCAGTGCCGCCGGTTGCCCCTTCAAGATTCCACTGCGCCGCTGGAAGAAGTTCCCGGACTTACGAAGCGCGAGGTCCTCAGGGCTCATGGCGGCTTGCAAGACCGCGTCGTAGGGCAGCCCGTGGTCGCCGAACTTTCGCATCCAGGCCAGCGTCTGCTCGTGCAGCCGCTTCCGCAGGCGAGCGGCCTCAGCATCCCCATAGAGGTTTCGAAGTTCCCAAGGGTCGCGCTCGCGATCGTAGAGACAATTCCAGCGAAGGTTCTCAGGATGCCGAAAGTACGAACTGCGATACAGGGCATCGCCTCCGGGTCGGCTGGTGTCGAAGGCGTAGGTGTGGCGGCGGGTGTAGACGCCGCGCCAATCGAGATTCAACAGGAAGAGGGGTACCGATTCAACGGTCTTGTCGGCGCCGCTCCGGATGGCTTCGGCGAGATTGAGGCCCTCGCTCGAAGCGGGCACCTTCAGCCCCATCAAGCCGAGCAGCGTCGGCATTAGATCGAGCGTTCCGACGAGCAGGTCACTCGCTCGGGGACGCAGTTGGCCGGGGTAGCGTAGGAGCAGAGGAACTCGGATGGACTCGGCTTCCGGCCGCATCTTGTTATGGCGGAGCCCGTGCGAGAGCAGGGTGTCGCCGTGATCGGAGGTGAATACGACGATTGTGTTTTCGGCGAGTCCCTTCGCCGCCAGCTTTTTCATGAGTTGGCCGAAGGCGCGGTCGAGGGTAGAACACATGGCCATGTGTCCGCGGTAGACGCGGCGGTGGGAGGCGGTGTTGTCGCAGTTGCCTCGCACGCGAATAGCTTCGGGATCATAAAGGCGGAGGGCGTCTTCGGGCGCACCGTACTGGTCCTCCGGCCCCTTTGCGGGCGGATTGACGGGAGACCAGTTATGGGGTGGATGCCAGGAGAGGAAGAGCGCGAACGGGTTGCTGCCCTGGTGGTCGAGAAACGTTTCGGCTTGCCTCGTCTGCGCGTATGGTTCCCAGTCGCCGTAGCGTTGGCGCTGACCTTTTTCGTCCCAATAGTAGGCGCGGTTTTCGTCGAAGACCACCGTGCAGTTGTTAGATAAAAAGGTTTCGTCGAAACCGTATCGATTTTCGCCGCCGGGAATGGGGCGGACGCGATCTCCGCCGTAGAGATGCCACTTGCCAATGTAACCCGTCCGGTAGCCGGCATCGCGCAACACTTCGCCAAAGTACTGGCCGCGTCCGGGGAGCATGCGGATGTCGTTTTCGATGGCTCCGTTGCGCAACGGGTGCTGCCCGGAGAGCAGGATTCCGCGATAGGGAGTACAGAGCGGCGAGTTCGCCACGCAATGGCGGAAGCGCACGGATTCGCGCGCGAAGGCGTCGAGTTCGGGCGTTATGATTTGGCGGTTGCCGGACGAGCCGAGCATGTCGTAGGACTGCTGATCGGTGAACACGAACACTAGGTTCGGGCGTTGGGGGGGCGGCGGTGCGGCGCTGCTGGCGGAGAGGGCGGTGCCGAATTCCCGCCGGGTGAGCTTGGCTTTCACTTTAGAAATCCAGGCGGAACGCCAGTTGTCCGCTGCGCGCCGGCCGGGCGGAGTTGATGACGCCGAAGGTTGGCGCGCCCACCGAGCGGCCCGGCAAGTTGAAGTTGGTCTGGTTGAGCAGATTGAAGAACTCCGCCCGTAGTTCGGCGCGCCACTTTTCGCGGATGGGGATTCGTTTGGCGAAGGAGCTGTCGATATTGACGAGTCCGGGGCCGTTCATGATGCCGCGGCCGGAAGTGCCGAAGCGGAAGGGTGCGGGGTTGGCGAAGGCGGAGGTGTTGAACCAACGCAGCAGCGTCCGCTCGCTCCCGGGTAGACGCGGCTGGCCGATGATGTCCGCGCGATTGGCACCGGGGGTGAAGGCGTTCGTCTCGTTCACGAAGCTGAAGACGGTGAAGGTGGGGCCGGATTGCAGGCTGCCGATGAGGCCGGCCCTCCACCCTCCGAAGACTCGCGTCAGCCAACCTCTGTTCTGGAGGAACGGCAGATCGTAGACGCCGCTGAGAACAGCGCGGTGTCGAATGTCGCTTCCGGACGGGCCTTTGTCGAGACGGCGGTCGTAGAAATTCATATACGACCCCGCATCGCCGATTTCGCTGAAGGATTCGACATCGTCGAGGAAGCGTGAGAAGGTGTAGTGGGCCAACAGGGACAAGCCGCGCGAGTAGCGGCGTTCGACCTTGACGAATCCGCCGTGGTAGGAGGAGCTTCCGAGGGCGGGATTGATGAGGGTGACGTTCGTGAACTGGGGGAACGGACGGCGGGCCTGCGCATTGCCCGGGCCCATGAGGGAGGGCGGCACCTGATTGATGGGGAGGTCGGGAGCGGTCAACTTGCGGCTTAAGTTGCCGATGTAGCTGACTTCGATCAGGAGGTTCGGGATGAGTTCGTGCTGGATGCCGAGGTTGTACTGATAGGAGACGGGCACGGGGCGGTTGCGTTCAAAGAACGTGACGGCGGTATTGGTGGCCGCGCCGGGCGGGACCGCGCCGAAGCCCGCGCCCAATTGATCGACGGGCACGCGGCTGACGGCGGGGAATCCGTTGCGGAGGGTCATGGCCGAGGCGATGCCGATCTGCGTGGTGGTGATGCGTAGATCGGTGGAGAAGCCGAGCGCGGCGGCGGTGCCGACGATGGAGTTGACGGCCGAGCCGTAAATGAAGCCGCCGCCGCCGCGAATGACGGTGCGGGGGAGCAGGTTCCAGGCCAGGCCGGCGCGGGGGCCGTAGTTGTTGCGGTCCAGGTCGAAGGCGGTGCGCGGTACGCCGTTCCGGCCGGCGAAGGTGATGACTCCGGGGGTGCGCGAGACGGGATTGATCGCCGTCATGTCGAAGGCGTTCATGCGGTTGTTGTCTTCGGTGCGCGGGGTGGTGGCTTCCCAGCGCAGCCCGAGGTTGAGGGTGAGCTTGTCGGTGATGCGGTAGTCGTCTTGCACGTAGACGCCCCAATAGGAGGCTCGGGACAGGATGGTATCCGGCCGGATGGTGTTGGCCGAATCGACTTCACCTAATAGAAACGTAGCGAATCCATTGCCGGTGCCGGCGGTGCCGGGGCGAGAGGTGAGTTGCGGTCCGATGCTGAAATTGCCGCTGGACGAGGTGTCTGTATCGTCATTGAAAATACCGAGGCGAACTTCCATGCCGAACTTGATGGCGTGCCGTCCGCGGTACCAGGAAATCGACTCCTGAATCTGATAGTCCAGCAGTGGGTTGGAGAAGCGGTAGGGCGCGCCGCCGAGGCCTTGAAACCCCGCTACGCCGAAGATCGGAAAGCCGGCGGCGGAGACACCGCGTAGACCGAGTTTGCCGGCGAAGTCCTCATCGCGGCCGTAGCGGTAGTTGGCGAACTCGCGGCGGACGAGGCCCCAGCGGAAATCGCTGAGCAGGCTGGGCCGGAGGTTGGAGGTCCAGGAGCCGAGAATATTGTCGGTCCGTTGCTCGGTGATGCTGGCGAGGGGATCGGCCTGGGGCTTGCCGGTGACGCCGGGGTTGTCCTGGTCGGTGCCCGCATAAAAGTAGCGGACCATCAGTTGGTTGCGGCTGTTGATTTGGTGGTCGCCGCGCGCGACGATGATGTTGCGATTGAGGGAGGGTCGGGTGTTGAGCGTGAAGTTATTCGCGCCGGTGACGGTGCCTGGCAGGTTCGGGTCGGGCCAGAAGGCTGCGGTGTTGCGGGCGACTGGATCGATGCGTCCGGACGGGACGACGTTGTTGGGGAAGGGGAGTCGGGTGTTGCCCTGGGTGGTGGCTGGATCGAAGATGAGGATTTGTTGGCCCTGCGCGTTCAGGGTTCGGGAGAAGTCTCCGGAGCGTTGGAGCGGGGTCGGCACGGTCCAGAGGGCGGTCCCGCCGGTGACCTGTTGGGTGCGTTCGTAGGTCGTGAAAAAGTGGGTCCGATTGCGGCGGATGGGTCCGCCCAAGGATCCGCCGAACTGGTTCTGGCGGAATTTGGGGCGGGTGGCGGCGAAGAAATTGCGCGCGTCAATCGACTCGTTTCGGAAGTACTCAAAGAGATTGCCGTGCCATTTATTGGTGCCGGAGCGCGTGGCCAGCGTGACGACGCCGCTTTGCGATTGACCGTATTCGGCCGAGTAGCTGTTGGAGAGAACGCGGAACTCCTGCATGGCGTCCATCGGGAGCGGGACCTGGCTTTGGTTCACGGCGAGCCCAACGGTGTTGGTGTGGTTTCCTCCGTCGAGGGTGAACTGTTGGTTGCGGGTTCGTCCGCCGGCGACGCTGAAGATCGGGATGTCGCCCGAAACATTTTGGATGGAAGCGCCGGGGATGAGAGCGAGAAGCGCGGTGGAGGTGCGGTTGGGCATGGGCATGCCCTCGATCATGTTGCGCTCGACGAGTTGCCCTTGGCTCGAGGATTGCGTGTCGAGCACGGGCGCGGAGGTCGAGACGTCGACGGTTTGGCGGACATCGCCGACCTGGAGCGTGAGGTCGACTTGCAGGGTTTGGCTGATCTGCACGGTAATCCCGGTGCGGACGAGCTTTTGGAAGCCTTGTGCCACGACTTCGATTTTGTACGATCCGGGGATGAGCCCGCTGACGCGGTAGAGGCCTGCGTCGTTGCTTTGGGCGGGGACGGAGACGCCGGAATCGAGGTTGCTGATGGTGAGCGAGGCGTTGGGGATAACCGCATTGGACGGGTCTTTGAGCGAGCCGGTGATGGTGCTCGTGGTGGTTTGGGCGGAGAGCATCCCGAGGGTTAGGGTGGCGAGTAAAGTGAGGAGACGCATTTTGGACCTGGCGCGGAGAATATCAGAAGGGTTCGCCTCGTTCGGAACGCGACCCGGGTGGTGGATCAGCGGGGCACGGTGGCTTCGTCGGCTGATGAATCCAGTGCTTCGATTGATGTTTCGGGCGGAGACGGGGAGGCGGAGGGAGTGGCGCGCTCCTTTGCGTCGGGCACCCGTGCATTTCGGGTTGGTACCGCCTGTGATACCCTTTGGGGTGTCGAACGCGGCGGAACTGATTGCCAAAATGCGGAGAAATCCGCGCGATTGGCGGATCGAAGATCTGAAGGTGATCGCGCACAGCTTGGGCATCGATCATGACCAGCATGGGACAAGTCACGTGATTTTCCGGCATGCTTCCGCAGGGCGCCTTTCGGTTCCGGCGCATCGACCCGTCAAACCGGTTTACGTTCGCTTATTTGTAGAATTTGTCGACACCGTAGGTGAGAGCAATGAAAATTGATAAGTCCCTAATTCACTCCTACTCGTTCACGATTCGTCCGCTCTCGGAAGCGGACGGTGGCGGATTTGCTATCGAATATCCGGACA
>JAPKZA010000215.1:0-20639 GCA_026394015.1 Acidobacteriota bacterium
CTCGGAATGTTGCTCGAGTGCTGAATGCCGTCATAGATCTCTTCGGCCGTCAGGCGGCGTACGAGCCGACGAGCGTGGAGCGATTCCCACGAGGGGTTCCATTGGCCGTCGTAACGGGAAGAAAGCTGGTAGGCGTCGGAGGTGGTGATCAGGCGCATCATCGCTTTCAGGTCGAACTTCTCGTCGACAAAATACTCGCCCAACTCCTTCAGCAGGCGAGCGTTCGACGGCTGCAGGGTCCAGGGGGCCGGAGGCGGATTGTCGGGATCGAGGCGGGCGGGGTCGAGCTGGTTGACCGGTTCCACCAAACCTCTGACCATCAACTCTCGCCACAGGTAGTTCGCGGTAGCGCGGGCAAAGAGGGGGTCAGCGACCACGTTGCGGGCCGCGGCGGCGCGCCAGTTTTCGCCATTGGTGGGAGTCGCGCCGGAGGCCGCAAAGGGGTAGATCGGAGCCGCCGTCGTGCTCGAGCCGACCGGGATGCGGGAGGGCCGATTGCCGGTCGTCGTATTGATCGTATAGACGCCACGAATATTGACGCCCATGTTCCAGTAATTGTAGTTGCGGTTCTCGACGACGGGGCGGATGGCGGTCATCGTCGTCTGGGCGAAGAACGCCGACATGCCGTAGGCTTGCATGCGAGTGGCACCGCGACCCCACAGCGAAAGAGTATCGACGTGGCCGCGACCGTTGTGGCACATGATGCAGTTGAAATGGCTGACGCCGAGGAAGGTGTCCGCCGTGGCCGAAGCCATCTGGTCGTACATATCCTGCACCGGACCGTTCGTGATCCGGTTGCCGACCTGCCAGTTCAGTTCGCCTTTCTCAAAGGAGTTCTCCCCTGTCCCTGCTATCAAGGCGGTGGCCATCTTGTCGTACGACATATTGGCGGTGAGGGCGTCCTTGGTCCACTTGTAGAAGGCCTCCCGGCCGTCGGCGAAGCGATTCGTATTGGTGGCGCGGACGGTGTCGGTGTTGCGATAGAGATCGCCGAAGAACATCGTCCACTTGTCGACCCACTCCGGCGTGGCCAGGAGTTCGTCGACGTACTTGGCGCGTTTGTCGGCGGAGGTGTCGGCGACGAAAGAATTGACACGGGCGACGGTGGGAATTCTACCGGTCAAATCGAGGGTGACGCGGCGAATGAATTCGTAATCATTCGAGCGGGCGGCGGGTTCGACGCCTTTTTCGCGGAGGACGCCGAAGATGTTCCGGTCGATCAGGTTCGCGCTGGAGGAGGATTGCGAATAGGAGGTTCGGCTGCCGCCGGGAACGAAACTCATCGCTTGCAGGACGTCAATGGTTTCGCGGCTGTAGCGCCCGAGGCGGGCGGCGTTGAGGACCTCATTGCGCATTTTTGCGCCGGCAGGCCCGAAATAAGTGCATTCGGCGTGTTCGACGGTGAGATGTTCGTCGATCTCCTGGGCGTTGCTTCCGACCGTGAGCAAACTCGCTAAGGCTAGTATTGATTTCTTCATGCAAATCCCCGTGTACTTCTGATTCTATGGCTCCGAACCCGTTGCTTGGCGAAGAGTTTCTGTTTCTAAGGCAATTTTCATCAGGCGGTCTAGGTGAGAGAATAGAGGGGTTGCGCCTTCTCACCTGCTTTTTCATAGCCACCTGTTGCAGTGCCGCGCCAATGACATTGGAGCAGGCGATTGCCGAGACGATTGCACGGCATCCTTTGCTGGCCGCGGCGGACGGACGAATTTCGACGGCGCAGGGGTTGCTGGAACAGGCGGCGTTGCGGCCGAATCCGCGGCTGGCGTTTCAGGTGGAAAACTTGCGGGGGCCTTGGCAGGGCTCCTTTAACTACGCGCGAGACACGGACAATTTCGTGTGGCTGTCGCAGACGATTGAGACGGCGAAGAAGCGGCAGTATCGGTCGGAGTTGGCGGGGGTGAACCGGCAGGTGGCCGAGAGTGCCCGGTTGCTGCTGCAACAACAGTTGGTGGCGCGGGTGAAGCAGGCGTGGTGGAACGCGGTGGGGACCGAACGGACGCGGGTGATCTACGAGGAGACCCAGAAGACGTTTGCGCAGATCGTGGACTACCACGTGATCCGGGTGCGGGAAGGGTCGATGGCGGAGGCTGATTTGATCCGGGTGCGTCTGGAAGCGGAGCGGTTTGCGTTGGCGGCGAACAACGCGACATTGAGCGCGGAACGGGCGAAGATTGGGTTGCAGCGGGAGATAGGCCGGAGCGAGTTCGGGGCGCTGGAGTTGGCCGATACGCTGGAGAATCCGACGACGGCACCGACGGCGGGCGAACGGGGGGAGCTCGTGTTGGCGCGGAACGCGATCGCCGCGGCGCGGGCGAATCAGCAGTTGCAGGTGGCCCAGGCGCGACCGAACTTCGACGTGCTCGGCGGCTATAAGCACACAATGGGCCAGGAGACGGCGCTGGTGGGGTTGCAGATTGATCTGCCGGTTTACAACAAGAACCAGGGGAACGTGGCGGCGGCGGTGGCGGAGATCCGGGTGGCGGAGAACAACTTGAAGGCGAGCGAGGCGATGATCAAGGCGGAGTTGAAGACCGCCGAGGTGGAGGTTCGGCTGCGGAAGAAGCAGGTGGACGAGACGTTGGGCCCGCTGCGCCAACAGGCGATGGATACGTCGCGGATTGCGCAGGCGGCTTACCGCGAAGGGGGCACGGACCTGCTGCGGCTTTTGGACGCGGAGCGATTGCGTCTGGAGACCCAATTAATTTTTGTACAGGCGCTGGTGGAGTATCGGATCGCGGTAGTGAATTTGGAGACGGCGATGGGGGCGAACCAATGAAGTATCTTCTGGTGATGGGGCTGTTGCTGGCGGTGGGCTGTACGAAGGAAGCGCCGAAGGCCGAGGTGGTGAAAGAGAAGAAGACTCCGGGCGAGGTGAAGCTGGAGCCGGCGATGGTGAAGAGCGCGAACATCATGTCGGTGGCGGTGGAGAGCCGGACGCAGGCGCTGGTGCTGGCGGTGAACGGCCGGTTGACGGCGAATGAAGACCGGACGTGGCACGTGGATTCGTTCACTGAAGGGCGGATTCTGAAGCTGTTTGCCAACGTGGGCGATCGGGTGACGGCGGGGCAGTTGGTGGCGCAGATGCATTCGCATGAGGTGCATGAGGCGCGGAGCGAGTATCAACGGGCGAAGACCGATCTGGCGAAGTTACAGTCGCAGCGGAGCTACGCGGAGCGGACGCGGGATCGCATGAAGCGGCTGCTCGAGTTGAAGGCGGCGTCGGTGGAGCAGACCGAACATGCCGAGTCGCAGTTGCGGGATGCGGAGGCGGCCGTGAAGAACGCCCAGACTGAGCTCGAACGGACGCGGGTGCATCTGGTGGAGTTTTTGGACGTTCCGGCCGAAGACCATCCGGAACACAAGGCGGGCGATTTCGCGCATGACGAGGACGCGGTGCCGATCAAGACGCGGAACGGCGGGACGGTGATCAAGCGGGAGACTTCGGTGGGCGCTGTGGTGAAGGCGGCGGACGGGGTGTACGTGGTGAGCGACCTGACGAGCGTGTGGATGATCGCGGCGTTGCCGGAAGATCAGTTGGGAAAAGTGCGGGTGGGGATGAATGCGCAGGTGAAGGTGCAGGCGTATCCGGATGAAGTATTTGCGGGAAAGATCGTGCGGTTGGGCGATCAGCTGGACGTGGAGACGCGGACGGTGCCGGTGCGGATTGCGCTGGCGAATCCGGGGCAGAAGTTGCGGCCGGAGATGTACGCGGTGGCTGAGATCGGTGCTGGAGGGGCGACCGAGGCGATCGTGATGCCGCAGGCGGCGCTGCAGGATTTCAATGGGCAGGCGGTGGTGTTTGTCGACCTGGGCGACGGGAAATATGTGGTGAGGCCGGTACGAACGGGGCGGGTGCAGGGGGCGAACGTCGAAGTGCTGGAAGGGGTAGTGGCGGGAGATCGGGTGGTGTCGCGAGGCGCGTTTGTGCTGAAGTCGCAGATGTTCAAATCGTCGTTGGCGGAGGAGTAACGAGTGGCCACGCTGATCGACTTCGCAATGCGGAACCGGCTGCTGGTGCTGGGATTTCTGCTGGCCATTACCGGCTACGGACTTTACTGCCTGGGAGAGATTCCGATTGAGGCGTTTCCGGACCTGACGAACAATCAGGTGAGCGTGATTACGGAGTGCCCGGGGATGGCTTCGGCGGAAGTCGAGCAGATGGTGAGCTATCCGATTGAAACGACTTTGCTGGGGATTCCGCGCAACAACGGGGTGCGTTCGGTTTCGAAGTTCGGGCTGTCGATTGTGACGGTGATGTTCGAGGACGACGTGAATACCCTGGTAGCCCGGCAGTTCATCAATGAACGATTGCAGGAGGTTCGGACGCGGCTGCCGCAGGGTTTGGAGCCGGGATTGGGGCCGATGGCGACCGTGTTCGGCGAGGTGTATCAGTACACGGTGGAGACGGACAAGCTGAGCCCGTTGCAACGGAAGACGCTGCAGGAGTGGCAGATTAAGCCGCAGTTGCGGAGCGTGCGCGGCATCAACGAAGTGGATTCCTGGGGCGGGGAGACCGAGCAGGTGCAGGTGGAGATTGATCCGCGGGCGATGGAGCAGTACGGGCTGACCGTGAAGGAGGTGTTTGCGCGGCTGACCGAGAACAACGAAAACTTCGGCGGCGGGTACATTGAGCACGCCTCGGAGCAGTACACGCTGATTGGGCTGGGCCGGGTGAAGCGGCGGGAGGACCTCGAAAAGATCGTCGTGAAGACGAACGCCGGGACGCCGGTTTTGTTGGGCAGCGTGGCGAAGATCAAGACAGGGGGGATGCAGCGGCAGGGGGCGATTTCGCGGGACGGCAAGGGCGAGACGGTGGGCGGCGTGGCCGTGATGCTGAAAGGCGAGAACGGACGGAACGTGATTGAACGGGTGAAGCAGAGGCTGTCGCAGATCCGGGTGCCGGAGGGCGTGAAGCTGGTTCCGTTCTACGACCAAAGCGAGGTGATCAACCGGACAATCGGGACGGTGAGCCGGAATCTGCTGGAGGCCGGGGCGCTGGTGCTGCTGGTGCTGCTCGTGTTTTTGGGCAACGTGCGGGCGGCGCTTCTCGTCGCTTTGGTGATTCCGCTGTCGATGCTGATTGGGTTCATCGGGATGCGGTACTTCGGGATTTCGGCGAACCTGATGAGCCTGGGCGCGGTGGATTTCGGGATGATCGTGGACGGGGCGGTGGTGATGATGGAGAGCGCGGTGGCGCGGTTGGCGCTGCGGGATCATGAATCCGTGATCGACACGCTGCGGCATGCGGCGGCGGACGTGGCGCGGCCGATTGTGTTCGCGGTGGGGATCATCATTGCGGTGTATCTACCGCTGTTTTTCCTGGAGGGATTGGAGGGGCGGTTGTTCCGGCCGATGGCGGTGACGGTGTGTTCGGCGCTTTTAGGATCGTTGGTGTTGGCGCTGGTGGCGATGCCGGTGCTGGCGAGTTTTGCGTTGGCGGGCGGCGTGAAGGCGCACTCGGACGACGGCTGGTTTGAGAAGGTACGCGGGGTGTACTCGCGACGGTTGGAGTTCGTACTGGGGCATCGGCAGTTGACGGTGGCGTTTGGGGCGCTGCTGGCGATGGCGGCGATTGTGTCGCTGCGCTACATCGGCACGGAGTTCATGCCGAAGCTGGAGGAGGGCTCGATTCTGATTCAGTCGAAGAAGCTGCCGGGGATCTCGCTGAGCGAATCCGTGGCGCTGAGCCAGAAGGTGGAGCAGGTGGTGATGACCTTTCCGGAAGTGACAGGCGTCGTGACGAAACTGGGGCGGAGCGACCTGGCGCTGGACGCGATGAGCATCAGCGAGGGGGACGTCTACATTCTGCTGAAGCCGGTTGAGCAATGGACGACGGCGAAGACGAAAGAGGGGCTGATTGTGAAGATGGACGAGGCGCTGCAGGCGGTACCGGGGGTGGCTTACAACTTCACGCAGCCGATGGCGATGCGGCTCGACGAGACGATTTCGGGGATCAAGGCCGATGTGGCGGTGAAGATTTTCGGGGAGAACCCGGAGGTGTTGGAGGCGCTGGCGCAGAAGGCGTTGCGGGCGCTGGAGCAGACGCCGGGGGCGGCGGATACGCAGATGGAAGTGATCTCGGGGACGGCGGAATTACGGGTGGAGCCGGACGTGGCGCAGTTGGCTAAGTACGGGATGAACGTATCGGAGGTGCGGGAGGTGGTGGAGTCCGCCGTGGGCGGCCGCCATGTTTCGGAGATGATTGAAGGGCAGCGGCGGTTCCCGATTGTGATCAAGCTGCCGGAGGAGTATCGGCGGACGCCGGACGCGTTGAACAGCATTCGGATGCGGGCACCGGCGGGGGAGCGGGTGACGTTGGGGCAGGTGGCGAAGATCTCTGTGGCGCGGGGGCCGGAGATGATCAACCGGGAGAACGGGCAGCGGCGGATTGTGGTGCAGTCGAATGTACGGGGCCGGGATTTGGGTGGGTTCGTGGCTGACGCGAAGACGAGAGTCGAGGCGGCGATGACGGTGCCGGCGGGATACTTCGTCGATTGGGGCGGGCAGTTTGAGAATCAAGAGCGGGCGACGAAGCGGCTGTTGCTGGTGCTGCCGGCGTCTTTGGCGTTGATCTTCGGGTTGCTGTACTTGACGTTCAACTCGTTCCGGCAGGCGATGCTGATTCTGGCGAACGTGCCGTTTGCGCTGGTGGGCGGGGTGGCGGCGCTGTGGCTGCGGGAGATGAACTTGAACCTGTCGGCATCGATTGGGTTCATCGCCTTGTTCGGCGTCGCGGTGTTGAACGGGATCGTGATGGTGAGCCAGATCAACCGGATCAAGGAAGAGACGGGCGACGGCGAGCACGCGATACGGGCCGGGGCGGCGTCGCGGTTGCGGCCGGTGTTGATGACGGCGCTGGTGGCGGCGTTGGGTTTTCTGCCGATGGCGCTATCGACGTCGGCGGGCTCCGAGGTGCAGCGCCCGCTGGCGACGGTGGTGATTGGCGGGTTGGGCTCTTCGACGATCCTGACGCTGTTTTTGCTGCCGGCGATGTACGGGTGGTTTAGCCCCAGAGTTCGTCAATAGGCATGTAGAGGCCGTCGGCGGCGTCGGGGACGTACTCGAAGGTTCGGCCGAAGGGTGTATCGAGTTGCTTGGTCCAATCGATGCCGAGGGCGGAGTAGATGGTGGCTTCGACGTCTTCGGGGTGGACGTAGCGGTTGGCTTTCCAGCCGTAGTTGCCGTTGGCGACGTCGCCTCCGGTGGCGTCGGTGGCCCCGAGGGCACGCCCGCCTTTGACGCCGCCGCCAGCGAAGGCGGCGAACTGCTGGAGGTGGTGGTCGCGACCGCCGGTATTGGAGAGGCGGCCGGTGGTGCGACCGAATTCGCCGGCGATGACGACGAGGGTTTCCTTGAGCGAGCCGTTGGCGGCGAGGTCGGCGAGGAGGGTGCCGACGCCATCGTCGAAGACTTTGCCGAGGGTATAGAGGTTGTTGCCGGTGGGGGTTTCGGTGCCGTAGATATCGTTGTGGTGGTCCCAGTTGCCGATGTTGATTTGGATGAAGCGGGTGCCTTGATTGGCGGCGAGGACCTGCTTGGCGACCAGGCAGGCGTTGCCGAAGGCGTTGTTGCCGTAGCGGGTGCTTTCGGCAGTGGAGTAGGTGAAGGCGCTGGTGACGGCGGCGTTAAACATCATGCCATTGGCGGCGTTGTAGAAGGCGTCGTAGTCGCTGTAGGACTTGTTGTCGGCGCGGAGGGTGCCGTCGAAGGACCGTAGGAACTTGAGGCGGCTTTCATGGCGGGTTTGGCCGTCGGTGTTGGAAGTGTTGGGGATGCCGGTGGGAGCGGGGTTGAGCTTGAAGGGGGCGTAGGTGGCGGAGAAGTACCCGGAGCCCGCGGCGTTGCCGGCGTTGAGGGCGAGGAACGTGGGGAAGACCTGGCTGGGGGTGCGTTCCTTTTCCTTTTCGAGGGCGACGACGCTGCCGATGTGGGGGGCGACGTCGCCGAGGGCGGCGGCGGGGGAGCGGCCGATCTGCGTCCAGGTTTGGGCAAGCGAATGAACGAGGGCCCAACTGCGCATGGAGCGGACGACGGCGATGTTGCCGAGTTGGCCGCCGATTTTGGGGAGGAGGCCGGTGGGCCAATAGATGCCGTTGACCGTGGCGGGGTTGAAGTTCGACGGGGTGACGCCGTTGGTCATCTTGAGGTCGAAGGTATCGACGTGAGAGGGGGCGCCGGTCATCAGGATAAAGATGACGTTTTTGGCTTTGTTTTGGGGCGTGACGGCGGGTCGCGTATCCGCGGCGCGCAGGGGGAGACCGGCGAGATAGGAGCCGGTGACGCCGGAGCCGAGCACTTCAAAGAAGTTGCGGCGGGAGAGATGAGGGGCAGAGGAGAAGGGACGATGCATGGCTGGCTCCTTAGTAATTGAAGATGAAGTCGACTTTGTTGAAGAGGCTCCAGAGGAGGTCTTCGGCGGCCTGGGTGCGGTTTCCGGTGCGGAGTTGGGCGAGGGCGGCCGTGCGTTCGGCGTCGGTGGGGACGCGGGAGAGGACGGTTAGAAACAGGGTATCGGTGAGTTCGGCGTCCGACTTCGAGAGGTTTCGGACAAGCAGGAGATTGGCGTTGGCACCGGTGCCGGTGCCGCGGATGCGGGACATGACGAGGGGGTCGTTCATGAGGCCGAGGGCTTGCGAGATCGAGCCTTCGGCGCGGCGTTCTTCTTCATCGCGGTCACCGCGGAGGAAGGCATCGAGGAAGCGGGAGACGGCACCGTTGCGGTCCGGGGTGCTGACGGGCTCCGGGTTCTTCATGGCGTAGTTGACGGTGGAGAGGCCGGGGTAGCTGCGACCGAGATCATAGGAGCCGAGGACGCCGCTGGCCATGGTGAGCGAATCATGGATCTCCTCGCCCCAGAGGCGGCGGACGAGTTTGCGGGCGAAGAGCGGTTCCCACTGGGGATCCCAGGTGCCGGGGTAGCGGGAGGACATCTGATACGCCTCGCTGGAGGCGAGTTGCTTCATGAGCCACTTGATGTTGTAGCCATTGTCGACGAAGGCTTGGGCGAGTTCGTTGAGCAAGCGGGGATGGGTGGCTTGGAGGGGCCAGCCTTCGGGCGGCGGATTGTCGGGATCGAGACGGGAGGGGTCGAAGCCGTCGGAGGGGGTGACGAGCGCGCGGGTGAAGAACTGCTCCCAGATGTAGTTGACGATGGCGCGGGAGAACTGGAGGTCGGAGGTGACTTCGCGGGCGAGGGCGGTGCGGTAGGATTCGCCGGCGCGGGGGCCGCGGCTGGAGAATATGTAGGAGGGGGCGATGGTGGAGAGCGTGCCGAGCGGGGCGCGGGCGGGCCGGTTGCCCGTGGTGGTGTTGAGTTGGTAGTCGAAGCGGATGGCGGTGGAGTCTTCGATAGTCCACTTGTAAGGGTTGAAGCTATCGGTGTTGATGGGGCGGCGGACGGAGAGGGTGCGGGAGAGGAAACTGGCCATGCCCCAGGCTTGTTGGCGGGTGGCGGATTTGCCCCAGACGGAGAGGGTATCGAGGTGGCCGCGGCCGTTATGGCAGAGGATGCAGTTCAGGTGGGACATGCCGAGGAAGACCTTGGCGATATCGGCGGCCTGGGCATCGTAGACGTCCTGCATGGGACCGCCGGTGACGTAGGCTCCGGCCAAATAGTTGAGTTCGCCCTGGGAGTAGCTATCGGTACCGGAAGCGACGATGGCTTCGGAGGCCATTTGATTGTAGGGCTTGCCGGACTGGAGCGAAGTACGGATCCAATCGTTGAAGGCGACGACGCCGGAGGGGTAACGATTGATTTGGGTATTGCGCTGGTTGTTCCTATAGAGATCGCCGAAGAACATGGTCCACTTGTCGGTCCATTCGGGCTTGGCGAGGAGTTCGTCGATCAAGAGTTCGCGCTTGTTGGAGCGGGTATCGGCGAGGAAGGTATTGAGGCGGGCGGCGTCGGGGATGCGACCGGTGAGGTCGAGCGAGACGCGGCGGAGGAACTCGGGGTCGGAGGAGCGGTCGGCGGGGGTGACGCCCTTTTCCGCGAGCGTTCCAAAGATATGCCTATCGATGAGCGGGAGTTGGTCGATCTGGAATTGGGAGTTGGTGCGGCTGCCGCCCGGGACGAAGTTCGGGAGAGAGCTGACGACTTGCGTGGTGAGGGCACCGCGGCGGAAGTCCGGCAGGGCGTTCCGGCCCGCGGAGGCGATGCGGTCGTGCTGGGGGCCGAAGAAGGCGCACTCGGCGGGTTCGGACTGGGCGGAGAGGAGGCCCGTGGAAAGGATGAGCAGGATTGGGGTCTTCATGATATGTCCCTGTTGGGCGGTCGATTATCGAAACACTCGAGCGGGAATGGAGTTTCTATTGTCAGGTCACTAAACTATGCTTATGCCTACCTCTGATGAACACGCGCACAACGGACTCGCTTCGGCCCGGCAGGATGGGCGAGTTCCTCGCCCGTTAGTGCCGGGCCTACGCGGCCTGTGCGCTTCTATTCGGTTCGTCGTAGCTCTTACCCTTCTTAGCTCGAAATTGCTGCTTGCGCAGGCTCCTTCGAACACCACTTTAAACGGGAAGTACTTCGCGCGCCACCTGTTGATGACGACGACGGCGACGGGGGCGGTGGGTGAGATGCGGACCTTCTATGGTTCGGTCACCTTTAATGGGGCTGGAGGGTACAGCTGTGTGGGGTCGCAGATTGTGGGCGCGGCGGCGCCGGTGGCGCTGAGCGGGAGCGGTACCTACACGGTTCGGAGTACGGGGTATGTGACCCTATCGAACTTGCAGCGGGCCGGGAGCGAGATCTATGCGGGGATTGGCCCGGGGGCGGTGGTGGGGTCGACGACGGAAGGGAGCGGCGGGGTGGCAGACCTGTTTATCGCGGTGCCGGCTCCGACAGGGACGGTGAGCAACCTGAGTCTGACGGGGGCGTATCAGGGGCAGACGCTGGAGTTTCCGGGGGGGTCGGCGGTGAACTTGCGGAACACGAGCTTTCGGTTGAACGCGGGGGGGAACGGGAGCTTTGGGGACGTGAGCGTGAACGGGAAGGCGGTGAACCTTGGCGATCGGGCAACGACGCAGACGGTGGCGGCGGCATCGTATGCGCTGACCGGGGACGGGAGCGGGACGGCGAACTTTCCGGTGGGGACGGGGCTGACGGCGACGACGCAACTGCTGAGCGGGGGGCGGGCGGTGTACCTTTCGGCGGATGGGAACATTCTGCTGGGCGGGTCGACGGCGGCGGCGGGGCATGACCTGTTTGTGGCGGTAAAGGGGTTTACGGGAACGGCAACGGCGGCGAACCTGCGGGGGTTGTACTTCCACGGGGGACTTCGATTTGAAGCGGGTCGGGCGGGGAACTATGCGGGGGCGAGCAACGCGAACGGGACGGGGCGGATGGTATCGAGTCGACGGGTGCGGCAGGCGGAGGGGGTGCTGGATTTCACGGGGGTGAACAGCTATAGCTTGACGGGGGATGGGACGGGATCGTTAGAGTTGAACCGGCTGCGGCTAGGGAACGGCGGGGAGCTTTATGCGGCGAGCGGGCTATCGACGGTGGACAACAACAACTACGAGTTGCTGCTGGGGGTGCGGGCTGCGTCGGCGACGGGGACGGGGGTCTTCATCAACCCGCAGGGGGTGTTGAACGCGGCGAGCTTTGCGCCGGTGGGGGCGCCGTTGTCGCCGGGGTCGTTCTTTACGATCTTTGGGGGAGGGCTGTCTCCGTCGATCCCGGGGGCGACGACGGTGGCGTCGAGTCTGCCGTTTCCGACGACGTTGAACGGGGTGCAGGTGCTGGTGAACGGTACGGCGGCACCGTTGTACTTCGTGAGTGCGGGGCAGATCAGCGCGCTGGTGCCATTCGGGGCGACCGGGACGACGGCGACTTTGCAGGTGGTGAACGGGACGACGCGGTCCAACACGGTGGAGTTGCCACTGGGGCGGACGTCGCCGGGGATCTTCACAATTCCGCCGGCGGGGACGGGGCCGGCGGCGCTGCTGCGGGCGGACTTCACGTTGATTAGCCCGACGAGCGGGGCGCGGCGGGGAGAGACGGTGCAACTGTTTTTGACGGGGTTAGGGGCCGTGAATCCGGCGGGTCGGGACGGGGCGGCGGCATCGGCGAGCCCGTTGAGTTTGGTGACGGCGGACGTGAAGGTCTACGTGGGGGGGCGGCAGGCGACGGTGCTGTTTAAGGGTTTGGCGCCAGGGTTGGCCGGGTTGTATCAGATCAACTTCACGATTCCGACGAATGCCCCGACGGGGCCGACGGTGGCGCTGGCGATTGAGACGCCGGACGCGTTTCATGACATGGCCGACATTCCGATTGCGAACTAGGCCGGGCGACCGAACACACTTCGGGTGTGCGCTTTGCGCCGTGCTTGTATTCTCAGGGTTAACTGCTCCGCGGCCGAGGCCAGTTAGGCGGCTATCGGTGGCTTGACCCGGCCGAAGCGGACGAGCAAATCCTCAACATCGTAATTTGGGGCCAAACGTTGCATACAGTCCTTATCTTCCAAGAAGTTGAGGACATAGGCCGGCGGGACAAAGCTAGGTTCCTTTTTGGCCTGGTCGGCCAAGGCGAGCAGTTCGGCGACGACTTCTGGAGCCGGGCCGGGGTCCTCCAACGTCTTCGTGTCGGGGGAGATATCGACCGGCTCCGGCGGTTGCAACGGAAACAACTTTCTGGATTGGGCCAGGAGTTTCATTAACTTTTCGTAGGCTTGCAAATGCGCTTTTTTGCTGCGCTCGATGGTTCGGAAGAGCTCCTTTTGTCCGATGGCCCGTTTGTTGCCGTTGAGAAATTGAGTGTCGACATCGATATCGGGGTACTCCCGCAGGACGGTATCGAGTTCTTCCTGCATGGCTCGCGTGTAAAGCGACGTATTGCGATCGAAGCTGAACAGTTCGGAGACCATGCGGCGGACGTAGCCTTGCTCGACATCCGAGTCCGGCTTGAATTTTCGGTAATGTGCATGGATGCTGCGGACGTAGTCTGCCCGATCATCCAGGGAGAGCAAGTTAAAGAAAGACGGCAGGTCTTCTTTGTGTAACTCGACATGTTGGCCGGTGGTGATCGCATTCATGGAGCTGCGGTACTTGCCAGCGGGCGAGGCGGGCCCTTTTCCTTTGCGACCGTTTTGCCGAGAGGCTTCGGCACGACGCTGCTTTTGTTCATCCGTTGGTTGGTTGGACATAGAAATCTTCCTTGGAAATGAAAAAGGCGCTGCTGCCGAACCGCTGCCGAGCAGCAAGTTTGGAAGAGCGCCTTCGCACTAAAAATCTAGCACATGGGCGTCAAGGAATTTAGCTGGACGAGGGGGCTGGCGAGCCGTGTTGGTATTGCAAGCAATAGGGTTTAGTCGCCGAAAATAAATATGAACACCTTGTGAAGACCCATATTGAACTTGCTGCGCAGCACGAGTAAAGCGAGAAAATGGGTCGGTACCGGAGCGGTTCTGGGGGCGTCTGGAGCCTCGAACGCTTTTCGGGTGGGCTCACGCGGGAAGGCGGGGTTCGATGCCCCGCCTTCCCGCCCCCCGGGGTACGTGCGGAACCGGAAACGTCAAACGGCGACACATTAACAGCCTTCTGCACTCGGGCGGGCGGCGACGGCGCACGCTCTCTGGACGCGGAAGCTGCCGAGTTATACGAAGATTAGGAGTTAGAGCCATAGTGGAAGCAATGGCAACCGTACCCATGAGCGCAGCCGAGGTAGCGAGCGATCTTCGTGCCGTGCTGGCTAGCGTGCCGCAAGGTATAGATGTCGTCATTGAGCAAGATCACCGACCCGTCGCGGTCCTTCGTGCTCAGCAGCGGAGCGGACGGCCCATCACCGAAATCCTTCGCGAAGCCAATCAGCGCAACTCTTCCGTGACCCTCGGGCTTGTTGCGAATCACAAGCGTAGGATGAAGCTGATCGGTACCTGAGCGATTCTGGTGGCGTTTGTCGGGACGATGGGCGGCCTGTGGGTCCGTACCAGTGAGAAGCCGTTGAACGGATACGATGCCGCAAAGGCCCGACCGCGATGTTGATCGGTTATAGCGGGATCGAGAAGTAGTGGTGGTCATTTTCGAAGGACGCTGTGGCAGCAGGCCGAACAATTTTATTTTGGAATTGATTGGACGAAGTAAGAGCTTTGGCGCGACGAAAATGCCTGAGGGGGAACCGAAGGGGTGTGACGCGAGGCAGCCCGGATGGCTCCGACTTCCTCCGCGAGACCTATATTACAAAGTGATTTCGAACGCTAAATAAAGTTGAATCGATCACAATTTTTTGCTTGACAGGGCACGACAACAAGCACACACTTGGGCAGGAAGTAAACAATGCCGACAAAGATTCCGTTATTGTTCGCATGCATCCTCGGTGCTTCTTATGGGCAAGCACCAATCCTTCTCCCCCCCCCCCCCCCCCCCCCCCCTGACCGGTCTGGAACTGCCGCCTGACCCGATGACGTCGGTGCTCGAAGGGCGAGTTAACGACGAACAAGGGAGGCTGTTGCCCGGCGCGACCGTGCAGATTACTCAGGTCGGGACTTACATCGCCGCACGGTCGCCAGGAAGTTCGCCGATTATTTCCCCGGGAAGGTCCTACACTCTCCAAGTGGGAAAAGACGGTATCTTTCGGCTTAATCGTTTAGCTCAAGGGACCTATATTGTTTGCGCCCACGGGACAGCGAAGTACCACCTCTCTTCGTGCGAGTGGGGTAGCCGGTCCACTTACGTTTCCATCGGCCGGGCCTCTGCGAACACCATTCCTGACACGAAAATCGTCTCTGGCGAACTGATTCGAATTGAAGTGGCAGATGCGACGGATCGATTGGCGCAAGAGGTTAAGAGCCCCGTAGGAATTTCGATTCCTGGCGTATTTTTTCGGCGCGCCTATCGCGTGGGCCGCGTCGGCTCACTGACGACGTATGAGATTGCCGTTCCTAGAAATCGTGCCATGATTCTCCGGTGGGAATCAGCGCTAAGAGCCAGCGATAGTAAAGGCTCTGCGATGGGACTCGAACGTGACCTCGGGTCCGCGTTGGAGCGTGACGCGTTCGGTCAGTCGAAAGTGTCCGTCCGGATCGACTAAGGGGTTCCAATGCAAGTTCTTCCGATACGGCTCGCCTCGCTGCTCGCCGGGTTTTCGCTTCTCCCGTTTGCTGCGCTGAGCGCCGCCGATACGGTCGATCGAATACCCTCGATTCCGCTCGTATTCGAGGAGAATCGCGGGCAATTTAACGTGAAATCGGCTGCATTCCTTGCCCGGTTCAACGACGGCATCGTGATGTTGCACGACGATCACATTCAGGTAGTACGCCACGGCGTCTCGCTGGACTATCGCATTCTGGGACACGGGCCGGACCGCCCGAAGCTAACTGGCGAAAGGCAACTAATCGGCAGAACTAGTTACCTCTCTGGTGAGGATCCGCGAACTTGGAAGTCGGGGATCCCCAACTTTCGCGCCGTGCGATACCACGCCGTCTATCCCGGCATCGATCTGTTGGTTTATGCAAAAGGCGACGAACTTGAGTATGACTGGGAGGTCGGCCCTGGGGCCGACCCGAACCGTATTCGCTTCTCCTACCCGAAGGCGGAGAGCGTGATTTTGCCCAACGGAGACCTGAAAATCAGCAAATCCGGCGTAACCATCCGCCACTCCGCACCCCGGCTCTATCAACCGGGCACGGAACCAAAGCGAACGATTACCGGCGAGTTCATTCGCCGATCAAGCGGTGCCTTCGGCTTCCGAGTCGGTGACTACGACAAGGAGCGTCTGCTCGTCATCGACCCGTACCTTATTTACGGGGCGACGTTCGGCGGTGGGTCGAGAAGCGGCTTTGTATCTGGAACTCGTGGGGCCGGTGGTTGTCGCGCCACTGGAATTGCGGTGGATAAGCAGGGTTTCGCGTATGTGACGGGTAGTATTACCGATCCGAATGGTCTGCCTAACTCCAGCCCCATTCAATCAAAGTTAGGCGGCGCGGAAGATGCATTCGTTGTCAAGCTGAACAAGGCAGGGACCGATTTTGAATACGCAGTGTTTCTCGGCGGCCCTGGCTTTGACGAAGGCCGCGCCATCGCCGTTGATGCTGCTGGCAATGCCTATGTAACCGGTACCACCGCGGGTGAGTTCCCGGTGAAGGGCGGCTTGTCAAATCTGCGGGGAGGAATCTTCGTCGCAAAAATCAACGCGGACGGGACGGAACTGGCTTATTCCTTTGTCTTCGGCGGAGCCTACCAGTTCTTCCCGGGGGACGACGGTTTTCTTTATACGAGTGCCGGAAACGCGATCGTAGTGTCCACCGATGGGAGCGCTTTCGTCGGGGGGACGACGAGCGGCAATCCGCTGCCGACGACCCCGAATGCGTTTCAACGCACACCGAAGGCGGCGGCGTGCATCGCCGCGATTCCGGCTTGTCCTGACGCTTTCGTCGGCAAAATCAAGCCGAATGGCGAAGCGTTTGACTATTTGACGTACCTTTCCGGCTCCTCTGCTGAGTTTCTTCGCGGGATCGTCATCGACGAACTAGGCCAAGTGACAGCGGCTGGTTCAACACTTTCATCCGACTACCCTGTGACCCCCGGGGCTCTACAGGGAACGCGGAAATCGCATCCCGAGGAGAACCTCCCTGACCGGTTTCTGCTCGCGGCCGACGGATTTCTAACGCGCCTCTCCCGCGATGGCGCATCCCTCATTGTCTCGACCTACTTCGGTGGAGCCTCCAACGATCTTCTCAGTGGAATCGCTCGGGACCGAACGGGGAATCTCTATATCGTCGGGACCGGCGCGGCCGCCGCGGACTTTCCCTACCCCTCAGGACAAACACCTCCTGTTGTACCACCTGGAACAGAACTGATTATTTTTGTTGTAAAGATCTCGCCGTCATTGAGCGAGGTAAGTTACGTCTTTCGCTCCCATGTCGTGCGGCAGACGGGTTCGCCCTTCGGCATTGCAGTGAACAGCCGAGGCGAAGCTCTTGTCGGAGCTTCCGCCGCCCAAGCATCCTATTCCCGCCTGCAATTGCAAGAGCGGGAAGTCCAAGCTCCGCGTTCTTGCTATCTCAATCGCCTGGAAAGCTGTGAGGTGCAATACCTATTCCTACTCGCAGCTGATGGGAAGGAGATGACGTTTGCTTCCGAGATCGGGTTGATGCGCGAGGGCGGGCGCAGCCGCGTCGCAGCAGTTGCCTTCGACGAACAGGATATGGCCTATGTCGCGGGATACGGGTTGATGCCGAACCTCCTACCAAGCCGCTTGGTGAATGGAACGGCCACGGCCTCAAAAATCGGGTTTGATGCCGACGGCCCGAGGTTTGTGGGGGCTGCCGTAGTAAACGCAGCCAGTTTTCTGCCTGGGATACCTTCCCCCGGTGCTTTGGTCACCATTTTCGGGACGGGAATGACCAGCACCCCCGGAATCGAAAGCGCGACCGGACTTCCCGTCAGTTCTGAACTAGCGGGAACTTCAGTCATAGCATCTGGACAATACTTCCCGGTGCTCGCTGTCGCAGGCGGGAGCGAAAACCAACAGGTGAATGCGCAAATCCCATGGGTTTCCGTGACCGCAGCCCAGGCGATTGGGGTCCTCCGGGATGGGAAGTTAGGCTATTCGGTTCACGCGACCTCGAGTCCGGAAGCGGGAAAGATGGGCATCTTCATGCTCGATCCATCCCAACCCGCGATAGTTCATGGAAGCGACTTCAGCATAGTCACTCCCTTGGCCCCTACTCGCAGTGGAGAGACGATTGTGATCTTTGGAACCGGGTTGGGCCGAGGTCTGGTCTTGGGCCAAGCCCCGGCGATCGGTTCTCCCGCACCATTCTCGCCGCTGTTGCGGTATGCCTTCGAGCCCAACGTCGAGTTCGAGAGTTTGGTAGTGAAGGCCGCCTTTAGCGGTGCTACTCCAGGCTTTGTTGGGCTGGACCAAATCAATGTAGTTGTGCCAGGTGGTCTACCGTCTGGCGCTATCCGGGTACGGATTCAGGGCCCCCCCGCCTTCTCGAGTGGCACCCAGCAAGTTCGAATCCACCTGCAATGAGATAAAGGAGTCTGACGAAATGAAATGTACTCTATTCGCCCCACTTAGGAACGCACTTGGCTTCCTTACCCTTGGCTGTTCCCTCGTTTTCGCAGGTCCAGGAATTGCTCCGGCGAGAACTGAAATCAACATTGGGCCGCTCCAATTCGATCTTTACACCTCCCCCAACCCGCACGAGCTCGGTTCGTTCGTAGGTTGTCCAACCGCGTGGACCCGCCGCCAATGCGTCAAGCGGATGTTCACGGACAACCCTTCGCACGCCGAGTACGATCCGAATAATTATGTTCGGCAGGGAGTAACGGGAGTTCGGTTCATGTTTACAATTGGCGGCGGATACCAAAGCACTCCCTTCCCCAACTGGGAAAACAATACGTCGAACAACGTTTCAGCAGCTTGGGCAACGAATATGGCTGCCTTCCTGGATGATCTAAAAAGTTATGGCATCCAACGTATCACTCCGACACCGATTGTCCGAGAGGATTGGGCCGGAAATGACCGAATTGTCCCATGTCCGAATGCAATGTCGGTAGGGCAGTTCGGCTGCACGGTTATCCTTCCCGCTGGGGAACCAGCGACTTTGGGAACAGGTCTTCGTCCAATTCGCTTCGCACCGTGGTCACCCTACGGCTACGTTCACGAACCTCTCTGCGGTCAGATATTGGGCTCGCCTCCTTGTCCAAAGGAAGATGGTATGGAAGACGGGACCTTTGCCAATTCGGCCTACTACGAGGCCGCCGTCAACCCTTATTTCACGGGTACAGGTATAGGCAAGTGGGGCGGCTGGGCGAAGTTTCTAAATCTAATGGACAAAGTTTTTGAGATTGCCGCAGCTAAGAATCTACAACTTGGGGATGTCGATCTCATGAATGAAATGAGCGTACTGCGCGTCACGGCACAAGGGCGATTCATCTACGATTTTACAACTGGCGTTGATGTTTTGAAAGAGATCCAGGACCGCCTATTGAGCCGAGGCTTTGTGCCTGGCCTCGCTACCTATTCGATGCAAATGGAGAAGCCCTCCGTCGTCACAAATCCCTTGACCTATTGTGTGTCTCCGTTCGGCACTTGGGGCAACGAAGACCCGGGGCAACTGCCCCAACTCTCGTCCCTCGGTGCAGCTCTCGTCGGGAAGCGATTTGGCCAGCCGCCATTCTTGCTCCCCCCCTCTGATCGTTCAACAGATTCAACTCAGGACGGCACGGCTGGGCTCGGTTCTTGCCTCGATGCCTCGGCTCGGAACTCCGCCTGCAGCGATCCGGCGGCTCGAGAGACGTGTCGATTCGTCGGTATGCCAGAAATGAGCGTCCACCCTGGGCGTTTCCAAACGACGGCGATCAACGTTCATAGCCACAATTGTAAAGGGACGAATCTCGATGGCCTCAACACATCCCCTAACGGTTGCACGCATGAGGATTCCACCCAAATCTCGAAGGCACTCTACAATGCGGTAAACAAATATGTGATCGACAATGGACGTTCGTCAAACTTGATTGTTTTCGGCGAAACTAACGGAAACCAAGCGACCATCGCCGACGGTTTTTCCCCCGCTCACGCCCGATGGAACGCCGCTGGATTCCTGCAAAGCAATCTGTACTCTGCCCGTGGTGGGCAGGTCGCCATGCGGCCTTGGCTCTATGTCGCGGGTGAAAATTTCGAGGGACCCCACTCGATCGCTCCGTACGCGACAGCGGGTCCTCCAACCGCTGTCTCGCTAGAACCATCCGACCGGAGTTACGTGGAGGCGGCAGGCTATCGAACGTTCTCTGCGATCGTGACGCACGCTGGAAGCCCCTCTTCCGTCACGAGAGTCGAAATCCTCTTCAACCGTGAAGCGACTGAACCGAACGGCTGCTGGATTAGATATTACCCTGCCGCTGGCACCCACGAGTTAATGAACGACACTGGTACTGCGCCGGTCTCCGCGTCCGGAGGCGCGCTAGAAAACACGGAATGCTCGATGGCGAGCGCGACCGGAACCATCGCCAAGTCGATTGTCGGGCAGGACACCTTTCTGACGGTTCCCGTTACCTTTCGCGCCGCCGTTACTCGCCTGTCCTGGATTCGAGCTTTTGATTCTTCGGTTACAGCCGTGCGATGGACTCCGCAAAGCCGTCGGCCGATTGTCTCGCTCATCACGCCGACGGTTGGCTCCGGCACGGTAGCAAGCCCGCTGTCGGTCGTTTTCAAGCATCCTTTGGCAAAAAAGGAACTCACGATTATGAACGTATTGGTAAGGGACGGGCTCAATGCCAACGCTGCCTGCTATCTGGCGTATGACCAGCAGCATAGACAAGTGTCGTTGCAGAACGACAGCTCCACCAGTGCAAGCTCTGTCGTCCCAGGAATCACGGGCTCCACCACGAACGTTGTCGGTGCGACGGTAGAGAACAGCCAATGCAAGCTGACCACGACCAACACCGACATTAGCCCGTCTGGCGACACCATAACCTGGAATCTGAGTCTGACGTTTAAGCAACCGGCCTTCGCCAAAGACGTGATCGTGCATGCGGCCGCAGCAGACGGGTATCGTGATCCTGGCGGAGGCGGTACCGTGCTTAATAATTCTGATTGGCAGTGGATGGGTGTTTGGCGGGTTCCGCAGACCACTCTAACGTACCCCCGAACCACCAGCGTGTCCCCCCTTTCCGGGACTGGTTCC
>JAPKZA010000215.1:20653-76849 GCA_026394015.1 Acidobacteriota bacterium
TCACCGCAACGTTTGAAAAGTCGTCAGCCCAGTCGGGTAGCCCGTTCATGCGGAGCTGGATGTTGATCCGAAGAGACGTCATTGGCTCCGATGCCTGTTACGTCGCCTACGCTCAAGAGTACGGTGTTTTCTTTCTTGTCGATGACTCCGGGTCAGGCACGATGCCGACCGTAGTTGCTCCTGGATCCAGTACCACAGTAGAGAACAGCCAGTGTCGTTTGTCGGGCCTAACCTCGTCCGCCACTTTCTCTGGAAATATAATGACGGTCGTTGCAGGGCTTACGTTCAAGCCGAGCTTCGCCGGTCGAAAGATTATCTATACCGCTTCCCAAATCTGGGTGTCGACGACCAATTCGACGGTAGTAGCAACCCAACCGTGGGGAGGGCAAGGAGCGTGGACTGTCCCGTAAATCAGCCAGATTCGGACATCAGGTCACTTTGCACCTCGTCATCCCCGTTACCCCTTACGCCAAGCTTCTGATCGCCACCGGTTCGGAGCCATTTAACCCAGCATCGGAAGTATCGAGAAGGTAGACGTTTGCCTGGGGCACCAAGATCGAGGGGCTCGGCAATGGTCCGCCCCCGGGGTTGCCGGTAAACTCGGCTATCTGCAAAAGGTGTATCGATTCTAAAGCAGCTTGGAGACGGCGGCTTCGATCTCGGCGATCGCCGTCTCCCCTTTCCAGATCTTCACTTTCTTTCCAGTCTTGTCGTAAAGCACCAGCGCCGGTAACTCGCCGCCCCACTTCGGGTCAATCTGACGGATAAAGGCGTCGTCGTCCTTCGGCGCTTTGATGTAGCCGGTCGTCGTGATCCCCGCCTCTTTCAAATACGCACGCGCAGCGGGCTCGTTGTCCAACTCATCGGACGAAATCGTCACCACGACGAAGCCCTTGGCTTTCAGCTTCGCTTCCAGCTTGGCCACGAGCGGCATCTCCTTCCGGCACGGCACACACCACGTGGCCCAGAAGTCGACCAGCACCACTTTCCCTTTCCGCTCGGCGATCAGCTTCGGGTACAACGTCTCGTTCACCTTCACGAGAGGCGTCTCCGCCCCCAAAAGGGCAAACCCAATCAGGGCAATCAGTTTCTTCATGGTTCCTTCCGTACCCGCTTAATCGTGCAGCCGAAGCTGCGAATTCGGCCAATCTCGGTCGGCTGCTTGGCCAGCAGCGCGTCCACGGTCAGACGTACCGCCTCCACCTTTACCCGGGCCGGGTTCTTGGCATCATCGATCGCACCCTGGTAGCGAACCTCGCCGGCCTTATCCACCACAACGGCTTCGGGCGTCATCCGCGCATCGAAGCGGTCTGCCACGACGTTGCTCCAATCCTTGAAGATCGGCACCGCGAACTCCACGTCTTTGGCGTAGGACCGCACCTCATCCACGGTTTCGTTGTCGTTCGAATTCACGAGCAGGATCCGCACGGGCTGGCCGGCGTAGCGAGCCACGAGCCCCTTGATGCGGTCGGAGTAGGCGTTGGAGATGGGACAGACGGTGGAAAGGAAGAGGAGTACAGTCGCCTGGGAGGCGGCGAAGTCCACCGCTTCCGGTCGGCCGTCCAGCCGGCTGAGACGGATGGTTGAGCCGGCGGCGCAGAGCGTCGACGTTCCCGCGAAGGCGCTTAAGAACGCCCGACGGTTCACTTCTTTTGCTCGACCTTTTGGGGCTCGACCTTGTTTTCGAGCTTCAGGTTCACGATGACCCGTTTCCGATCGTCAAACGTACTCACCGTTCGCACCGGGCTTTCGTACCCTTTGGCGGATGCACGGATTTCGTAGTCGGCCGCCGTGCTCAAACCGGTGAAGGTAAAGATGCCGTCGGCCTTCGTGATGAAGCTCCGCACCTGCATCGACTTCGTGTTCTTGATCTGGACGACGGCGCCTTCGACGATTTGGTCATCGGCCGACTTCACCGCGCCCTGCACGGCCCGCGTGTTGGCAGCCTCTTTCGGTTGTCCCTTGCCGCCCTGACCCGGCAACCAATTGCCGTAGGTTCCTCCGGGCGATGGAGTGCTCTGTTGCGCCATCGCGACCGCTAGAGATGCGACCAGAAAAACGACCGTGGAGATGGGACGGGACATAAGAGTTCTATACACCTATAGATGATTCTACCTGGATTCGGGTTTCAGTTCGAAGAAGACATCGACTCGAACGCCGGGCACGGCCGCCGTTTCCTTGGTTTGGGTGGTAAACCCTTTCGCCACCGCGGTTAGCTTGAACTTGGTTTCCGAGGGCGGCAAACGGAAGGCAAACTCTCCGTGGGCGTCGCTGGAGACCTTTTGCGGTTTGCTGCGCTTGCCTTTGGCGGCTGGTTCCAGCTCTTCGAGGGTCACGACGGCGCCGGGCAGGGCGAAGCCGGGCTCGCGGAAGACGGTCCCGGCGATGACCGAAGCAGCTTTCTTCTCCTGACCACGCGAGCTCGCGGGAAGCCATAAGCCTCCCGCGATGGCCAGCAGCGCGAGGAACAGACTACCAGTCTTTCTCGTCTGCGTCTTCGTCATCGCCGTCTTCGACATCGTCTTCATCGTCGAACTCGTCGTCTTCGTCCTCATCCTCTTCCTCGTCATCATCGACGTCGTCTTCGTCCTCATCGTCGTCGTCCTTATCGGACTCCAACTCCAGAGGATCGGTGCTCAGCACGCGCAACGCCGCACCGCACTCCTCACATTCGACAACGTCACCGGCGTCGAGTTCATCCTCGTCAACTTCGATCACCGCGTCACACTTTGGACAATTCACCATGGGAAATCACGCTCCAGACGGGCCACTCTCTACGGGGGGCCATCGCTACAGATTTATACGAAACTATCGACCGAATACAACCAAAAAATAGCGAAGTTTAGTACGCTTCGGCAAGTTCGGGTTTGAGTTTTTTAGCGTACTCATTCATCTGGTCCCCGGTCAAGGTCACCAGCGTTTTTTCAAAATCATCGCCCGACTCAATCATGTGCTTCAAATGCAGCGCCGCCATCCGGCTGCACCACGGATCGGTGATCGGATGACCCGACTCCGCGGACACCCGCAACAACTGCGGATGGGGCAGCGCCAGGACTCTCTCCTGGCGCCGCCCCTCCATGACAATCTCAAACTTCACATCCACGGTATCGGCGTGACGGATCGAGATCCCGTTTTGGATCCACCGAAACTCGACCTCAATCGGGGCGCCGAACAGATCCGGCGCAGTGAAGTGGCGAAAAGGAACAGACATGCTCCTTTTAGTTTACTAATCGTGCAGGCTCGAATGGCGAACGAGGGATAAAAATTCGTGCCGGGTCTCTTTGTTTCGGAAGTCGCCGAGCATGGAACTGGTCGCCGTCGAGGAATGCTGCTTCTCGACGCCCCGCATCATCATGCAAAAATGCCGGGCTTCGACGATGACGCCAACTCCGCGCGGCTGCAAGACATCCATCAGGGTGTGGGCGATCTCCTGGGTCATGCGCTCCTGCACCTGCAGGCGCCGGGCAAACACGTCGATGATCCGCGGGATTTTGCTCAGGCCCACCACCTTGCCGTTCGGGATGTAGGCGACGTGCGCCTTGCCGTAAAACGGCAGCATGTGGTGTTCGCACATCGAAAAGAACTCGATGTCCTTCACGACGACCATTTCGTCGTAGTCGACGTCGAACAACGCGCCGTTGATTAGCTTGTCAACGTCGGCCTGATAGCCGGACGTGAGAAACCGCATAGCCTTTTCGTAGCGCTCGGGCGTCTTCAAGAGGCCGTCGCGGGTAGGGTCTTCGCCCAAACCCGACAGAATTTCCTTCGCATGCGAGGCAATGTCCACCTGCTGCGACACCGGAACAATTTTAACCACAGGCTTACGTTGTTTCATCTTCACTTGAATCGATGAGCGTGAGCTCGACAGAGTTTCGTTTTGTTTCTTGCACTCGAACGTTGGTCAGTTGGGGGGCCGAGGCTCCCAAGGAGCCCTTCCACTCGCGCTGCAGGTGGTCTCGAATCGCAAACGCCATGTTCTCGGTCGTCGATGGAACGGTCGCGAATTCGGGCACATCGACGTTCAAATAGCGATGATCGTAGCGATCCAACACCTCTCGCCGCACGAGAGAATCGAGTTCGGCGAGCGAGACGACCAAGCCGGTCCGCTCGTCCACCGAGCCCCGGACGGTGATGGAAACGACATAATTGTGGCCGTGGCCGTAGGGATTATTGCATTTGCCAAAGAGCCGCTGGTTCTCTTCGGCGCCCAACTGTTCCAAATGGAGACGATGGGAGGCCACAAAGCGGTAGTTCCGCGTCAGGTTGACCGTCATTAGGCGCCTTGATACTCCACGCAGGTGTCTTCGGTTTCAAACAGGCGGACGGTGTGCAGCCGGGCGGGCCCTGACTGAAAACGCCGGTCCAGACGGGTCCAAATTTCGACCGCCAGGTTTTCCGTCGTCGGAATCACCTTGTCAAAAGGAGGGACTTCGTAGTTGAGGTGGCGATGATCCATCGGGTCAACCACTTCTTCCATCATCACGTCCTTCAGATCTTTGAGGTCGTAGATCATCCCGGTGACCGGGTCCACATCGCCGGCCAGGGTCACTTCCAGCACATAGTTGTGGCCATGGCCGTTTATATTGGCGGCGGGGCCGTAGAGCCGGACGTTCTCTTCTTCGGACAGTTGCGGGTTCCGGCAGATGTGGGACGAGGAAAATTCAACGCGACGCGTGATGAGCATTACATTCGATAGGATGCGAGAATCAGGCACAGGGATACACTAGATATTTTAACCCCCATGCAGAATCCAGATCAGTGGCTCAAAATCGCCGCCGCCACCCTCGCCGTTGGACTCGTCGCCATCGTCGGTGATTCCCTTCGAGAACGCCTCGTCAACGTCGGGGATACCGCTCCCCAATTCGCGATCACCTCGGACCGCGGCACGAAGCTTTCGCGCACCGATTTTGGGGGCAAACTTTTGGTTCTCAATTTTTGGGCGACGTGGTGCCCGCCGTGCGTCAATGAGCTTCCGAGCCTGAACGCGATGGCCCGGGCTCTCGCCCCGAAAGGCGTGGTCGTCGTTGGCATCTCGATCGACCAGGACGAGAAGGCGTACAAAGCCTTCACGCAGCGGTTCAAGCTTTCGTTTGAGACCGCGCGGGACCCGGAGGCCAACATCTCCTCCGAATACGGGACCTTTAAGATCCCGGAGACCTACGTGATCACCCCGGATGGCAAGGTGGTGGAAAAGTTCATTTCCGACCGTGACTGGATGGACCCGGCGTTGCTCAAGCGCCTGGAGGGGTACGTCCGATGATCGCCCCTGAAGTGGTTGCAAAGCTGAAGAAAATCGTCGGCGAGAAGGGCGTTCTGGACCAACCAGCCGACCTCAGCTTGTACGAATACGACGGCGGAGTGGACAAGCACCGCCCTGACGCGGTTGTGTTTCCGCGAGAGACGGCCCACGTGGTGGCGATTGTGAATCTGGCGCGGGAATCCGGGGTTCCGTTTGTGGGCCGCGGCGCGGGGACGGGGCTTTCCGGAGGCGTGATCGCGGCGCGGGGCGGCATTATGATCGCGTTCGCGCGGATGAACAAAATTCTGTCGATCGATCTGGAGAACGAGCGGATCACAGTGGAGCCCGGCGTCGTGAACCTCGACGTGACGCTGGCCGTGCAGGCGCAGAAATATTTTTACGCGCCGGACCCGTCGAGCCAGCGCGCTTGCACGATTGGCGGCAATGTCGCAGAGAACGCCGGGGGCCCGCATACGCTCGCCTACGGGGTGACGACCAACCACGTCCTCGGCCTGGAGATGGTGCTGCCGGATGGGAGCGTGATCTCCACGGGCGGCCATGAACAGGATCTGCCCGGCTACGACCTCGTCGGCTTGATGACGGGTTCGGAGGGGACGATGGGTCTGGTGACGAAGGTGGTTCTGCGTCTAATGCGCCAGCCGGAACTCGTGAAAACGACGCTGGCCATCTTCAACTCTCCGACCGACGCGGGGAATGCCGTGAGCGAGATTGCGGCCCGCGCGATTACGCCGGTGGCCGTGGAGATGCTGGATGGGGTGATGCTCCGGATGGTGGAAGAGGCGACGCACGCCGGCTACCCGCTGGACGCCGCCGCGGTTTTGCTGATCGAGTTGGAAGGTATCAAGGAAGCCGTCGAGGAGCAGTTGGAACAGGTTCGGGAAGCTTGTTTGGCCTCTGGTGCGCGAGAATTCCGCATTGCGAAGAGTGAGGAGGAACGCGCGTTGCTTTGGAAGGGTCGCAAGAACGCATTCGGCGCGGTGGGCCGGGTTAGCCCGTACTATTACGTGCAAGACGGCGTCGTTCCCCGGACCAAAATCGCCACGACCCTCAAAGAGATCGGCAAGATCAGCGCGAAGTACGGCCTGACGATCTCGAACATTTTCCATGCTGGCGATGGCAATATGCACCCCATCATCCTGTTTGACGCCCGGAAACCCGGCGAACTGGAAAAGGCGCGGCACGCCGGCGAGGACATTCTGAGCTACTGCATTTCGGTCGGCGGTTCGATTACCGGTGAGCATGGGGTCGGCATGGAAAAGATGGAGCTGATGTCGAAGCTTTTTACCTCAGACACGCTCGACATGATCGGCCGGTTTAAGACGCTGTTCGACCCCACCTGTCTTCTGAATCCCGACAAGGTGCTCCCCACCGGTCGCGGCTGCATGGAGATTCGCCAAAAACCAGTGACCGCTGAAACCATGCTATGAACCTGCTGCTGCTCGCTGTCACGTTCCTTCGTCTCGACCCGACCGTCATCACTGACTGCCGCGACGGACTGGGGCGAGCCGTGCTCCGCTGGACTTCGACGGACGCCGCGTCGGTCACTCTTTTCACCCAAGGGACCGCGCTGACCGGCCCGGAGGGGCCGACTGGATCGAACGTCACGGGCCACTGGGTCGCCGACGGCCAGTCGTTCTCTCTGCGGGCACCCGACGGCGCGACGCTGGCCACCGCGACGGCCCGAGTGAACTGCATCGACTAGCCGCTATGGCCGCTGGCGGTTGGCAATTTTGGGACGTTTCGGGTGAATAGTCGCCAGCAGACCGGGCTGTACCAGACTTGGCGGGTGACCCGGCAGCAGGTGGTCCTCGGCGAAACATGGTGGGCCCTGAACGATGGTCGGGTCGAAACCTGGTGGCGGATCGACGCCCTCGGCGGCCTGCATTGTCTCCTCAACAACCTTGAGGATCGGCCTCTGATCCGCGAAGCACCCGAGGCGACGGTCCCCGCTGGGGTATTCGTCGATAACTACACTTACTACCTCCCCGGTTTTCAGCTGGAGACCGGGACGCTCTCGCGCGGGGTGGGCCCGGTGAAGATACTTCGCACGCTGGCGGGTGGCTCCTCTGGCGGCTTCGATGAAGGCTTCGACCTTGTCGAGGCCAAAATCGGCGACCGGATTATCCGCCGGGATTTGTACGGGATCAGCCTGAATATTGACCCGGAAGTCTACAACTGCGCCATTCCGTGTTACTTTGTCGCCTGCGGTTTCGCGGGAGCCGACCCGCGGGGGACGGTGAAGCCCTGCCGCGAGGCTCGGGTGGAAGGAGCCGAATTGCGGACGATCACCGGGCCCGATGGCAAGGTTGTGATGCAGGAGGGGGTGAGCGGAGTTGCGTTCCTCCGCGTGCCCTTGTGGCTATGGCCGAATGGTTTGTACACGGTTCAGGCGTACGGCCCCCAAGGTACGGCGAAGACCGTTATCAGCCATCCGCAGTAGCGGAGGAATCCCGATCAGTAATCCACAGACACAGCGTCCTGGGGGGCGGGTAACTCAGAGGGATGGCTTCGAAGAGAAAGGGCATAGGGGGCGGGTTCGTGATCGGTTCGTGCATCACGCCCCGATCCTGACATAGCCCAACTGCAATTTTCAAGTATCGACGCAGCAAGAGTAGAGGAGGAAACGTGCCGCGTTCCGCAATCCATACCAGCGCATCTCGAGCGCCCTTCGAGCTATTGCAGCCGCGGCAGGCCCAAACCAAGTTTTCCCCGCAGTTCTCCCCGCCCCGGCTTGTGGGGATCAGGTGATCGACGGTCAGAAATTGTCGACTCGCACAATAGCAACAGGCCTGCGGCAAAATCATCTTCAACCGCTCATCGTCAGCGAGCGATCCCAGTTGCATCTGACCGCTCTGCAGGCCTTTGAACAAGCGACCGCGAATCATGAAATGCTGGGTCTTAAATCGTTCGGCCTTGGCCTCCACCGCGGCGTGGGCCATTGCCAGATTCGCGTAGGACCAGTGCAAACATTCGCCGACGGTTGTTATCTTCACTTTCGCGAAGTATATCGAATTGCGCTCGACCTGACGCCGATCAAGCTACTGCCCGACTAACTCTTTCGTCAACACGGGTAGAAACACGCCTGGGTCCAGCGCTCCCTGATACTTCTTCCCGTTCAGGAATATGGTCGGTGTCCCCTGCACGCCAATCCGGTCGCCCTCTTGCACGTCCCGATCCACCTGGCTTTTCACGGCCGGTGAATCCAGGGCGGCGACGAATTTGGGCATGTCCAGGCCCAACTCCTTCGCCCAGTTCAAGACGTTCATGCGGCTGATCTGCCGGCTCTGGGCGTAGAGCCGATCGTGCATCGGCCAGAACTTTCCCTGCTGTTCCGCGGCTAAACTAGCCTGCGCCGCCATCCGCGCCTGGCCATGGCTATCGAGCGGGAAGTGTTTGTAAACCAACCGGACGTCCTTGGGGAAGGCCTTTAGTGCCGCGTCCAAATGGCCGATTGCCTTGATGCAGTAGGGGCATTGAAAGTCCGAGAACTCGACGATGGTAATCTTCGCATTGGCCGGGCCCTTGGCGGGCGAACCGGCGATGGAGATCTCGATCGGATCGAGCAACATTCGGTTGCGATCCCCGGCGGCCTTCACGAGGGGCGACGCGGCCAACGCCTTGCGAATGTCCTTGCCCGCCTTTGCGGCATCCACGGCGATGGTCGCCAAAGTCGTGCTTTGGCTGCAGGCGGGGTCTTCGACGCGGCACTGGGCCAACTGCATCGGGCATCCACAGGGGCAGCCGAACTCCCGGAGAATCTGCAAGACTTCCATCTTTTTCGCGGCCGATAAGCCGGTGAAGTTTACGCCCGGCAACTCGGTCGCCGACTTCCAGTCCTGCGCCAGCAGAAGCCCGGCAAATAAGAAGCTAACCATTCGAAGCATTCTTCTATTGTGCTACGGTACGAGCATAGACATGAGACTGCTGTTTTTGCTCTTGTTCCTTTGTGCCGTTGCGCCCGCCCAACCGAGACTCTTCTCCTTCGAACCCTCCCACACCGCCTTTAGCACGAGCCTGAACCGGCTTGTTATCACTGAATACAACCTCAAACGGCTTCATCTCTACGACCTCGCCACGGGAGATGATACCGTTGTTCCCCTCCCGGCTTTTCCCACCGCCCTCTCCGTCAGTCCCGACGGACTTAGCGCGGCCGTTGGCCACGAGAACCAAGTTACTTACTTCCAGCTAAGTTCGGCTAGCCTCCTTCGCACTCTCCCCGTACCTGGCACGGTCCGCCAACTTCTGCTCGCCCCGCCGTCGGCCATCGTTGATCTCGGCAATGACAACGTCCGTAGCCTCGCCGTCGCCTCCGGCGCGCTCTCCGGGCCCATCATCGGCATCAAGCAACTGAATTCGCCCCAACTCTCTCCCGATGGCCGTACCCTCTACTCAACCGGGGGCAACCAACTCGACCGCGTCGATCTTCTCTCCGGCACCGTCTCCAGTTCCCCGCTCCAACACTGCGGTCGAATCCTGCTCTCGCCCGACACGTCTCGCCTGTACACCGGTTGCGGCACTGTCCTTCAAAACACCAGCGACCTGCCCTACGTCAGAACTCTCCAGTCGGAGTACAGGAGTGTTCTCGTGGCCACTTCCTCCGAGTTCGTGGCGATAGCGGCGGAACAGACCATCAAGATTTACAAGCATTCCGACCTCGGAGCTATCGGCCAAATCAGCCTTCCTCTGTTGCAGCCGGAAACAGACCTTTCCGCCTTCCCCTTTGCCGTGTTTTTCGACGCGACAGGAAGTCGCCTGCATGTCGTTAGTTATGGGAACGCCATCGGTAGAGCTTGGAGCGGAAATCAAGCCGGCGTTCAGACGTTCGACCTCACAAACCGCGCGGGGAACTGCGTCAGCTCCGTTCGCGACAACGAGACCAACCGAACTGGCCCGCTCCGTACTCTCGAAGCCGGGGGTGGTTTGCTTTCTCTCTCTTTCCGAGCCAGCGATTTCTGCGGCTACCTCCCCACGACCGACGATCCTTGGATCACCCTCGTTAACCCACGCTTCGCGTTCGGCTCGGACGTCATCACCGTCCACGTGGCCCCGAACCCGTCGTCGCAAGATCGCTCTGGTCGTATTGTCGTCGGTTCGTTTTCCGCCGTCATCACCCAGAAAGGAACGAGTCTGCTGCGGACCTCCGCGCGTCACCGATTCTCCTATCGCGTGTTCGAAGCGGCTTTTTCGCGCGCGGTCAACCGCCATATTCTGACGAGCAATACCCCGAATGCGCTGCACATCTTCGACCCCGTCTCTCGCACGGACCAGGCCATCGCCCTCTCTCGTCCGCCTGTCTCCCTTTCCTTGAGCCTCGACGGCCTCCTCGCGGTCGTCGGCCACGACGGCGGCATCTCCGCCATTAACCTGAAACTCGGACAAGTCGTCGGTTTCTATCCCGTTCCCCTGGACGTAAAGGGCCTCTCGCTAACGCCCCGTGGGATCGTTTTTGCCTCTCCTTCCCTCTATGTAGCCTTCGACAGGTTTTCCTTCCTCGCCTACTCCCGCGGTGTCTCCGTCAGCCTTGATCTGGGCACGGGTCGTACCCGGTCGCTCCCACAACCGATCGGTTCGGGCGGGCCGACCAAGCTTTGGCCGGACGGTCTGACGCTCTACGCCAACAGTTTGCGTTGGTCGGTCGACGGTGACATTCTCACTCCCATCGACAGTTATCGGCCAAACTTCTGCGGGCCGTTCTGGTTCACCCACGCCGGCAGCCGGATGCTGACCGGTTGCGGAGTCTTTCACTTCGCATCTGATTTGTCGTTCAACCGAAGCCTAGGTGCCACGGTGCCATCGGCGGATTCTTCGACAGCGCTGGCTACGACAGCAGCCTTCTTCGAAAGTGAGAACGAGCGGTCCGAATCCGACCGTTTGGTCCTGATTCCAGACGGTACCCTGACCCCCTCAGGCTTCGTGTTGGAGCCCTACGACGCCGTTTCCGCAACCTTCCCTCTCCGTGGCCGCCTCGTCAGCTGGAGTTCCGACAGCACCCGCCTGCATGTGATCTCGGACCTCGGCTACGCCCAAAGCTCTCCGGTTGGATCCAACGTAACGATCGCCGAGTCCCTGAGCACCCAAACTCCCTGCGTGGCCGACGTCGCCCTTCTTCCGAGCACCGTCCCCTCTGACGGCTCCGCACCTGCTGTGTTCGCCACCGCCCCGGCCAACTGTCTCTGGCAGGCAACGTCCCCCGTCTCCTGGATTCAAATCCGCACCCGCGTCTCCCTCGGCAGCGCCGCTCTCGACGTCTCGGTCCTTCCGAATCCCGATCCCGGCCCTCGGGAAGCCTTGGTCACGATGGGAGGAAAAACGGTCCGCATCGTCCAAGCGGCTCGATCCCTCGTTCTCTCCCCGGACAGCCTCAGTCTGTCCGCCATGCCCAGCCAAGCTTCGGTCCAGATCATCGCCTCCGACCCTGGCCTCCGCTGGACCGCGGTCGCGCAAGTCCCCTGGATTAGCCTCTTGCAGACCTTGGGCGTGGCCAGCGCGAGTCTCACGTTTAGCGTCGCCCCCAACCCCGGCCCTGCCCGGGTCGGCACGTTCACCGTCAACACTGTCGTCTTCACGGTGGTCCAGTCCGGCGGAGGTGCCGCGGGCAACCAGCCCCCCGTCGTCCTGCCTCCCTTAACCGGTTCGACGGTTGGCGCGTTCGCACAGAGGTCCTTCCGTTTTGCCGATCCCGACGGGGTTGCGGACCTAGCCATTCTCAGCGTCCTCATCAACACTTCGCTCGATGGCCGCGATGCTTGCCACTTCGCCTACGACATCCGATCTTCGTTGTTGTACCTCGTGGCCCGGGACGGGATCGGTGCCTCCACCTCGCTCATCGGCGTTCCGGGAACACTGTCAAACGGCATCTGTCGCATCGATACGCAGGACGTCCAGTTCAGTCGGGACGCTCATTCGGTGACCCTGACCGTTGCCTACTTTGTCGAACCGTTAGGTTTCGTCGGGCGAGCCATATACGGAGCCGCCCGCGATCGCCAAGGGAACAATTCCGGCTGGCAACTCATCGGCTACCACAACCTGTTCACCGCCATTCCCACCAATCCGACCAGCTCTATCGTATCTCCCCCCAACCCGAACAGTCCGCTCTCCATTCGCTACAACGATATCCATTCCACTACCGGCGACCCTAGCAGCACCAACATCAAATTCGCCCAGGTGCTGATTCAGAACACTCTCGATGCCCGCCGCGCCTGCTACATCGGCTTCGACCACAACAACAATCTTCTCTATCTCATGAACGATGAAGGAACCCGCCTCCTCCCGTCGGCCATCCGTCTCAACGGTGCACCCGGCGGACTTGCCTTTGTCGAGAACTCCCAGTGCCGCGTCGATGCCACCGGCTCCTCCTTCACGAACTTCGCCACCGTACTCGGCCTCACCCTCAATATCTCCTATAAGTCCAGCTTCTCCGGGCCTCGCCTCATTTACGCAGGAGCCCAAACCCCAAACTCAAACTCTGGCTGGCAAATGGTCGGCTTCCTCGCCCTCCCCTAATCAAGTAAACTATTCTTAATATGCTTCGGACACTGATACTTCTCCTCTCGATTGCTTCCCTCCTCCCCGCCCAAACTGTCCTCGGCTCCTTCACTGGCCGTGTGCAAGACCCGTCGGGCGCTGCCATCCCCGCGGCCGCTATCACGGCGACCAACACCTCCACGGGTCTCACCTACAAAACCGCCACTAACTCCACCGGCGCTTACTCCCTCCAACAACTTACTTTAGGTACCTACGAAATCGCCGTCCAAGCCAAGGGCTTCCGCCGCGCCGTGCAGAAAGGCCTCGAACTCAACGTCGCCCAGACCCGCGCCATCGATTTCTCCCTCGAAGTCGGCCAGGTCGAACAAACCGTCGAAGTCTCCGGCACCGCCACCGAACTCCAAACCGCCACCTCTGACCTCGGCACCACCATCCAACGCAAGAAGCTGATGGACCTCCCCCTCTTCGTCGGCGGCAACGTTCGCAACCTCGAACAGTTTATCTTCCTTGCCCCCGGCGTCACCGGTGACTCGACGAACACGCAGATCTCCGGGTCCCCTTCGCGCGCCAAGGAAGTTCTCCTCGACGGCATCGCCTCCACCGGCATCGAGTCCGGCGGCGTCATCCCCGGCAACACCCGGCCCTCGGTCGAAACCATCGGCGAGTTCCGCCTCCTCCGCGCTAACTTCAACGCCGAGTACGGCCGCACCGGCGGCGGCATCCAAATCTTCACAACGCGCTCCGGCACGAACGTGTTCCACGGAGCTTTGTTCGACTACCTCCGCAACGACAAACTCGACGCCCGCGGCTTCTTCCAACGCGTCCGCCCCATCAACCGCCAAAACGAGTTCGGCGCCACGCTCGGCGGACCGCTCCTCATCCCCGGCCTCTACAACGGCAAGAACAAAACGTTTTTCCACTTCGTCTACTCCGGCTTCCGCTTCCGCCAAGGCGCGCCCAACACGCTGCAGAGCCTGATCCCCGCCGATTTCCGCCAAGGCGATTTTTCCCGCGTCTCGAGTCCCATCTACGACCGTTCCACCGGCGCGCCTTTCCCCGGCAACCGCATCCCCACGGCCCGCATCTCCTCGGTCGCCCGCAACATCCTTCCCCTCCTCCCCACCCCCATCGACAATGGTTTGTTCAATAACTACATCTCCGTCGGCCGCGCGGCCGCCGATTCGAACCACTACAACCTGAAGCTCGACCACGCTTTCTCCGACCGTAACCGCGTCAACGGCTTTTTCAACCGCGACTATCTTCTCCAGTCCGACGCCGAAACCATCGCCGGCCCCACCACCCCCGGCCGCGCCACCGGTAGCCAAAATACCATCGCCCGGGCCTCCCACGACCTCATCCTTTCTCCCACCGTTCTGAACCATCTAAACGTCGGCTTCACGCGCTACCGCGTCACCATCGATAGCTTCACCCTCAATCAGGACTGGCCCACCAAGCTCGGCCTGCGCGGCGTCAACGACGGCGCCAACAATGGCTTCCCCTGCGTTGAG
The DNA here is from genome assembly GCA_026394015.1 of Acidobacteriota bacterium. Taxonomy (GTDB): domain Bacteria; phylum Acidobacteriota; class Terriglobia; order Bryobacterales; family Bryobacteraceae. Next base: position 34,907 of record JAPKZA010000215.1, read on the forward strand.
TTTGTCTCGTCCGGCTACTCCCGCTTGGGCGACCCCAACTGCAACGCCCGTACGCTCCAAACCAACAATGCGTTCCAGATCAACGAAAGCCTCTCGCTCGTCCGCGGCAAACACAATTTGAAGTTCGGTTTCGACTACCGCTTCATGGAAACCAACGGCATCGATAACTTCCAGGCCCCGGGCCTGTTCCAGTTCAACGCCCTCGAAACCGGCCTTCCCAACGTTGCCAACTCCGGCAACGCCATCGCCAGCTTCCTGCTCGGAGCCGTCGACCGCGGCACCACCCGCGTCTTCGGCTACTTCCCGCGCAACCGGTATCAATACTGGGGCTTTTACGCCCAGGACGATTGGAAAGTCACCCGGAAGCTGACGGTGAACTATGGCCTCCGCTATGACATCTTCGTCCCCCGTTACGAGAAGCTCAACAACCTTTCGAGCTTCGATCCGACGCTGCCCAACCCCGGCGCTGGCAACCGCCTCGGCGCGCTCGCCTTCCTCGGCGATGGGCCCAACCGTAACGGCCGCAAGTCGTTCGCCAATACCGACTACAAAGCCTTTGGCCCCCGCCTTGGCTTGGCCTACCTGCTCTCGGCGAAGACCGTTCTTCGCTCCGGCTACGGCATCTACTACGCTGCCGGTAACGCGGCGGCCGGACAGCGCGACTCGCTCAACATGTCGAACGGCTTCATCTCCACCCCGGTCTTCCAGTCCACCGATCAGGGCCTGACCCCGGCGTTCAACTGGGACAACGGCTTCCCTCAGAACTTCCCCCGCCCGCCCTTCATTAACCCCACCGCCGGTAATGGCACCGCCATGCGCTTCATCGGCCCCGGCGACGGTCGCGTGCCCTACTTCCAGAATTGGTCCGCCACCGTGGAACGCGAACTCGCCCCGCGCATCAATCTGGAAGCCACCTACCTCGGCACCAAAGGCTCCCGGATTGGCAACGGCCTGATCCGGGCCAATGAACTTGACCCGACATATCTCTCGCTCGGGGCCCTGCTCACGCGTCCAGTGACATCCCCCGAGGCAATCGCCGCTGGCATCCGTCTTCCCTACCCCGGCTTCACCGGCTCGGTGGCCCAATCGCTCCGGCCCTTCCCGCAGTACCTCGACCTCGACAACCGCACCAACCCCGCCGGCAGCAGCACGTATCACGCGTTTCAAACGCAACTCTCCGCCCGCACGAATCAGGGGCTCGACCTCCAACTCGCCTACACCTTCGCCAAGACCATCTCCGACGCCGACATCCTGGCCGGGGGCGGCCCCGCTGGGCAGACGACGTATAACCGGGCGCTGGAGAAAGCGATCGCGACTACCGATGTCCCGCACGTCTTCGCGCTCAGCTACAGCTACGAACTGCCGTTTGCCAAGAAGAAGATTTGGGGCGGCTGGGTGCTCACCGGCATTCATCAGTACTCGACCGGCGTGCCGATCACGCTGAGCGCCAACAACACGCTGCCGCTGTTCAACGGCATTCTCCGGCCCGACGTTGTCTCCGGCGTCAATCGCGCGACGAACGTCGGCAACTTCGACCCGGCGGTGAATACGTGGATCAACCGCGACGCTTTCCGCGCCCCGGCGGCTCTGCGATTCGGAACCTCGGCCCGCGCTTACACGGATCTGCGAGCCCCGAATTTCCTGAACGAAAACTTCGGCCTGCTCAAGCGGTTCAGCATCCGGGAGCGCTTCACGCTGACCGTCCGTGGCGAGTTATTCAACGCCTTCAATCGGACGGTGTTCGGCCCCCCGCAGGGCAACGTCAGCAACGCGCTCTTCGGTCGCATCACGGCCCAATCGAACCAGCCCCGCAATGGCCAGGTCGCGCTTCGCCTCGATTTCTAAGCGCTAGAAGAGCTCCGTTAGAGGATTCCCCGTCTGATCCTCTAACGAGTTCGCAATCTTGATCGGCCGTCCAATCGGCGTATCGTACTCCTTCGTCCAATCGATCCCAAACGCCTTGTAGATGGTCGCGAACAGATCCCCCATGCTCGTCGCCCGGTCCGTTACCTGCGCTCCCTCGGCGTCACTGGCGCCGACCACCCGTCCCCCGGCGATACCCCCACCCCCTATCGCCAACGACCAGCAGTTCGGCCAATGGTCCCGCCCCCGATCGTTATTGACGAACGGGGTCCGCCCAAACTCACCCATCGCCAACACGATCGTCGAATCGTATAATCCTCGATCCTTCAGGTCGTCCAGCAACGCCGAAAGTGTCCGGTCCAGCGGCGGGCACAGCCGGTCCCGATGGCCTTCGTCGTTCTTGGCATGCGTGTCCCACGAGTTGCTGTGGAACCCGGCCGCGGTCACGAAACGGGTTCCGGCTTCCACCAATCGGCGAGCCATCAACGCGCTCTGCCCCACCGCATCCCGCCCGTAGCGGTCTCGTACTTTCTCGGACTCCTTTGATAAATCAAAGGCCTCGCGCACCCCTGGGTTCAGCAGCATCTTCCACGCCTGCGCGCTGAAACCGTCCATCTGCGCATGCTCGGCTCCGTCCACTAACTTGCGATAACGCCGATCCACCATCTGCAAAAAGCCCTGCCGATTCTCGACCGCGGCGGCGGAAACAGATTTCGGCAGGCTCAAATCCGCAATCTGAAAGTCCGGCTTGCTCGGATCCGGAATGCACATTGGGTCGTACTCCGGCCCCAGGAATCCGGCGCGGAAATAGTCTTCATACTGGCGTGCCTTTTCCCATTGGGGAGCCAGCACGTGCGGTGGCATCGCATTGCGAATGCCCGTTTCCTTGGCGATAATCGCCCCGATGCTCGGAAACTGCATCGCGGGATTCACCTCGTGCCCCGTAATCGCGTAGTGCGTCCCTTGGGGATGATCGCTGCCCCGGGTGTGCATGCTCCGCACTAGGGACAAACGATCCATCCGCCGCGACACCTGCGGCAGCAACTCCGAAATCTGAATCCCCGGCACGTTGGTGGAAATCGGCTGGAACGCCGAGTTCGGCTTGGGGTCCCAGGTGTCAATCTGGCTGGGCCCACCTTCGAGCCAAAGCAGAATGCAGGATTGCGCCTTGCCCGTCGGCTTGGCCCGCAGCAGATCCGCCGTATTCAGGCCCAGAAAGCCGAGCGAGCCGGCCGATAGAAACTGGCGTCGAGAAGAGGGCATAATCAGTGATTCTCCGCAAATTCACGCGAACAAAGGATGGCCCAGACCAGGTCTTTCCATGCCTCGTTCCGGTCCGGACGGGCCGCCAGCGCGCCCAACAACTCGTGGCTCTCCGCCGACGCCGGCGGTCGGCCCAGCGCCGTCAAATAGAGGGTCCGCAGCATCGTCGCATCGGTCGCGCCGCTCTTGAGTTCCTGCTGCAGCCAACCCTCCGGCGCGGCTAACTTCTCGTTGTATATTGACCCGGCCAGCATGTGCAGCGCCTGGCCCAAATTGGCCTTGCCGGTCCGCTCCGGCAACGCCAGTCGGTTCGGTCGGCCGTACAAATCCAGAAACCGCGAATGGAACAAGTCCGGCTCGCGCAGCTGAATCGCCCGCATTCCGGCCGGCGTCCGCTGGGTCACCTTGCCCGTCGCCGTCACGGTGGTCGTGAACCGTTCTTCCACTCCGGTCACGGTCGTGATCGCGTCGAGCAGCACCTCCGCCAGCAGCGGCCGCGGCAGCGCGTGGCTATAGTTCACCCGGTCGGCTCGGTTGGTCGCGCTCGGCTCGGCCGAGAGCTGATAGGTCCGCGACATCACCATCGTTCGCATCAGCGCCCGCAGGTCATGCCCACCGCGGCGAAACTCTTCGGCCAATCGCGCCAGCAACTCCGGATGGGTCGCCGGATTCGTCGACCGGAAATCGTCGACCGGCTCCACCAGCCCGCGCCCAAAGAACTCGCTCCAAATGCGGTTCACCGTTGCCTCCGTAAAGTACGGATGCTGCACCATCCAATCCGCCAGCGCCTTCCGCGGATTCTCCCGTCCACTCGCCATCACGGTCTTGCCGTCGAGCAGCGTTGGCCGAAGCTCCGCCTTGGTTCGCGGATGCAGCACCTGAATCTTGCCGTTCACCTCGCCGTTCCCCATCGCTTCATCCAGCGGATGGTCGAACACCACATACTCGTTCCCCGTATCGCCCATCTTGAACATCCGCCCGAAGAACGCCGCTAAGCCCCAAAACTGATCCTGGCTCCACGTCTCGTACGGATGGTTGTGGCACTGCGCGCACTCGAGCCGTCGCCCGAAAAACACCCGGACCTCTTCGGCCATCGTCTCTTCCGGACTGCCGATGACGTCGTACGGCAGGAAGTGCCGTGTCGGCCCGTCATAGCCTTGGGCCGTCAGCCGCTCCCACGCCATCCGGTCATACGGCTTGTTCTTGGCGATACTCTCCCGAATCCACTCGCCATACATCTGGCTCCATTTCGGGTTGATCCCGTTGGCAAACACCGCCACCCGAAACAGGTCCTGGAAACGAAACGTCCAGAAGTCCACATACTCGGGTGACCCGATGAGCGCGTCGATCACCCGCTCTCGCTTCTTCGGATCCCGGCTCCGCACAAACTCTTCCACACGACCCGGTGGCGGCAGTGTTCCGGTCAAATCCAAACAGACACGGCGCAAGAACTCCGCATCCTGGCTGAGCGCGGAAGGCACCATCCGCAGCCGGCGCAGTTTTTCAAACACGAACTCATCAATGAAATTCTGTCGTGGCACTGACGGATAGTTCGCCACCGGCTCGCCGATCACCCCGACGATCACCGCCGCCGCCTGGCCCGCGGCTCGCACAAGAATCGAAGTCTCGCCCAGCGCCGCCGCGTTCACGACACCGGCTTCGGAAATCGCGGCAATCGTCTTGTCACTCGAAACATACAGGGCCTGCGCCGTCACATCCTCGCGACGACCATTCGCCATCACCGCCGTCACCAGCAATCGATGCTGCTGCGTCTTCTCGAGCGAAAGGATTTTCGGGTAAACCTCCAAGCTCCGCACCCGGCTCGTATCGTCCTCCGCCGGGCCAAACGGTGCCCCTTGCCGCACCCACGCAAGAATCGTCCGGTACTCCTCCGAGTCCATCGCAAACCGCTTCCCGCCCCCGTGGGCCACCGCCCCGGTAGCCTTCCGCAGCAACAAACTGGCCTCCGGATTCTGCCGGTCGATCCGCGGCTTCCGCTCGCCCTTCGCTTCGGCCGAAAGCACCTGATAAGCGCCGCCCTGCACAATCCATTCATAGTCATCCCGCGGGAAAAGGGACGCCGCCGAAAGCTTCAAACCGCCCCGGCCCTTCACCCCGCCGTGACAAGCCGGAGAGTTGCACCCGCGCTTGGTCAGGATCGAGCCAATCGCCGACCGGAACCGAAACTGCTCCTCTCCCGCGGCCGTCTCCACCTGCCCCTTCGCGCTCGCTTGCCAACGGCCCCACTTCGCCGTCACCTGCATCGTTCCCGCCGCCCGAGCGGTCACCCGGCCACCCTCGCTCACCGTGCCTACCCCTGGCGCCGCGCTCCACTGCGCGACGTCAGTCAGGTCCCGCGTAGACCCATCGGCGTACTCAGCCACGAAGACGAACTGCTGCGCCGCTCCCGCTCTGTACAAATGGAATTCGGAAGGCTCAAGCCGCACCGCCACCGGTTCCGCGCCCCACGAGAGGCTCGCCCAGGCCAGCAGCAACACGGCTCTCATTGCACCACCATAAGCGGGAAACGCTTCTCCAAAATCGGTGCCGCCAAGCGCTGCTCCTTTACCGGCCGCACCACCACCCGGGGCCACGCGATCGTCTCGGTCAACGTCGCGCCTTCCGCCACGTTGAGCAGAAACGAGAAAGACTGGGTCGTTTTTGGAATGTAGCGTTCAATCCGTCCAGCGTTCTGCAGCGGCGGCCGTTCCACCGGATTCTCCGCCCCCGGCAGCACCGTCACCCCCGGCGGCAGGCCTTCTATCGTCGCCATCACCGGATCCCGAAAATCCTCCTCCCGCTCCAGTTGCAACGTCACCAAGCGCACCTTCCCTACCGCCAGATTCAGCCGGTCCTCCGGCATCTCCACCCGCCCGACGTGCGGAATCTGCGGGCGAATCAAGACTCGGTAGAAAAACTCTGGTCGGCCATGATCGGTCGTGATGTCGCGAACTTGCACGGTATAGTCCCCCGGGGCGGTAATCGCGAAGGTGGTCTTGGCCTGAATCATTTTCATCATGTACAAACCGTTGTTGTTGCGTTTGGTATGGACATTGGTCGCCACCTCCCGCCCCGTCGCATCGAACACGGTGACCACCGGATTGAACTCCGGCAGCGTCGCCTCCGGCGTTTCAATTTCGATCGCCAGTTGCATCGCCCGCTCAATGTGCAGACGCGCTTTATGCACCATCGCCGGACGGCTCAATCGTCCCTCCAGAATCCCCGGCAACGCAAGCACCCCTTCGCCCGCCTCCGTTCCGGCCAGCCGTACCGGGGGCGGAGGAGACAGGGCCACCCCGCCCCGCGCCTGCAACTTACCCATCCAGTCGCCGCCCAGTTGACGCACGAAGCTCCTTTCATTCCAATCCGGCCGCGCCATCGGATGCCGCCAGCGGCGTTCGCCCGCGCCACTCCCCACCCGTAGAAAGTAACTCGCCCCCGCTCCGCCATGTCCTGCAAATCCAGCAACTTGCACCCGGTACCGTCCAGCTTGCTGAACAACATGCGTCAGCCGCGCCTGCGTCGTCAATCCCGGAAAAAATAGTTCCTCGTCGTTAAACGCCAAACGCTTCCAGCCCTTGGTCGAAAACCAACTATCCGCCGCCGGTTCCTGCAGCGTCACGACCGGGTCGAATGCGCTCCCCCCGGCCACCACTTCGAACGTCAACACCTCTCCCGCCTTTGCCTCGACAGCGTAAAGGTCTACCTCGCCCGGTTCGGCCAAGCTGCCATTCACGACGAGCCCCGGGGTCAGCATCAATTCCGGCTTCTCCCCCGACACCGTCTCCCTCACCACATGCCAAGTGACCGCGTTGGTCACCCCCCGTGGCCCCACCGCCCGAATCCGTTTCTCCCCCGGCGTTACCGATGTATCCAACGTGATCTCGGCCATCAGTCGATCCGCCGCAGCCTCCACCAACCGCACCCGCACCCCCGCCTCTTCCACCGACAGGCCACGAATCGCCGCTAAACCAGTTCCCGCAATAGCAACCCGGTACGTAGTGCCCGCCCGCCCCGCCAACGGATTCATTCCCTGCAGAACCGGCTCAGCCACCGCCGCACCCAGCGCAAGCCCAGTCGCCCACAGCACTGCCGCGACTGCTCCCGCTGAGGAATTCATCCCCCCAATTCTACGGAGATCCACACGGAATGCAATCGCCCGTCCAGAATTCGGAACGGTTAATCGCCCGTTCGGCATCCTGGACGGAATTCGACTGTACCCCTAGTTTCGGATTGACTCTTTTTGGATTCAGATGAATGCTCATAGTCAAAGCCCCGGTCGAAGCGCGTCGTTCCTGTTCCCTGACGCAACGATCTTTGAAGTCGGTCCACCCCGTTTTGGACCCAATCGACCCGGTGGCTAATAAAACAGTTTCGCTAGGGAGCTAGTATATGAATCGACACTTTCGCGTATTCTGCTTATTTCTCTCGGCCGTCTCCGTCTGGGCCCAACCTACCGCCACCATCGTCGGCCGCGTGGTCGACCCCAGCGGTGCCGTCGTCAGCGGCGCCACCGTCCGCTCTAAGAATCTTTCGAACGGTAATGAGCGCACGACCAAAACCGGCGACAGCGGCGACTATGAACTCCCCCTGCTCTCCACCACCGGCAGTTACACCCTCACCGTAACCCGCGACGGCTTCCAAACCCAGGAGATCAAAGGCCTGTCGCTGCAGATGGACCAGCGCGCCCGTATCGATATCACCATGCGCATCGGCAGCATCTCCGAACGCATCTCGGTCACCGAATCGGCCCCCATCGTCAACACCGAAATCGGCTCCATCGGCCAAGTCATCAGTAACCAGAAGATCGTCGACCTACCCCTGAACGGGCGCAATTTTGTCCAACTCACGGCCTTGCTCCCGAACGCTGTCATCGGCACGGCCGGCATCACTGGCGCTACCGTCGTTGCGGTCAGCGGCGGCCGACAGAGCAAGACAGAATTTCTGCTCGATGGCATTAGCATCAACGAACAACTCTTCGACGGGGTCGCCCTTCGCCCGTCCGTCGATGCGCTGCTCGAGTTTAAAGTCCAGGCGAACTCCTTCTCCGCCGAGTACGGGCGAGGCAACGCCGTCCTCAGTGCCACCATCAAATCGGGTACCAACCAGTATCACGGCACCCTCTTCGAATTTCTCCGCAACGACAAACTCGACGCCCGCAACTTCTTCATCCCCCGCAAAGCCAGCTACCGGCAGAACCAGTTCGGCTTCGCCTTTGGCGGCCCGATCGTCATCCCGAAGCTCTTCAATGGCAAGGACAAAAGCTTCTTTTTCCTCAACTACGAAGGCACCCGCATCCGCCAAGGCCGCACCACCAACGTCGTCGTCCCCGCCGAACCGCTCCGTCGGGGTGACTTCTCCAGCATCACGACACCGATTCGCGACCCGCTCACCGGCGTCGCTTTCCCCGGCAACCTCATCCCCTCGAGCCGCCTGAACCCCGCCACCAGCTACTTTCTCCAGTTCATGCCCGCCGCCAACACCGCGCAGGGCACCTTCGTCTACGCCGCCCCCTTCCGCTCCGATGCCGACCAAGGCAACGCCCGCTACGACCACGTCTTCAGCGCCAAAGACTCGTTCGCCTTCCGCTACAGCATCAACCACCTCCAAGCCTTCACGCCCGGTGCCTTCATTCAGGTGGGCGGAACCAACCAACGGCAGCGGGTCCAGAATATGGTGATCTCGGAAACCCATATTTTCAACCCCACCACCCTCAACGAACTCCGTCTCGGCTACACCCGTCTCCACAACGCCAACCTGAATCAGGGCCTCGGCACCAACCACACTCAACTCTCCGGAATTCGCGGCTTCGAAGAAACCAGCCAGAACTTCCCCGGCTTTCCCGGCCTCGGCATCACCGGTTTCCAAGGCATCCCTGGCAACGCCTTCCAGCCCCTCGTCAACCCCACCAACTCCTATCAAATCGTCGATACGATGTCGTTTATCCGCGGCGCGCATACCATCAAAGTCGGCATCGATTTCCGCGACTACCGACTCACCTCCACGAACTCCGCCAACTCTCGCGGAGCCTTCAGCTTCAACGGCGGTTACGCCGGTAACGGCTTCGCTGACTTCCTTACCGGCTACCCCGTCAACGGCTCCCGCAGCTTCCCCCGCAATCTGTTTGGCCAATACGAAACGCGCTGGCACTCCTTCGTGCAGGACGATTGGAAAATCGCTAAGAACCTGACCCTTAACCTTGGACTACGCTATGAGTTGAACCTCGCCCCAACTCCCATGTTCGGCCAAGCCGCGTCCTTTAACTTCGACACCGGCCGCTGGGCCGCGGCCACTTACAACGGGCAGATCAACATCATCTCTCAGCAGGTTGCCCGCTTCGCCTACCCGCGTTTCCAAAGCCTCATCGACAAGGCCACCGATGTCGGCATTCCCAACAAGCTCATCAACAATCGTTTCAACGACATCGCCCCCCGTATCGGCATGGCCTGGCGCCCCTTCGGCAATAACAAAACGGTCCTCCGCGCCGGGGCGGGTATCTTCTACATGATGACCAGCGGCAATAACGCCGTCTCCACCCCGGTGATCAACGTTCCGTTCATCGTTGACGAATCCAAGCAACAACCCACCGTCAACGCGCTGCCAACCCTCGACGTGCGCAATTTCTTCGAACCGTTCAGTGCCAACGCCAACTTCACGACGCCCCTGACCTATGGGGTCAACCCCAACCTGAAGACGCCGACGATGTACCAGTGGAACGTCGCCATCCAGCGCGAGATCTTCCGCGATCTCTCGCTCGAAGTCGCCTACGTTGGCAATAAGTCCACCTACCTCGAACGCTATCTACCCACCAATCTGCCCCGCATTAGCGCGACCGATACCCGACCCTTCCAGCAGCGCCGTCCCTTACCGCTGTACGGCACGGGGACTTACTACGATGCCCGCGATAATGCCAACTACAACGCGCTCGAAGTAAAAGCCGAAAAGCGCTTCTCGAAAGGTCTTAGCTTTCTTGCCGCCTACGCCTGGAGTAAGTCCATTGACGGCTCCACCCAGGACCAGGGCGGCGGCGAAGGCGCCGACAATCCGTTCGACCTCCGCTCCATGCGCGGCCGGTCCAGTCTCGACGTGGGCCAGCGTTTCGTCTTCAGCTACGGCTGGGATATCCCGTTCGGCAAGGGCCGCACGTACCTCACGAACCTGCCCAAGACGGCCGAACTCGTCCTTGGCGGCTGGCAACTCGGCGGTATCTACACCGCCCAGGGCGGTTTCCCCTTCACCCCGGTCATCGCCAGCGACCCGCATAACATCGGCTTTGCTTACGCTCGCCGCGCCGACGCGATCGGTTCGGGCAAGGTGGATTCCTGCACCCCGGAACGTTGCTTCAACATCGATGATTTCCGTGTCCCGCAGGCCTTTACCCCAGGCAACGCCGGCCGCAACATCCTCCGTGGACCCGGCCTGAATAACTGGGACTTCTCGCTTTCCAAGAACTTCTACTTCCGCGAAGGCGTCTTCCTCCAGTTCCGCACCGAGTTCTTCAATGTGCTCAACCACACGCAGTTCGGCAACCCCAACAACAACATCGAACTCCGTAATCTCGGCGGTCGCATCTTCAGCGCCCGCGACCCCCGCATCGGCCAATTCGGCCTGAAGTTCTACTTCTAGGCGGCGCAATGCTCAGGTATTGCGCCGCAACGCCGTGCGTATTACGATCGAATCGTGCGCACGATCCGAAGTGCATGGATGGGTTCGGTGAATGAAGATGGGTCCAACGCTTCTTGACCTAGGGCCACTCGCGAGCTTTCTCGGCTCTGAATTGAGGGATCAGGCTTGGGCACTTGCTCAAAGGAGGCCGAGCCGCTCTTTGAACTGCCCGATCGAGGTGGAATCAGAATTGAACTCAGCCTCCAGGCTCCAGGCCGGCCGGACCGATATTCGCGGTCTCCTGCATCGCTACCGAAGTCTACTGATGTCGTTGGCGGATGCCTGCCTAGTCCGACTCTCCGAGCCACACGCGAACGCTGAGGTATGCACGCTGAATTCCGACTTCCGGATTGACGATCGCCTCGCTCTGATGGATATCGAAGGAACGATACAATCGGACGGGAAATGATTATTGATTTCTCAAGGCTGGGCCCCAGGACTCTGACCGGACTGTGCTGCCTGCTCATCGTTCTCGCCGTCTGCGCCTTCCATTCCCAGGTGCTCATCCAGGCCGATGTCACCTTCCCGTGGGACTTCACCGGCTACCATTACCCATTGCTGGTCGCTTATGCCGATGCGATTCACGCTGGCGAGCTACCCTTTTGGGATCCCCTGACCTACTGCGGTCGACCCCTTCTCGCCAACCCGCAGGTGGCCGGCTTCTGCCGCCGATCGTTTTAGCGGCCGCCTGGGGTCGCGATGGACTCCTCCTACCGCGGGGATACTTACCTTCCTTCTGGCCCGTCGCCTCGGCACCGCAATCCCGTCCGCTCTGGTCGCCGCCCTAGCCTTCTCGCTCGGACCATTCTACGCCTCCCAAGTGCAGCATCTGGGAATGATTCTCGCCAGCCCCTGGCTCGTCTTGTCCTGGTACGCCGTCTTCTGCCAATCCAGAACCCGCATCCTGCTGCTCTCGCTTTCTTTAGCCTGCTGCCTCCTCGCCGGTTTCCCGCCTTTCTTTTTCGTTATCGTAATCTCCACGCTTCTCCTCGCCCTTACTGCGGTCCCCCGCCGCGGACTCACCCTCGATCTGGCTGCCGCCGCCGCTCTCGCCGCCCTTCTCAGCCTCGCCCAACTCGGCATCTCGCTCGAACGACTCCACGAAAGCATCGCGAAATATCGAACCGACTGGATAGGCCTCGGAGGAGGAATCTCCCCGGACGCCTTCCTGACCACCCTGCTGCCAAACTATTTCCAAACCTTCGACGAGCAGCATTTCACCGGCCACGCCGATCCCACCCAGCTTTATCTCTTCCTCGGCTGGTCCGTTCCCGGCTCGATCGCCTTCGGCATCCGCGCCATCCCCCGCTGGCTCCTCGCGCTCTCCCTTCTCCTCACCGTATTGATGTTCGGCGAGTGGTCTCCGGTCGGCAGACTGCTGTTCTCGACACTACCTCCTTTTTTCCAGAGCGCCACTGATTGGTACCCCTACCGGGCGCCTTTCACCCTCGCCATCAACTCCCGCCTTCCCCTGAGGGCCTAGCCACTGGATCCCTTCCTCGCCGCAACCCTTAACCCCGCCAGCCACGCCCCCGTAGCCCTCCTGCTGCAGGACCTACGAACCGAAATCGGCGAAACCCGCCTCGATACCATCGCCGACAGCCCCGCCCTCCTTTCCAGGGCGCCGGTCTTTGGCTGGAGAACGGCCGGTGGCTACGACCCTATGGCCCTCGAAGGGCTCATGCGGCTACGGCAAACACTCGCCGGAGGCGAGCGCTGGGGCGCCTCCCACCAGATCACCGACCCTACCGCCGTCGAGGTCGACCAGATGTCGATCGGCGTCCTCACGTCCCAAACGCCGTTGACCGGCTTGGGCCGCCTCACCCACCGCGGCGAGGTGGCTGGACGCCACGTTTACACCAACCCTACCGCCCTCCCGCGCTATCGCGCGACCGGATGCGCCGTCGCGGTAACCTCCGAATCGAGGAACCGCGTCGACCTCCGACTGAACTGCCAGCGCCCCTCCGTTCTCGAAACCTCCGAGGCCCACTTCGGCGCCTGGCGCGCGCTGCTGGACCAACAACCGGCACCGATCGAAATTCTCTACGGTGCCTTTCGCTCCATCCCCGTCGGCCCGGGAAACCACCAGGCGGTTTTCTACTACTCGCCCAACTCCCTTTACAAGTACCTCGCCGGGCTGCTGATTTGGCTGGCGACCTGGCTCTACCCCCTCACTTCACCCACCGCTGCATCCACCGCAAATTTCGCTCCATTAAGTCCCGCTGATGCGCCCGCTCCGCTATCCCATGCCCCTCCCGCGGATACACCACGTTTTCCACCGGCACGCCCCGGTCCCGCAATGCCTGATAAATCGGCGCCGTAAAGTTCATATCCAGCGCCCCAATCTGTAACAGCGTTGGTGTCTGGATATCTTTCAACTTACCCCAGTAAGAATGCCGCGCATAGTTCTCCGGCACCTCCCACGGCGTTCCCCCAAAGTAAGTCCACAACACCTCCCTCGCCCCCTCGAACAACCCATAATAGGCCGCCCAATCCACCGTCGGCGCCCCCACGGAAGCGCCTCGGAATCGCCTCGTCTGCGCAATCGTCGACCCCGTCAAAAACCCGCCGTAACTCCACCCCATCACCCCCAGGCGATCCGGATTCGCCACCCCCCGCCGCACTAACTCGTCCAACCCCGTCATCACATCGTCCAAATCGCCCACCCCCTGCGCCAGCGTGTTCTTCTTCCGAAACGCCTCCCCATAGTTCGAACTCCCGCGAAAATTCGGCGCAAATACCGCAAAGCCACTCTGCAAAAACGCCACCGTCGGGTACGTCCGCCCATTCGGGAACGCCGTCAACGCCACCCCCGTCGGCCCCCCGTGCAACTCCACGAGCACCGGCACCCGCGTCCCCTTCGTGTAGCCAAACGGCAGCCACAGCACACCCTCCACCTCCAGCCCATCCCCCGCCTTCCACCGCACCACTTCGCTGCTCACCGTTGGCAACTCCGCCAACCCCGCAAACACCCGCGTTAAGGTCTGCTCCTTCCCCGCCTCCCACAACACAATCTCCGGCGGATGCGCCGCGTCGGTCTTCAAAAACACCGCCCGCCGCAAATCCGCGCTAAAACTCGCCGCCCCCGCCACACCCTCCGCCAACCGCTCCCCCTTCCCGCTCTCCACTTCCACCTGCCACAGCTCATCCCGCGTTCCCGCTCCCGCCGTAAAGATCAGCCGCTTCCCATCCCCCGACCACGCATACGCGTTCCCGTTCCGGAACACGTCCACCGGCAATGCCCGCGTCAAATATCGCACCGTCCCGCCGCCCGTCGGCACCATCCCCACCTGCCGCTCGTTGAAGTAGTTCAACGACCCGCACTGGGAATGGAACACGACCCACTTCCCATCCGGCGAATACCCCGGTTCGGCGTCCCGACCCGGCTGCGTCACCAGTGGCGTCTCCACCCTCGTCGCTAGATCTACCTCCACCAAATCCACGTGGAAAATGTCCTGCGGCTTCGGCGTCGCCTGCAGCGCCAGCGCCGCCCGCTTGCCGTCCGGGGACACGGCAAACGAAAGCACATGCCGCTCCGCCCCGCTCACCTGCTTGCCTCCCACATACAGCCGCCCGAACCGCAGACTCTCGCGGTTCACCTCCGGATCCGGCGCCGCCGCGTCATCGGTCGCTAGATAAGCTACGTCCTTGCCTACCCAGGCAAATGCCGTCACCCCGCGACCCACCGCCTTCCCACCCACCATCACCTTCCCCCCCGACAAGTACGCCAACTGCGTCCCATCCGCCGACCAACGCGGCTGCCCGCCCTTCCCCACCGCCACCGCCTTCCCCTCCGGCAGTTCCGCCCGCATCACCGTCCCGTTCAACACGTATGCGTACGCCCCACCGTCGGGCCGCATCTGCGGATCGCCCAGCGTCGACAATCCTAGAAGTGCCTCCACCGTCCAGAGGGCGGCGGCAACGATGCTAAGCAAGAATCTCCTTAATCGGCTTCCCGTAGTCGACTTCAATCCGCTTCCGTCCCGGTATGTCCAACTTCCTCGGATCCAGGCCCATCTGATGCAGCACCGTCGCGTGGATATCGGTCACGTAGTGCCGATTCTCCACCGCATGAAAGCCAATCTCATCGGTCGCCCCATGCACCACCCCGGCCTTCACCCCGCCCCCGGCCATCCACACCGAGAACCCAAACGGATGGTGGTCCCGGCCGTTGGAAGCCTCGGCGCCCGGCGTCCTGCCAAACTCGGTCGCCCACACGACGAGTGTCTCGTCGAGCAACCCCCGCTGCTTCAAATCCTTCAGCAACGCCGCGATCGGCTTATCCACTTTCATCGCCAAATCGCCGTGATTCTTCTTCAAATCCTTATGCGAATCCCACGCGTTGCCCGCGCCACCGTGGTAAACCTGCACGAACCGAACCCCGCGCTCGGAAAGCCGTCGCGCCGCCAAACACACCTGACCAAATGGCTTCGTGATCTCCTGATCCAACCCGTACATCCGCTTCGTCTCTTCGCTCTCTTCCTTATCCTGAATCGCCTCCGGCACCGCCATCTGCATCCGAAACGCCAACTCGTAACTCTTGATCCGCGCCCGCAGCGCGGCATCATGCGGATACTCCACCGCCGACATCCCGTTCAGCTTCTTCAGCAGAGCAAACTCCCGCTCCTGGTCCGCCTTCGATAGCTCTTTCCCCGGCGAGACAAACGGCAGCGGATCATCCGGATTCACATCCAGCGACACCCCCGCGTGCTCCGGCCCCAAGTAGCCCGACCCGTGCGTCCCGTTCCCCCCGCAGCAATCCCCCGGCGGCTCGCCCAGCACGACGTAGGCCGGCAGGTTCTCGTTCATCGATCCCAACCCGTAATGCACCCAACTCCCCAACGTCGGCAGGTAGCCATCGAAAATGTGCCGCCCCGTGTGGAACTGCAGAATCGCCCCGTGGTCGTTGTCCGTCGTCCAAGCCGAACGAATCAGCGAGATTTCGTGCATCTGGTCGCCGATGTGCGGGAACCAATCGCTCACCGCCACGCCGTTCTTCCCGCGTTGCTTAAACCCGGTCTGCATCGGGTACAGCGTCAGCTTGATCTGGTGCTGCCCCGGCACAAACGCCTTCAAGTTTTCCTTCACAAACGGGTTCGTCAACGTATCCCGATGCGGCGTCTCTGATAGCTGCTTCCCGGCGTGCTTGTTCAACTCCGGCTTCGGGTCGAACGACTCCATGTGGCTTACCCCGCCCAGCATGAACAGCCAAATCACCCGCTTGGCCTTTGGAGCAAAGTGTGGCACGGCGTCGGCCACCAACTTCTGCGGCAGCAGGGTCCCCAGCGCCAACCCCGCCAGCCCCATCCCGGCGTCAGCTAAAAAAACCCGCCGACTCTTGCCGTCCGAACATAACCGTTGTGCCATAGAAGCTCCTGTCACCGCACCGTTACGAAATCATTGTGGTTCAACAAAACGTGCACCAGGCTCTCGCGCCCTTTGCTCGGCCCGTTCAAATAAGCAACCGACTCCCGCAACTCCCCGTCCTTCGGTGCCCGGCCCAACAGCCGTTCAAACACCGCCCGCACAAACGCCTCCGGCTCCGTGACTTTCGCCAGGTCCGCCTCCACCGCCCGCGCCACCACGAAACCCAGCTTCCCGTTCGCCAGCGCCAAAGCCTGCTGCGGCACAATGCTCTCGCTCCGCTGAAAGCACTCAATCGGGCTCGCCGCATCGAACGCCTTCATCAGGTCCATCTGCAAGTCGGGCGCGGTCCGAAAGTACAAACTCCGCCTAAAAACTTCGTGCCCTTTGGTCTCGTCAATCTCCGGCCCGCCCATCGTCAAATCCAACTTCCCCGCCACGGCCAACGCGCTATCCCGCACCACCTCGGCTTCCATCCGCCGCACGTTCATCCGCCACAGCGACACGTTGTCCGGGTCGGCCTTCATCTGCTCCGGGGCCACCGTCGAAGCCAGCCGATACGTCTTCGACGTCACCATCAACCGGTGCATCGCCTTCATATCCCAGCCCCGCTCCATGAACTCCACGGCCAGCCAATCCAGCAGCGCCGGGTTCGTCGGCGCCTGCCCGCTCTTGCCGAAATTGAAAACCGTCGCCACCAGCGGTGCGCCGAAATGCCGCGCCCACATGTGGTTCATCGCCACCCGCGCCGTCAACGGATTGTCCTTCGCCGTGATCCACTTCGCCAGCGCCAACCGCCGCCCCGAACTTGTCGAAGGGTACTTCGGCCCGATCGGCGTATAGCCCTCCGCTGGCTCTTTCAACGCCTTGGCCGCCGCCTCCAACCGCGTCGCCGCGCCCACCAGTTTGTTATTCGCAAAGTCATGCCGCGCTCGGATCATCTCCGCATCGGCCTTCAATTCGTTGGCCTTCTTTTCGAGTTTCCGCGCCTCTTCGGCGAGCTCTTCCGCATTCGCCGGCACCGGCGTTTGCAGCGTCGCCAGGTCCGCGCGGATCCGCGCTTCCAGCGCGGGCAAGTCCGCCTTGCGGAAGGCGATGTCCTTCTCCGCGGCCGCGATCAGCGCTTCCGGCTCCGGCTTCTCTTTCGCTTTCTTCCAATCCGCCTCGGCTTTGTCGATCGCCGCCTTCGCCGCCGCGATCAGGTCCCGGCCCACGAACTCCCGCGCGTCCGGAAAGGTATCCACGAGCGGCAAGGTCACTGGTTCAATCTTCAACTCCGGCTTCCCGAAGAACCGCGGAATTGCTGGCTGCATCACAGCCGAGCTATCGGGAGTCGCCTCGTTCCCCCGGATGAACCGATACGTCACCGCGGCGGCGTTCGCATCGTAGGCCCGCGGCAGGCCGTCTTTCAAAACATCCGCTTCGCCCGCCACGCGGTCTGTCCGCACCTCATGCGACTCGAAGAATGCGCGGAACTTGTAATAGTCCGTATGTGGAATCGGGTCGTACTTATGCGTGTGGCACCGGGCGCATTTCATCGTCACCCCCAAAAACGAAGCGGCGGTGTACTCCGCCGTATCCTGCAACCAAACGTTCCGGTTGAACAAATACCAGTTGCGAACCAGAAACCCCGTCGCGCGCGCCACTTCCGGATTCCCCGGTTCCAGTTCATCCCCGGCCAGCATCTCCTGAATCATCCGGTCGTACGGTTTGTTCTTCGCGAGCGCTTCGACGGTCCAATCCCGCCACCGCCAAATGTGCCGCGCACTGTAGCGCACCTGGCCCGATTTGCGATAGCCGTACCAATCGGAATACCGCCAGATATCGAGCCAATGCCGACCCCACCGTTCGGCGTAACGCGGGCTTGCCAGCAGCGAGTCGACCACCTGCTCGTACTGCCCACCCTTCTCAAAACTCTTGATCTGCTCCGGCGTCGGAGGCAGCCCGATCAAGTCGAGATAGACCCGCCGCAGCAGCGTCCGCTTATCCGCCTCAGCCACGGGCTTCACTCCCTTCTTCGCCCGACCCGCCTCGACTAACTCGTCGATCGATTTTGCCGCGCCTTTCACAGGCATGCGGAACGCCCAATGCTTCGAGGCGTCGCTGATCAACTCGGCATCGGGGTCGACGGCCGACGTCCCGTAGGGCACCCCGGCCTTCACCCACTCTTCGAAGATCTGGATCTCCGCCGCGCTCAGCTTTTTGCCTTTGAACGGCATCCCGGGCTCGGTGATATGGGCGACGACTTTGTAAAGCGGCGAATCCGGCGGGTTCCCCAAAGTGACGACCGGCCCATGCTCGCTGCCCAGCAGCAGCGCTTCCCTGGTTGAGAGGTCCAGACCACCCTGCTTCACTTTCGCGTTATGACAGCCGAGGCACTTCGCATGGACAAGCGCCACCGCCGCGCTCGGCTCCGCCTGCAGCAAGCCAATCGATCCGAATAGACCAAGGAGCCAACGGAACTTCATAGTTCCAGCCTACGCCAAAACGAAACAATCCGATCCGCCCCGTCCAGTCCCTAGGACGGCAATCGGGCCGTAATTCGATCATGAACAAGAGCGCTTCAGACTTCATTGGATTGGGGAATACTCGGAAGTAGATCACCCGATATTGACCGTTCTGAGTCACGCTGAAGACATCGGTCACCTGGGCGAGGCAGACGTCACGGGTAAAGCAGGCTCCGCTCCGCAGTCTACTCTATGTTGCAACTATCCTTCGGTCAGGATGGCTCCGAAATCGTCCCTTTCGAAGATCGGGCGGATTTCGACTGCGCCTTCACCTCCGAGCCTGCCTCGGGGAACGCGCCGTCTGGAGTTTACCGGGGGACTCGGTGCCGAATGGGCCGTTCCGAACGGTTATCGTGGAGTGGAAGCGGAGTGGTACGTCGAGTTGGCGAGTGACATCTTCCCCCAAGCACGGAGGGCCTATAAGCCGGGAATGAGAGAACCCCTCTTTTCGGAGAGAAGGTAGCCGAATCGGCGCGGGTCCGAGGGCGACTGCCGCTTCAGGACCAGACCGTTCGGCACCCCATCGTTAGTATGGACGGCCGGCGCGCGATCCGGTAGCGTTGAGCAATGAAATCGAATCTACCTAGCATGGAGCGGTGGGAAGCCGCATGGCAGGACAAAGACCTGGCGAGACTGGTAGAGCGCTATGCGCTCGACGCGGTGGTCCTGCATCCGAATAAGCCGATTATCTGTGGCCGGGAGGCGATCGGGGCGTTTTTTGCAGGTGGCCTGGATAAGCTCACTCTCGCTTTTCGACCGGCGGAGCTGAAAGTGTCCGGCGAAATGGCCTTCGAATGGGGCGAGTTTCATGATCTGGATCGCCTTACCGGAACCGTGATGGCGGCTGGTTCCTACGTCGTTGTTTGGGTCCGGAGCGGGGATGAGTGGCTGGTCCAAAGCCATGCCTGGAATAGCCTGCGGAAGTGAAAACAGTCCGCATCCGGGGAGTGTTCAAACAGAAAAGGGGTCCGCTTGAAAGCGGACCCCTTTTCCCGTTTGAGTGAATGAGGAAACTACTTCCGGCGGCTACGGGCGAAGGCGATCGCAGCGATCCCCATGCCGAACATCGCGTAGGTAGATGGTTCCGGAACATCCGAGCCGGTGCCCACTACGAGCAAACCCGTCGGGTTGTTCGCCACTGGGGTGGTGGTTCCATTGACGACCGTAGCAGTTAGGATGGAATTCGAGGCGAAGTTGCCGGTTAAGGTGCGCGGTGCCCCAGCAGACGATTGAAAGCAATTGCTGTCCGGGCTCAAAACCGAACCGCAGGACGTCGTTCCACCCAAGGAGCCAGCGGAGAGGGTCCAAGCTACCGAGTTATCGGTGGCGTACTGGAGAGAAAACGATCCCGCGCCGCCGAAGTAAGCGCCGATGTTCAAGGTGTAGGTATAGGTGCCGGGCGCTAAGCCGATCGAGGGGTTTCCAGCGCTCGCAGTGGGACCGACCCAGCTGCCGTCGCCGAAGTTGGCGATCCAGATCCCCGTTGGAATCGTGGTCTCAACGACCACGGGATTGCCGTTCACAAGCCAAGGTGCGGCGGTGCCAGTGCTGATCGTCATCGGGGCACCGAAAACAGAAGTGGCTAGCAGCGCAGCGGCTAGCAGAGATTTCAAAAACATGTTCATATCCTCCGAATAGTTCTAGAGAGAAGCCAGTACCAGTAAAGGTTGAAGTCTAGTACCGACCACGAGCTCCCATCTGAAGGTTAGCATGTGTATAGCGGCGATGCTAAGAGAAATCCGGGTTTTACTGTAGGTAACTGTAGGTAAAAGTACTAGGGCTCGCCCCGCGAGCTCTTTCGAGGGACCAGTGGATCGTTTTGGCTGCATTTTTCGCTAGGGCGGTGTCTCATTCCAAGTACGCAGAATCTAGCGAGGATTCCGCTTCGGCCGGACGCACAAGCCGATGGCGATGACCCCGGCGCAGTCTGGCGCCGGAGGCGAGCGCGAATACGATCAATACGCCCCCCCCAGGACGGTGCGGCGGTTCCGGGCGAAAGAAAACGCCAAGTGGCGGTGAAACAATCCTTGCCAAGCGAACAGAAGCCCTCCGACGATGGAAAGCGCCGGCGACTGGATTGATCCGGGCGAAGAACGCCCAGTGGTAGGCAATGCCGACCCAGAGCCATAGGACAGCCAAGATGGTTGACACCGCGGCTCCCGACCTGGGTCAGCGCAGAGCAATGAGGAGGAGGATGAGTGCCGCAAGGAGGAGCAGGAGGACTTGGGCGGGCCAGACAGCGGTGTTGTAAAGTCTGAAGACGCCAAAGAACTGCTGCACGGTGAAGGGCGGATGCATGGTGGCTTACTTGCGAGACAGGAAGCCTTTTTCCGGTGCCCACTCTGTAAATCCCGGGCCGACGATATAGTGATTGCAGCAGTCATCACCGTCGGCCAGCGTCTTCGCGCGGGTGAACTGGAGTCCCATCAGGTTCGCCATCGATTGGGCCCAAGTGGAGCGGCAGCCGCCCCCGATCGGTTCTTCCACGACGATCCGCCAGTCCATCGGATGCAGCAGTCCGCGTTCTCCCCGCGACGGTGCGGCATGCAGCGACTGCACAAACATTTTGGAGGTCGCCCGGCGGCCGAGCAAGGTTCTGGCAACGACAGGGAATCGCCGCAGCAGGTTCTCGTTGAGGACCCAGAGCAATTCACCGGCATGCTCCCGAGTTTGATCGAACTGGCGGAAGGCGGGAAAGAAGGGCACGTAGGCCGTGATGAAACCATAACTCCTAGCGGCGACGCTGCTTTCGAGATCAGGGATTCTGGGGATCAGATCGCGCAGCTTGGCATCCGCGATGTCCCGGAAGCGAGGGTAGAAGGCCTCGCCGTAGGTCTGTTTCAGCGAACATTAGTACCCGGTAGGCCGTGCGCGTTTTCATGTCGGGCTCCGATGATTGGCAATGCGAATTCCCCATGGGGGGCGAGGTGGTTTCAACTTTGTGCCGGCGGGACCGGCGGACGATGAGGCGAAACCTTCGGCGGTTCTCGATGCCATTGGAAAGCTTTGATCGCTTCAAACCAGACCAGGCTCAGGGCGGCGGATCCGAAACAGAGTCCGATGTCGTCGGCGTGAAGGGTGCTGAAGTGGAATAGGTTCCGTAGGAATGGCACATAGAGCGCCAGCGCCAAGACGGTGAAGGCGCCGCTTATGACCCACCACATCGCCGCGTTGGGCGTTTTTAAGATCCCGCGAATGGACAGCGACCAAGAGCGATTCGTGACGATCATGGCCACGTTGGCGAGGACCAAGCAGGTGAACGTCAGGGTCCGCGCATCGTTCGCGCCTTGGCCGCGGTGGAGCGCGAGGCCGAAGATCGCCAGCAAGATGGCCAGGACGCCCGTCCCCTGCAATAGGCTCGTCACGATCATCTGCCGGTTGAAGAGGTGCTCCGAGGCCGGGCGCGGCGGCCGGTGCATGACGTCGGCTTCCTCTTGTTCGGCCTCGAAGACGACGGAGCACGCGGGGTCAATGATTAGTTCCAGGAAGGCGCTGTGGATCGGCTCCAGGATCAAGGGCCAACGAAAAAGGACGGCACACAGGGAGAGACCGGCGATGGGGACGTGGATGGCGAAGACGTAGGCCAACGCTTTTTTGAGATTGTCGAAGATCCGACGGCCGAGCCTTACGGTCTGCACAATGGAGGAAAACTCATTGTCGAACAGAACCAGGTCGGCGGCTTCCCGGGCGACGTCGGTTCCGCGCTGCCCCATGGCGATGCCGATGTGCGAGGCCTTCAGCGCGTTCACGAGCTGCAGTTTCTGTTCGAGAACGGCGCGGGCGAAGACGTGAGCGCGACTCACCCGATCGCGCAGCACGGCTTCGTTCATGGCCGCCACTTCGGGTCCGGTGATGGCTCCCTCCGGGCTGTCCTGACCAATCTGACGAGCGATACTCAGGGCGGTGCCGGGATAGTCGCAGGTGATCATGATGACGCGGATTCCGGCGGCTTGACACTCCCGAATCGCGCTGGGAACGGCCGGGCGCACGGGGTCCGCCAGAGCGACGAGGCCGAGGAACTCGAAATTGAAATCGTGCCGTTGGTCGGGGAGGGAGCCCGGGGAACCGACGGCTTTGGCCACCCCGAGGACACGCAATCCGTCGGTCGCCATGCCGGCAACGATTTCGTTGAGGGCTGCCGCGTCCTCACCCGACATGGGGCAAAGGTCAGCGATTGCTTCCGGTGCGCCTTTGGTGGCGATGACGAGTATTGCGTTATCGGGCGAAGTCCACACTTCGGAGATGGCCAAAAGGCTTTTTGCCAAGGGATACTCGCGAACGACTTTCCAGTTGGCGTGCAAGTGTTCGGTACCCTGCAAGGCTTCGTCGCCGAGCGTGCGAATGGCTCGGTCCATGGGATCGAAGGGGTCTGGCTGGCTGGCGAGCATGGCGAATTCCGCCAACTCGTGAAACTCTTCGGGGATGACGACGGCAGACGGCTTTGAGAAATCGAACGCTTGGCCATTCGCGAAGAGCTTGGCGACCGACAGCTGGTTCATCGTGAGCGTTCCCGTTTTGTCGACGCACAAGGCCGTGGCGGCACCGAGCATTTTGATGGCGGCGACACGCCGCGTGAGGACTCTCTTCTGCGAGATCCGCCAGGCGCCGAGGGCGAGAAACACGGTGAGCACGACGGGGAGTTCCTCGGGCAGGATCGCCATGGCCAACGTCAATGCCGCGAGGAATCCGCGCAACCAGTCGCCGCGGGTGAGCCCATAGAAGACGACGAATAAGCGGCAAAGGGCGAGCCCGACCAAGGCCAGGACCCGCACCATGTGGCGGGTATCGCGCTGGAGCAAGGTGGGTTCCTGCTCTTGCTCGCGCAATGACTTGCCGATCTTGCCGAGTTCGGTTTGGGCGCCGGTTGCCTTGTGCTTGGCCAATCCCGTTCCCCGAACGACCAGGGTGCCGGAGAAGACGAACGGGAGATCATCGCCGCCGGGGCGGGCCATGGCCAGATCCTCTGCGGAAGCCTGCTTCCGCACGGGGACGGATTCGCCGGTCAAGAGAGACTCGTCGGTGGAGAGATTGACGGCGGAGAAAAGGAGGGCATCGGCCGGGACGCGGTCACCTTCTGACAGAACCAGGATATCGCCGGGAACGACCTCTCGACCGGCGATTCTTTTGCGCTGCCCTTGGCGGATGACGAGGGCGCGCGGACTGGACAAGTCGCGCAGTGCCTCGAGCGCCCGCTCTGTTTTGCGTTCCTGATAGAGCGTGATGGCGATGACCACGCCGACGAAGATCAGGAGGATGAGCGCTTCTTCCGCATTGCCCAGGAGCAGATAGGTGCCGCCGCAGGCGAGTAAGAGGAGCAGCATCGGCTCGCGGACGACTTCGAGAATGGTGCCGAAGAGGGAGCGCGGCTTGGCCGAGGGAAGCTCATTCAAGCCGTGGGTGGCAAGAGCGGCCGCGGCGTCGGCATCAGACAGGCCCGAGGGGCTCACTTCCGGATCAGTGGGTGAGATGGTTGTTGTTGCGGTTGCCATAGCGCCTCGTTACTGTCTCGTCGTCGTTTGTACACCGGCGAGGAGCGTTTCCCGTTCGGACTTGCTGAGCTTGGCCCCCGGATGGAGGGGCACATAGAACCAGAGCGGCATTTCTCCCTCCAGTGTGTCGCGCTCGGTGAGCTAGGCGATGGGGGCGACACTGCTGCACCAGGGGTACTGTTTTTCATTCGTGGGGCAATCGAACCTAGCCCGTTTTGCGAAGCCCAGGATCTTCATTGCAGCTACTCCTTCGCGCAGGGTGGAGCACTTGGGGGGCCAAAGGCGGCCGGGCCGAAACTGGAATGAATTCGGGTATTGCGCCTGTTTGTGACGGTAGGGAGGATGACCCCATTTGGTCGAGTGACCGTTGGTTGTCGTGGTTCGAGCGAAACTCTTCGTCTGCCGACAACGGTCGATGCATCTGAAGTGTCATGACGTATGCGCGGAGCCGACTTTGGTTAGGGATTACGGGCGTGGGCACGTGGACTTTGCTGGCCGCGTTGGGGATTTGGCAGCAGTGGCAGGCTCCCGTTGTTTCTGGTTCGCGAGTGGCCGACTTGCTGGTATTGGCCGCGCTGTACGTCGTGATCCAGGCTCCGTTCGATTGGCTGGGCGGACACTACTTGCCAGGGAAGTTCGGGCGGGGGCAGACTTCGTTCGCGGGCTGGGCGAAGGGGGTGGCGGTGCAGGGTCTTTGCTGGGTGGCGGCTTCCAGCGTTCTGTGGTGGGCCGGAGGGGCTTGGGGCGATGCCGGCGCGGCGACCGCGATGCTGCTGGTCATGCTGACGCTGGTGATGGGCCAGGGGCTGCTGGCCAGGGCCGTTGGTTCCGTGCGGACCGTCTCCGAAGAGGCGAATACGGAGTTGGTGGCGGTGGGCGATCCGGCTTTCGTCGGGGGTTGGGTTGGCTTGGGGCCGACGCGGAGGCTGCTGATGCCGTTGACTTGGCCCGCGGAGTGGCGGACGGTGCAACGCGCGAGGCGGGGCGGGGTGATCGAAAATGGAGCGCGGGCGGCGGGGTTGGCGGTGGCGGCGGCGTTCAATTTGGCAGGCTTGCTCGTGAGCCTCGCCTGGACGCCCGGAGCCGGCTTTTCGAGCCCGGACGCTTATCTGCGGCTCGTGTTTGGGTTTACTCTGTGGTCGTTCGCAGGACTGCTTTTGTTGCCGAGCGTGTCGCGGCCGGCGGTTTTCGCGGCAGACCGGCTTGCAGGCGCGCGGAGTATCGCTTGGAAGGCTGTGGCGCGGGGGCTCGACCAGCAGCAGGATGACGAACCGGCGCGATCGCCGTGGGTGGAGAGGATTTTTCATCCGGTGCCGTCGTTGACGGCGCGGTTGCGGGGCGGGGGGCGCGGGGCAGGAGCCTGGCAGGCGGCTCGTTTGGCGTTGTACCTGAGTTGGAGTGTGCCGGGGCTGTTGAGCCGGTCGGTTCATTGCAATGTCGGTCGCCCGGATGTGTGGGTGTTGTTCCCGGGCGATTGAGCCAGATCATTTTGACGCAAGCTTGAGCGCGCGATTTTGCAGAGCCGTGCGTTAAGTTTTTTTCGCCGAGTGGCTGCAGGGCAGGCAATTCCTCCTCTCGTTTCGATTCCGTTACACGCGTTCACCGGACGTTCACGTGGCTGTAACCGAATAGACACACCCCTGCTTCAGACTCGAACTATGCGATCCATTGTTCTTTCCTGTCTTTGGGCCGCCCTGTTGATGGCCCAAGTGGATCAAGGCCGCATCAGCGGTAAGGTAACCGACACCAGCGGAGCGATCATTCCCGGCGTGACGATCCAGGTGCGGAACGAAAAACCGGAGCGGAGCGCAAAGTGACCTCGGGCGAGGCGGGAACCTTCTCGGTTTCGAACTTGAGCCCCGCGACGTACGCGATTGTAGCGGCGAGTCCGGGGTTGAGCGACGCAAAATTTCGCGGAATTAATCTGGCGGTGGGCCAGGAACGTTCGGTAGAGATTGTAATGCAGCCCGCCACGACGAGCACCGAAGTAACGGTATCGAGCGGGGATCTGGTGGTAATCGACGTGAGTTCGGCGTCGGTGGGAGCGAACATCAACGCGCGGGAAGTGGCGGAGATGCCGATCAACGGCCGTCAGATCTCGCAGTTGTACCTGTTAGCGCCCGGTGCGCAGACTTCTGGCGGTGGCAGCTATGACAATATTCGCTTTTCCGGACGCGCCAATCAGCAGAACGCCGTACGGTTTGACGGGGTCGAAGCGTCGTCGATTATCGATGCGTCGCCTGGCAATTTGAACGGACAGACCTCATCGAGTTTCCGCCTGCAGGCGAGCCTGGAGACGGTGCAGGAGTTCCGGGTGGAATCGAGCAACTATCCGGCGGAGTACGGCACGGGCACCGGCGGCCAGATCAGCATTGTGACGAAGTCCGGCGGCAACGAGTATCACGGCAGCGTGTTCGAATACCTGCGCAACGACAAGCTCGACGCGCGGAATTTCTTTGATGGCACGGACAAGTCGCCGCTGCGGTTGAACCAGTTTGGTGGATCCTTAGGCGGCGCGTTGATCAAGAACAAGCTATTTTTCTTCGGTCGCTACGAGGGCTTGCGGCAACGGGCGGGTTTCCCGCTGGTGGGCCAAGTGCCGAGCGCGGCGGTGCGGAATTTGCCGACATGCGCGGCTGGTTTGACGACGCGCTGCGTGGACTCGGCGGTGAAGCCGTTGTTCGGTGCGTTTCCGGTGGGCAATCGTGGGGCGACCACGAATCCTGATTTCGACATCGCACAATTGGACGGTAAGGCTGTCGTGAATGAGAATTCGGGCAGCATCCGGCTCGACTATCGGCCAAGCGACAAGGACAGCGTGAGTTTCCGTTGGTTCCGGGACGATGGCACTTCGACGTCGCCCTTTGACGTCTCGGGCAGCGCGTTCCGCCAAGCGGCGCTGGCGCAGAACGGCATGCTGAGCTATCAGCGGTTGATTTCACCGAGCTTGATTAATGAAGTGAAGTTCGGCTATAACGGGCCGAAGACGCGGACAAGCGGCGTGGCTCCCGTGGTGCCGGGGCTGGATCTTTCCGGGTCGACGATCAACATTACCGGGGCGAACGTCCTGGTGGGCATCGGCGGGCAGGGAGCTAGCGCCGGGGTGGCAATTCCATCCGGCCAAGTACGCGCCAGCAGCGCGACCAATGGACGCGGCCAGCCGTATACGAGCTATTCGCTCAGCTATGTGGACACGCTGAACTGGGTGAAAGGGAAGCACAACTTGAAGCTTGGCGGGGAGTTCCGGCAGGTGCGCATGTATACGGACCGCCTGGGTGGCGTGACCTACGCCTTCGGCAACCTCGCTTCGTTTTTGGCCAACACGCCTTCGATCACGGTGAACGGCGATGTCAGTTCTCCCAGCCCGTTCAACAACGGAGCCACGGGCAATCGGTTTGGAAAGAGCGAGATGATGAGCGTCTACGCCCAAGACGAGTATCGTTTTTCTTCGACCCTGACGATGAGCTACGGCTTGCGCTATGAATACTACACGCCGTGGCGCGAAGATCGGAACCTGGTGGTGCTTTACAACGTCACGACCGGTGGCTTGGACGCGCCCGGGAGCCGGGCTTTCTATCAATCTTCGAAGGCGGCGTTTGGACCGCGCTTGGCGTTTGCCTGGTCGCCGCAGAAGTTCGCAGGCAAGACGGTGCTGCGCATCGGCTCCGGCTACTACTATGGTCCAGGCCAAGGCGAGGACTTGATTCAGCCAATTGAAAGCGACCGCGTGAGCACGACGGCGACGGGGCGTTATCCGATCGATCCGCTGCCGGTGATTCGCAATTTCAATATCAATACGGCGACGGGGATCGGGGTGCGGGCCTATTCGTCGGGCTATCGCGTACCAGAGAAGATTCTTTCTTACACCGCATCGCTGCAGCACACGCTGCCAGGCGGCGCGGTGTTGCAAGTGGCCTATGTGGGCAGCCAGGGGCGCAACCTGTTCCTGCGCAGCACCACGAATAAGGTGATCGGGGTGACGATGAACCAGACGACCGGCGTGGGCGCCGTGGTGCGGGAGTTTGGTCCGCGGTTCGGCGAAATCGAGTACAAGACGACGGGCGGAACGGATCACTATGATTCCATGCAGACGACCTTGAACCGGCGTTTTTCCAGGGGCTTGACGCTGGGTGCGCAATGGACCTGGGGCCATTCGATCGGCAACAGCGGCGGCTCGAATGAGGCCAACACCGCCACCAACCCGTACAACTTCCGGCAAGACCACGGGAACAACGCCTTCGACGTACGGCATAGCGCGAACATCTCCGCGCTCTACGAATTGCCGTTCGGCAAAGGTCGGCGGTATAGCAGTTCGATGAGCCGGGGCGCCGAGGCGTTGCTGGGCGGTTGGCAGATGGGCGGCATCGTGAATACGCGCACGGGCCTGCCGGTGGATATCCGGATTACGCGACCCGACTTCGTCTATCGCGATACGCGGAATGACACGTTCGTGAACGCGCCGATTCTCGTGGGCGGGGTGCCGGTGACGGTGCCGGTGATTAACGTTCCGGGCGGCGGCAACTCGCGTGACGTGCGATTCCCGAGCGTGGTGGCGGGAGTGAGTCCTTTTTCGACCTCGAGCGACCGCCGATTTGTTCTGAATCCGGCCGCGTTCTCGGTTCCCGCTCCGGGCACTTTCGGTAACCTGGGCCGGGGAGCGGTGCATGGCCCCGGGCTGACGCAGTTCGACCTGACTCTGCAAAAGAAGTTCACCATCACCGAGCGCGTGAACACCGAGTTCCGGGTGGAGATGTACAACCTGCTTAACCGGGCTAACTTCTCTAATCCGGTGGCGCGTTTGAACAACGTGCTGGGCACCGCTACGAATCAATTGCAGCCGGGCCAGGCGTATGGCACTGCGACGGGCGGAGCGTTCGGCACGGTGCTGCAGACAGTGGAAAGCGCAGTAGGGTTGGGCGCGCAACGGCAGATTCAACTGTCTTTGCGGATTAGCTTCTAGTCCTTTCTTCCCGAATGGGAGACTCGGGGGACCGGTCCTGGCTTAGGCTAGGCCCGGTCCCCCTAGCTGTTTGGGGAGGCGTGCGTTTACCAAGGCCGAAGCCCGAGCAGTTTTTTTCCGAGTTCCGTAAGCTGGGCCGGCGGACCAGGTTCGGGGTCGAGTTGGCTCGGCAGGCCGCGCCAACACTCGGGGGCGCGTTTCGAGAGCCATAACTCCTCCATGTACTCCCGATGCTTTGGCGAGTCGTTGGGCGGTTGCAACGTTACGAACATCGCCATCCTCGGCTGGTCCGATTGGTTCCGGGCGGACCCATGCGGCAGCCTGGTGGACCACAGAATAATGTCGCCCGCGTTCGCCTCGACCTCGATCGTGTTCGGGTGGATTAGGCCCGCATGGCGAAAGTCGAAGTCGAAGTCTCCCTCGTGGTTTTCGGCGAGCCAAGCATCGAGATTGCGGTAGACCTCCGGTACGCATTGAAAGCCTCCTCGGCCGGGGCCGATGGGAGTGAGTAGGACGACGGCCTGAACAGTGGGCTCGACCTTGGCACGGGGATCGGCATCCCAATGAATGTCTCCTTGGCTGCGGGTGGGATGGAGCGGGTGGATCGGTGGTCGAAACATGCAGCGGTTGATATCTAACATCAACTTGCCGTGTCCGTGGAACTCAGAGAAGACGTGATAGAGGTTGGGAAGTTGACGGATATCCCAGAGGGATTGGGGATGATGCAGGGGGACGACGCCATCCAGAGCCGGTGGCGTGTTGTACCAAGTTCGGCCATCAGCGAGGTCCGCGCCGACAAATGCGGTGATGTCCTGAATGGCGTTTTCAACGAGGTTGGCAGGGATCACATTCCCGATGACCATGTAGCCTTCGGTTGCGAAATGTCGGCGATCGCGATCCTGGATCCAGACGGGCATAGGCTAAGATGTCGGCGTACCGCTGCCTTCATCTTAGCCTTTCTTTCTTACTGTGGTTGTTACTGCAGCGAGCCGCGGAGCTTGTAAGCGCCAGCTTTCACGCTGGAGCGGAGGGGAAGGGCGATGGTCGTTTTCATGATGATTTCTCCTGTTTTCTGTGGGGCGGAATGTCTTTCCGCTCGCAATAGACTCAGCGCAAGACGGGGGGAGATTTGATCATCGACCAATCAAAACAGTTTCGAGTGGGCTAAGTTCCGCATGACCCCGGCGACGCCTAAGCCGACGCCGACCAGGCGCAGGGCGGGATGGAACCATCCACCGCTAGCGAGTTCGACTTGCTGCCACCAGGCGAACTCGCCGGCAATCGCGGGGAGTAGGATGCAAAACAACGTAGCGACGAGGGCGAGTAAAACGCCGCCCAAGTCGACTCCGCCGCCGAGCGCGGGCAAGCCGGCCCGGACAAGCATGATGCCAACCGCTAAACCGAGGCTAGTGGAGAAATAGCTACTGATATCGGCGAAGAGGTAGAGTCGTTCCGGGGCGGCAAAGCCCCAGGCAAAGGCGGGGTAGGCAAGTTCGAAAGCAAAGAAACTGAGCCACGCCCAGAGGCGCTGGCGGGGCGAATCACTCAGCGAAGGTAAGAAACTCCAGGAGAAGTAGATCAGGAAGGCCCAGGAGAGATAGACGCCGTTGAGCCACTTTCGGTCGAGCCAGCCGCTCGAGTTGGGCATCGATAACAAAAGCAGATGGCTGACCACGGGCGCCGCGCAGAGGAGGAGACAGAAAACTCCGAACAGGATCCACTCCGGCCAACCGACGTCCGAAGTAGGGTTCCTTGCCGCGGGGGAAGGTTCGAAGCGGCCCGAGCGCGGGGCGGTGGGCGAGGCGGCGGGAGGAGGAGGGCCAAGCTGAGTGATCGAGAGATCGGCCCGTTTCGAGATTTTGCCGAGACTACCGACTGCGATCGCATCGTTTTTCGAGGCAGCGCGCAAGGCTCGCCAACCCGCCGGACCAGTGCCCTTCCCCAACGCTTCGGCGGCGCGCCAGCGCTGTTCGGGTGTCCCGGCGGATAGGGCATGGACCAATGCTCCCTCCCGCTGTTCGACCGGGTAGAGCAGGAGCGTGGCAATCCAGCGGGTGGGTTCGAGCCAATCGTTTCCGGCGTTGGTGGCGAGGTCGGCCAGGCCGGCGGGGCAGCGGTCTCCGGCGACCGCGAGGAGATAGCGGAGGCGGAGGCGGTAGGCGGGGTTGGGATATTGCGGCAGCAGCGCGGCGAAGCCGGCGGCGCCTAGTTTTTCGGTGAGGGCCGGGGCAGCCGCGTCCAGGACCCGTTCCGGCCCACGAAGCGCGAGTTTCAGCAGGACGGCGAAATCCATGCGCCGCGCCGCGTCACAGTCGCCTTCCAGAATCAGGTTGTCGAGATCTTCGGCCATAAGCGAGCCAACTTTATTATCGGCCGTAGCCTCTTCGTCCGATAATCTATAAGGGCATTTCAGGAAAGCAATGGGGACCCAACCAAACGAAGAGCCGAACCCGAACCAGAACCCGAACTTGGCGGGGGTGATCCGATCGCCTTGCGGCAAGTGGCAGGTGGAATGGTGGGAGAGTTCGGTTTTCGTCGATAGCTACAACTCGGTGCCGGTGGCGGTGATGGTGATCAAGGACTGTATAACTGGCGCGCAGGTGGCCGGGTCCGGCGACCTGCGCGATGCATCGATCGAGCCGATTCGATTTTTGGGGCCGCGACGGATGTTGGTGTATAGCAGAGAAGAAAAGAGCTACTTCGACCTCTGTTTCCCGAGTGGGGATTTGTACCGTTTGTCCCGCGCAGAAGATGCCCGAGACGACTATGCGGCGATTGTTTTGACGGCCGCGCCGCAGGGGCGCTGGGTGGTGGTGGGGTTGTTTGGGCCGTGCGCCCTGTTTTGCTTGCTGGCGGCGGGAGCGATGATCTACGACAGGTCGGTGGGTGCGGCGGTGGGGGCGCTTTGGATCGGGGTGGCGTTTGCGACGCTCGCGGCTTGGCTGGCGACGGAGCATCATCAACAGGTATTCGATCCGACGCGGGGAGAGATTACCGTGAGTACTCGGAGTTGGCTTTACAAGAGCGAAACACGGTACGGGGTAGCGGATTTCGCCGGCATCGAACGGCGGCGGCGAGGCGGGAACGAGCGAGTGGTACTGATCGGCAAGCGGGAGCTCGTTCTGCTCAACGATACGAAAACGGCAGCGATTTCGGTGGCAATGAATTTGGGTTTTAGCCGATGATAGTGAGAAGGAGGGTTTCGACCTTGGATAGAAGAGATTTTTTGGTACTGGGTAGCGCGTTAGGTTTAGCGCCTGCAACCTTGCTCGCGGGCGAGCAGGATTTTTGGTTAGTGAACCGGACTGGCTTCACCATTGACGAGGTACAGATCACGCCGCACAACTCGAAAGATTGGGGCGATGACATTCTGGGCGAGGGCACCTTGGAGGATGGGAAGAAGGTCGAGATCGTTTTCAAGCGGAAGGAGAAGGCCAAGGTTTGGGATCTTCGCGTGGAAGACGAAGACGGGGAAGAATACATCTGGTACGACCTCAATCTGCTCGAGATCAGCGAAGTGACCTTGTTTTACAAGAAGGGTAAGGCGACGGCAACATTTAAGTAGGAGGCCAGTGGATGGATCTGCCGATCACAAAGTATCATCCGGACCCGATGGCGACCGGGAGCGTGGAGGCTAATCCAGACCAGCCGTGCCTTTGCTGCAACCGGATCCGTGGGTATGTTTACACGGGTCCGGCGTATTCGGAGAAGTTTCATTACCTCTCCGGATGTTTGTGCCCGTGGTGCGTGGCGGATGGTTCGGCGGCGAAAACGTTTGGGGCAGAGTTTACCGACACCGGGACGCTAGACGATGTTCCGAAGGCCGTCTTGGACGAGTTGGCCAAGCGCACTCCAGGGTTTATAGCTTGGCAGCAGGAGCGATGGCTTTGCTGCTGCGATGATGCGGCGGCGTATTTGGGCCGGGCCGGGTTTGCCGAATTGACGGGAGAGTTCGCTTTGGCGCGGCCGGCGGTGGAACGATGGCTGCGCGAGGAGTACGGGTTGGCGGGTGCGGAGGTGGGCCGCACGATCGCGGATATGGGAAAAGACAGGGAACCGACGACGTACGTGTTTCGCTGTCTTCACTGCGAGACCTATTTGGCCTATAGCGACGAGGCTTAGGCCGGGAATCCCCGGTTACGAAACGCTAGCTTCGGTAACACTTCGATGGGTCGCCTCTTCTTTCCTTCTAGGAGATCGAACCATGAATGCAAACGAAACGAAGTGCGCTCATCCGAGCTGTGGATGCCACGCTGTGAAGGACAGTGCTTTCTGCAGCACATTTTGCCAAGGTCAAGGCGAGACTGCGGATATCTTATGTGGCTGCGGCCATATGGGGTGTTCGGGAGCCACACACCGTGGACCTGAAGTTACTCCGGTAACGTAAATAAAGCCGCGTCCGGATTTCAGTCAGGCGCTTCCAGGCTTCGTTTCCCCGGATTCGGTGAAGCATGGAAGCGGAAAGGTTTGGAGCTAGGCGATGGAGGCGGCGTCGATGGAGGCGATGCGGACCGAGATCTTTGAAGATTGCTGGCTGCGGCCTTCGACGAAGTGGGCGCTGATGGCGGTGACGACCATGGGGATAGCTTGGCCCTTGACGTTCAGCGTAACGCCTTTCTTGGTCTGGAGGCTGGCCTGGAGGACGCCGAGGATGGCGTCGGCCTCGGTGGTGGCTTGGGCGGCGGCGACGCTGGCGAAGCCGGCGGTGAGGGCGAGGAGGGAGAGTCTTCTGTTCATGTTGGTTTCCTTTAATGGGTGGTCACTCTGAAGGGCGCAGCGAGGGAGTAAAATCGATCACGAATTATGTGTCGAAATATAAAGGTGTTGTTTCCGTTGGATCCGACGACGACGGACGAGGAGATACGGGCGGCGGCGTTACAGTTTGTGCGGAAGATTAGTGGGACGGTGAAGCCATCGAAAGTGAATGAAGGGGCGTTTGAGCGGGCGGTGGAAGAGGTGGCGGAGGCGGCAGGGCGGATGTTGCGAGCATTGGAGACGAAGGCCCCGGCGAGGACGCGGGAGGAGGAAGCGGAACGGGCGCGGGCGCGCTTTGCGGCGCGCCAGCGATAGGGAAAGGTCGGGAGGGTTGGAGTTAGGCCATCGCGACGGCGTCGATAGAATCGAGCCGGACGACGATTTTCGAAGATTGCTGGCTGCGGCCTTCGACGAAGTGATCGCCGATGGCGGTAACGAGCATAGCGACAGTCTGGCCCTTGATGTGAAGGGTGACTCCTTTCTTGGCCTCCATGCTGGCGCGGAGGAGATTGAGGATCCAGTCGCCGCTAGGGTTCGGCTGGGCGGAGGAGAGGCTGGCGGTGAGGCCGGCGGCGAGGGAGACAAGGGAGAGTCTGCGTGTCATTTTTGGGGTTCTCACTGAGTAAGGCGTAGGGCGGGGAGCGTTTCGATCACAACCGACGGCTTACATTCACGGTTTGATCGGGAGAGAGCGGATTTTGATATCGCGGAAAGCGACGACGCCGTCGTGGATTTGGAGGGCGATGGGGGAGAGGCGGCGGGCCTGGCGGCGGAGGGTGACTTTGCTTTCAGCGCGTTGGCTGAGGGCGAAGGAGGCTTCGGCGGCGGGGGAATCGAGATCGACGTCGATGACCTTTTCGCCGTCGATCCAGTGTTCAATGTGGAGGCCGTGGGCGATGATGCGGGATTGGTGCCAGACGTTGGGGGCGGCGGGGGCGGTACGGCGGGGGGCGACGTAATCGTAGAGGGCGGCGCAAGAGTGGCGGGGGGTGGAAAGGGAGTCGGAATTGGTGAGGTCGTCGGTGATCTGGTATTCGAGGCCGGTGGGTTCGAGACGGGTTTTGTTGGCGATGGACTGGATGCGGTATTTGACGCCGGAGTTGGCACCGGGGGAAGCGTGCCAGGAGAAGGCGAGTTCGAAGTCGGTGAACTCGCGTTGGGAGAGGAGGTAGACCTGTTTACCTTGGGTGGGGGTGGTGACGAGGGTGCCGTTGGAGACTGCCCAGGAGGGGGTAGGAGCGGGGGTTTCGTCCGCCCAGCGCCAGCCGGCGAGGGAGGTGCCGTTGAAGAGGAGTTGCCAGCCGGCTTGGGATTCGGCGAGGGAGAGGGAGTTGGGTTGAGCGGGGAGGAGAGGGGCGAGGGCTACCAGCAGGGTGACGAAGCGCATGCTGGTAGCCTAGCTGATTCTAGAAGCTGATGCGAGCGCCGATTTGGAGGATGCGCGGTTCAGCGGCGCTGGTGATGATGCCGAAGTTCGCCGGTGCGCTGACGTTGGCACCGGGGGCACCGAAGTTTGCCTTGTTCAACGCGTTGAAGAACTCGCCACGAAGGTTGAGTTTGATGCGCTCGCGAATCGGGAAGGTCTTCTGGATGGTGAGGTCGAGATTGATGGCCCCAGGCGCGCGGAGGAAGTTACGGGGAGAGTTGCCGTAAGTGCCGACCGAGTTGAAACTGGCTAAAGTCCGGTCAAAGTAAGTGTTGAGATAGTCGTTGCGGGGACGGTCCGAGGCGAGGGACGGGTTGCCGCGGACGTCAGCGCGGTCGAGACCGATGCCGGAGAAGGAGTTGTCGCGACCGGAGTTGAGGCCGAAGGGGAGCCCGGAGCGGATATCGAGGATATTGAGAAGACTCCAGCCGCCGAGGGCTTGGCGGAGAAAGAGGTTGGAGTTGCGGAGGCGCGGGAGGTCAAAGACGCCGGAGAGACGGAAGTTGTGCGGGATGTCGAAGTCGGAGAGGCCACGGTTGAAACGGCCGTCGGTGGGATGGGGGTTCGAGATTGTGAACTGGTTGTTGGCGCTTTCGTCGTCGATGGATTTCGACCAGGTATAGAAAGCGAGTAGAGAGAAGTTACGGCTGAAGCGTTTGTCGACAGTAAGTTGCAGTGAGTGATACTGCGAGTTACCGGTATCGACCATCTCTTTCATCGAAGCGAAGTACTGGCCGCGAGGGCGGCGGGCGTTGGTGT
Organism: Acidobacteriota bacterium; assembly: GCA_026394015.1. Taxonomy (GTDB): domain Bacteria; phylum Acidobacteriota; class Terriglobia; order Bryobacterales; family Bryobacteraceae. Next base: position 70,958 of record JAPKZA010000215.1, read on the forward strand.
TGGCTACGGTGGCGGTGGGCGAGTAGATGGCCCAGTTGCGTTCGCGGAAGCTCTGGAGGTTGGTTCCTTTATTGCCGACGTAAGCGGCGCGCAGCAGGAAGTCGGCGCCGAGTTGGCGTTCAAGGGTTAAGTTCCAGGCTTGCGAGTAACCGACGCGCCAATCCTCTTTGAACCAGGCGAAGGGCATGGGGAACGAGAATGCCTGATTCTTGTCGTTGAGATCGACGGGAGCGAAGGGGGGGAAGGGGTTGCGGGTGCCGGAGGAGCCGTAGGGATCCTGCATGTCGACGCCGTTCAGCGTGAGGGTGGGCGAGAAGGGCGCGGATTCGACGAAGTTGTTATAAAGCCGGGGAAAGGGGCGGACGTAGAAGATGCCATAGCCGCCGCGAACGACCGTGGTGGCTTGGTTGGCAAACGGCTGCCAGGCGAAGCCGAAGCGGGGGGAGAAGTTATTGGTATCGTGCTTCTGGCCAGCCTTGTAGAAGCCGGGGTCGCCGGCGAAGATGGCGCCCGGCGGGGCGTTGACGAAGCGTTGCGAGCGAGTACCTTCACGGAAGCCGGAGACTTGATCGAGTTGATCATGCCAGGCGAAATAGGGGTCCCAGCGGAGGCCGAGATTGAGGGTAAGTTGTCGGGAGATGCGCCAGGTATCGTCGACGAAGAGGCTGATCTGCGAGCCGCGGGTTTGCTTGAATTTGCCAGCGGATTGGACGAAGGTGGAGGCGCGGCCGAGGAGGAGGTCCGAGATGCCGTTGCCCGAGAGTTGACCGGAGAAGGTGAAGTTGCCGCTTTGCTGGAACTTGGTGCTGGAATCGAAGGCGGTCCAAGGGGAGTATTCGGTGCCGAAATTCAGCGTGTGGCGGCCGCGGACCCAGGTGGTGACATTGTTGATTTCGACGTTGCGGCGAATCCACTGGCCGGGAGGCGAGTTGGTGACGCTGCCCCAGCCGCCGAAGCCGGTGACGCCGAGTTCGAGTTGGCGGTCCGATTCCTGCGGTTCGTTATAGCGGATGGGTCCGAACTGGGACATCCAGAAAGTACTGCGACGGAGGTTGAAGGAGTCGAGCATGAGCCCGGAGACGATGACCGAGTTGATGAGGTTGGGGCGGAGGGTCCAGGAATCCTGGAGTTTCCAATTGTTGGTGCGCTGGTCCTGACCGATGCGGACGGTGATCAGGGTGTTCGCGCCGTCCCAACCGGGATCTTCGAATTGGTTGAAGAAACCGCTGCCGGAAAGGTGATGGGCACCGAGATTGTAGTCGAGTTTGCCGAGGTACTGGCGGGTATCGGAGCGGTCCGGACGGGCGTAGCGGAGAAGGCCGTTCGCGGCGGTGGAGGTAGGGACTTTGGCGAGGAGGTTGACGGCGATGGGCCGGAGGCTCGCGGCAGGGATGATGTTGCCGGGGAAGGGGGTGTTGGCGTTGAGAGGATCGCGGATGAGGGTGCCGGGGAGGAGGGAGGAGAAGTTGCCGGCGCGGAAGGCGGCGTTGGGGACGGTCGCTTGGTTCGTGAAGCTTTCGTTACGAATGATCGTGTTTTGGAAGCTACCGAGAACGAAAAGTTTGTTCTTGAGGACGGGGCCGCCGAGGGTGGCGCCGAACTGATTGCGCTTGAGGTTGTCGGCTTGGGCGGCGAAGTAGTTGCGGGCGTTCATAGCGCCGTTGCGGGCGAAGTAGAAGACCGAGCCGTGAAACTCGTTCGAGCCGGAGCGGGTGGCGACGTTGACGACGGCGCCGGAGAAGTTGCCGTATTGGGCGGAGAAGTTGGAGGTTTGGACGGTGAATTCCTGGACGGCGTCAGGGTTGGGGTAGGCGGCGTTGAGGTTGGTGACGTTGTCCATGTGGGTGGCCCCGTCGAGGCGGTAGTTGACTTCGTTGCCGCGGGAGCCGTTGGCGGAGATGGCGATCGTGTCGGCGGAGTTGGCGTAGCCGGCGGTGGTAGTGGCGCTGCCGGTGACGACGCCGGGGACCACGCGGACGAGGTTAGCGGCGTTGCGGCCGTTGAGGGGGAGTTCCTGAATGTAGCGCTGTTGGATGGTTTGGGAGAGGGTGCCGGAGGTGGTGTTGACCATGAGGGCGTCGGCTTGCACGGTGACCGAGTCCGAGACGGCACCGACGGTGAGGCGAACGTTCAGGGTGCTGGTGGTGTTGACGTTCAGGCGGAGGCCGGTTTGGGAGAAATTGGAGAAGCCGGGGGCGGAGACCGAGACGGCGTAGACGCCGACGGGTACGGCGGAGAAGCTGTATTGGCCGTTGGAGGAAGCGGTTTGGGTGCGTTCCCAGCCGGTGTCGGGGCTTTTCAGCGTGATGGTGGCGCTGGGGACGAGGGCGTTGGCGGGGTCAGAGATTTGGCCGGAGAGGGAGGCGGTGGAGAGGCCTTGGGCGTTGAGGACGACCGAGGCGATAAGAGAGAGTGCCACAAAACGAAACATTGCTTAACGCTACCGCTTTGGCGATGACGGGCGGATGACAGTTTCACTTCATTCGGGTGAAGCGGAACTCTTGCTTTTTTTCGCCGCCGGAGATGGTGGCGGTGAGGGAATCGGGGGCGGTGAACTCGTAGGTGATCATCTTGGGGAAGTCATGGGCGGGATTCTCGAAGACGGCTTTGGTGGGGGTGACAGAGATGAGTTTGAACTCGGTGGGGGGGCGGCCGTTGGGTTGGGCGATATAAAAAGTTTCGCCGTTTTTTTCGATGATACGGAGGTATTCGAAGGCGACCATTCGACCGGCGGCGACGGTTCGGCTGACGCCGAGGAGGGTGTTGCCGACGGGGGGGAGCCAGTGCTCTTCCAGGGCGGCGCGGCCCATGGTGCCGGACCACGCGCCGGCGAGCCAAGCGAGAGGGGATTGAGCGGCGAGAGGGAGAGCGAGGCAGAGGACGAGTAAGGGGCGCATGTCGATTGAGAATAACTGAGAACGGAGAGGAAGTCTTGGGTAAAGCGGACCCCAGAGCCCAGCGGGGGAGGGGGCGCCAAGGTCATGGCTTGTTGGGATTGGGGACGGGGAGGCGGGCGTTGACGGATTCGCGCCATTTCTGGAGTTGGTCGCGGAGAGCGCTGGCGCGGGTGGGATCCTGGCCGGCGAGGTTCAAAGTTTCGGCGGGATCTTTAGCGAGGTTATACAGTTCGACGCGGTTGTCTTCGAAGTATTCGAGGAGCTTCCAATTGCGGGAGCGGAGGGCGGAGACAGGGGTGGTGGTGGGGTAGTAGTGGGGGTAATGAAAGAAGAGGTTTTCGCGGGGGAGGCGGGCGGCTGGGTTGCGAACGAGGGGCAGCAGATTCAGGCCATCGGTTGCGCCGGGAGGGATCGGGGCCTGAGCGGCGGCACAAAGGGTGGGGAAGAGGTCGGTGGAGACGACGGGTTCGGCGGAGACCGAGTTGGGCGTGGTGACATTGGGCCAGTGGATGATGAGCGGGACGCGGAGGCCCCCTTCGTAGAGCGAGCCTTTGCCGGAGCGGAGGGGGGCGTTGTCCGTGACGGGGAGATAGCCCCCGTTATCGGAGGTGACGATGAAGATCGTATTTTGATCGAGGGCGCGGATGCGAAGATGGTCGAGCACGCGGCCGACACTTTGATCGAAACTTTCGACCATGGCGGCGTAAGCGGCGTTCGTGTGATGAAGGCCGGGAGCGAGCTTTTTTTCGTATTTGGCGAGGAGATCGGGTTTGGCTTGGACGGGGGTATGGGGGGCGTGATGGGCGAGATAGAGGAAGAAGGGTTTGCGGCGGGCGGCGAAAGAGTCTATGGTGCGGAGGGCTTCGGTGGTTAAACGGTCAGTGAGGTATTCGCCGGGTTCGCCGAGTTGAAGGCCGGGAACGAAGCGAATTTCTTTATTGCTGGGGCCGCGGTAGGGATGGAAGTAAGAAGCCGGGGCACCCCAATGCGTGCCTCCGATGTTGACCTCGAATCCCTGGGTTTCGGGGTAATGGGAGGTGACGCCGAGGTGCCATTTGCCGATGAGGGCAGTGGAGTAGCCAGCTTGCTGAAGGACTTCGGCGAGGGTGATTTCAGAGTGGGGGAGGTTGGGTTCGGAGGGGGCGGGAAGCAGGGGGCGGTTGGTGGGTGGGTCGACGGCACCTTCGTGCCAGATGGTGATGCCGAGACGGGCAGGATGCTTGCCGGTGAGGAGGGAGGCACGGGTAGGGGAGCAGACGGGGGCGGCAGAGAGGGCGTGGGTGAAGCGGAGGGATTGGCGGGCGAGGCGGTCGAGGCGGGGCGTTTCGTGGAGGTCGGCACCATAACAGCCGAGGTCTGACCAGCCGAGATCGTCGGCCAGGATGAGAACGATGTTAGGGGGAGGAGGGCCGGGGGGCGGGGCGAAAAGGGCCAGAAATTGGCGACGCTGCATTCGAAGATTATAGGCCGAATTGGCGGAAGTGGTGGTCAGCGTGGAGAAAGCCCCAGCGGCGCCATTCCCAGGACGACATGGTCCCAAAGACGGGATGAGGGGCGAAGGCGGAGAGATGCGGATCAGCGAAACGATGGAGGAGGGAGCGAAGCAGGGCGATGTCGGCGGCAAACTCGGCAGGAGGGGTGCCGGTGATGAGTTGGTCCATTTCTGGACGGGTGGCGTAGTTTTGGGGCCAAGGCAGCGGGAGGCGAAGGGCAATCACTTTCAGGATGGCCGGGGGGAGCGGGGCCTTGCCGGGACTGGCGGTGCGTTCGCCGAGGGCGAGGCGGAAGGAATCGTTCAAATGGCAAACCATTTGATGCGGGGTCATGCGACCCCAGCCGCGGGGTGAGGCTGGGGTGATGCGGTCAAGACGGTTATAGACGTCGAGGAGGACTGGCGGGTCGAGAAGGGTTTTCACAAAGTGTGTCGTCCCCTAGTTTAGCGGGGCGACGGAGGCGCGCGAAACCGACGAGGAGCAGGCCAACGGTGAGGATCACGGAGGTGCCGGGTTCGGGAACGGCGGTTTGCGTCGTCGAGATGAAAACGCTGGTTCCAGGAACGGTGACAGAGCCGAAGTAGACGCTATGGTTATCGTTTTCGAAGCCCGTGCTGAGGGAGGATGAGTTGTCAAAGACGATGCGATTAAAGGTTGTCCCGGCAGTGACAAGGCTGACATAAGCGTAGGGCTCGCCGGTGTTTTGGGTCGTATTGTTGGGATTACCGAAATACAGAGCGTTGTTGTAGAAGTTGCCGTTCACGGCCTGGACGGTACCGGTTTTGGGAGTGAGCTTGGCCACGATGTCCGCGGTGCTGATACGGGCCAGGAATTGGTTCCCATCATAAAGGCTAAGTCCGTTTTTGGCGTCGCCGGCCGACCACCAGAAGCCGAAGTAGTTGTAGTCGGCGTTCAGTTGGAGGAAGACTGAGCCGGTGGTGCCACTTTGCGCTCCGATGGACATGTAGCGGCTGCCGTTGGCACCGCCGAACTGATTGGCGGCCAGGATGGCGAAAGCAGAGGTGGTGGTTAGCTGATAGGTCCCGATGGTGCCGATGTAGGAGGTCGTCCTGTTTCCGGTGGAAAGGGAGTTGAAGTCCTCAGTAAGGGCGGTGGTGATGAAGGTTGCCTGTTCGCCAGGAGCGGAAATAGACATGGTTATGGAGGCGGCTGGGAGCAGACCGAGCGCGAGGGGAAGCAGTAAAGGGGTACGGATAATAGACATGGGAAGCTTGATTCCATCATCGGGTGGTGAGGTCGGGGACGAAATCGGGTTTAGTTCTTAAGGGATAGAGTGCTTTGCCGGAGGAGTAAAACGGAAGTACTAGTCGATCGGTTTTCGGGAGGGGGAGGGAGGGCGCGCATTTCCAATCAATAGAATCTATTTATCCGATACATTAAGGAATTAATACTTGTTTTTAAATCCGAACAATGATAAGATATTAAAACTAAAACCTCTACCTAAAAGGGGTTCCACGGAAGAATGGAATAAGGAGTTGTAC
>JAPKZA010000215.1:76890-95338 GCA_026394015.1 Acidobacteriota bacterium
CGGCTGCTACCTGTTGGAGTGAAATCTATCGCCGGATCGACGTATACCGCGGTTTTGCTGGGTCAATTCAGCACATCCGGGGACGGTGATGGCTGGCGCTATCTCATCATAAAATCTACCACTACGGGCGGGAATACCCAGTATGGATACTATGATTGTTTCGGCAAATCAAATCTTGATTTAGCCTGGGCGAACCCTAACGCGTTGTCGTTTAGTGGTCCGTCGTACAGCGTTGATGCGGAGTTGGGCGAGTTGTTGGGGATTGGAACGGACGGGAGCGCGACGGTTACGAACTACGCGCTGGAGTCGGGGGGCAATCTGGCTGCGGTGTCCGGGAACACGGGAACGATCGCGACGAATACAGGTACGACGGCGACGAATACCGGCGCAACGGCGACCAGTACGGCGACGATTGCGGCCAACACCGGTACGATCGGGACCAACACGGGCGCCACGGCGACGAGCGCGGCAACGATCGCGACCAATACCGGGACGATCGGGGCCAACACGGGGACGACGGCGACGAATACCGGCGCAACGGCGACCAGTGCGGCGACAATTGCGGCCAATACAGCGGCGATCGGGACCAATACAGGAGCGACAGCGACCAGTACGGCGGCGATCGTTACCAACACGGGGACGGTCGCTACCAACACCGGTGCCACGGCGACCAGTGCGGCGACGATTGCGGCCAATACTGCAACGATCGGGACCAACACAGGGACGACGGCGACGAATACCGGCGCAACGGCGACCAGCGCGGCAACGATCGCAACCAATACGGGTGCCACGGCGACGAGCGCGGCGTCGATTGCGACCAACACGGGGACCGTTGCGACAAATACAGGCGCTACAGCGACCAGTGCCGCACTTGTCGCGACGAACACCGCGCGGATTCCGGCTCAGGGCTTTACCAGTCCGACCAGTTCGCTTCCGGTCGTGTTCTGTTCGAACGTTACGGCGACCGGTCCGGCGGCGCAGACAGCGAGCAACAACATTCTGACGACGGACGGCTCGGCGACAGCGTGCGAACAGTACAACGGCGTGCTGCTGCAGGTGCAGAGCACGGCCGGGGTCTCGGCCGGGGTAGTGACATTTGAGCAATCGGCGGACGGGACAAATTGGGCGGTGATGCAAGTCTTCGACGTCGTTTCCCAAACGGCGAACCCGGTTACGACGCTAACGATCGCGGCCAATGCGGTGCGGCTTTTTGCGGCCAGTCTATTCTGTCGCTTCCTCCGCATTCGGATTTCGACGACGGTGGTGGGCGGTTCGGTCCAAGGGATGGCGGTGTTCTCGCAGAACAGTCCGATTCCTTTGACGCGGAACGTGCAGCAAGCGACGGCGTCGCAGTTGAACGCGACCGTGGTGGGTTCGGGCAACTTCACGATGGTCGGCCCGGGGGCCCATTCGGCCGCTTCTTCCGGGAACCCGGTGCGAGTGGCGGGCCGGGTGAATACGGCGGTCGACACCACATTGGTGGCAGGTGACACGTCCGACTTGTTTGTCTCGTCGGCCGGGCAGTTGGTGCAGAAGCCCTATGCGAGTGCCGAATTGGACTGGCAATATACGGGCGTTCTGACGACGACGACGGCGCAGGCGGTGCGGGCGGCGGGCGCGGTGGGCGTTCGTAACTATGTGACCGGGTTGCAGTATCAGAACGCGAATGCGACCACCGCGACGGTGCTGGTGCTGGACGGAGCGACGTTGATTGCGCAGTACAACGCTCCGGGCAACATGGCGGCACCGGCGGTGATCGGGTTCGCGACGCCGCTGCGGGGGACGGCGGCGACGGCACTCAACGTGAACTGCGGGACGGCGGCGGCCAGCTTGCAAGTGAACGTGCAGGGCTACCAGTCCGCTTAATCGAGCCAGGGGGGAAGGCGGGTTTACGGGGACGCCTTCCCCCCTGATTGCGCTGTGCTACGCTGCCTTCCATGAGATGGATACTGGCAACGGGCGGCTTGGTTCTGTTGGGCGCGGCGGCTTTGACGGTGCGGCCGGGGAAACTGACCGATGGCCGGTATCTGCTGCCGACCGGGCAGATCGTGGAGCCGGCGGGGACGATGATCGAAGTGAACGACCGGCCGCTGGGCCTTACGCTGAGCGCGGACGGAAAGCGATTGGCGGTGGTGACGGGTTCGAACTTTGCGCCGCGGGCGCTGCACTTGGTGGACGTTGCGGCCAAACGGGTGCTGCAGACGATCGCCTTGGGAGATAGCTTTGTCGGGGTCGCGTTTTCCGACGACGGAGAGCGGCTCTTTGTGGGAGGGGGCCAGGATCAGGAGTTGAAGCTGTTTCGACGAAATGGGGAGCAGTTTATCGCCGACGGCGTCGTGAAGATGGACGGGGCCCCGAGCGGCTTGGCCGTGATGGGGGAGACCGTGCTGGTGGCCTTGAACCAAAAGCATGAGCTGGGCATTGTCAACTTGGCGAGCAGTAAGGTGGAACGGGTGGCGGTGGGGAGCTACCCCTATACGGTGGTGGTCAGCAGGGGAAAGGCTTACGTTTCCAACTGGGGCGGCAGGCGGCCGGGCACGGGCGACACGACCGACGGGGTGTTCCCGGTGGTGGTCGATCCGCGAACCGGGATTCCGAAATCGGGGACCGTTTCGGTGGTCGATGTCGCGGGACGGAGGGTGGTGGGTGAGATTGAAACGGGTCTGCACCCGAGTGCGATGGCGCTGCGGGGAGATCGGCTGTACGTGGCAAACGCGAATAGCGATTCGGTCTCTGTGATCGATACGAGCGTCGACCGGGTGGTCGCCACTTTGGCGGCGCGGATAACGCCGAAAGCGCCGGTAGGCAGCGCGCCGAATGCGCTGGCCGTGAGCCGGGACGGCAAGACGCTTTATGTGGCCAACGGGGCCGACAACGCCGTCGCCATCATCGACACGGCCAGCGGGAAGACGCGTGGGTTTGTGCCGACCGGGTGGTTTCCGACGGCGGTTGCGTTGTCGGCCGACGAGAAGACGATTCTGGTGGCGAGCGGGTACGGCGTGGGTTCGCTGCCGCCGTCCTATAAGAACCGGAAGGGGCTGATCACGATGGTGGAGCAACCGACCGAGCGACAGTTAGCGAGCTGGACCAAGGCCGTGCGGCAGAACGATGCCGGCGAGTTGCACCGGGGCATGAAGGGCAAGATCGCGCCGGTGCGGCACGTGTTTTATGTGATCAAAGAGAACCGCACGTACGACCAGATTTTCGGAGACATACCGCAAGGGAACGGAGATCCGAAGCTCGTGCAGTTTGGCCGGGAGGTGACGCCGAACCATCATAAACTGGCCGAGGAGTATGTCCTGCTCGACAACTTTTATACCCCGGCCGATCAGTCGGCGCTCGGGCATCGGTGGTGTACGCAGGGCTACGCCAGCGACTGGGTCCACAAGTATGGCAACGGGCGGAACGATCAGAACCCGATGCTGTTTGCGCCGAACGATTTTCTGTGGGACGCGGCGAAGGTGCATGGGGTGACGGTGCGGAGTTATGGAGAACGGGGGCTCAATACCATCGTGCCGGCGAAGGCCAGCTGGGCGGATGTGTACGGCGATTGGAAAAACGGGACGAACAACGTAAAGATTAGGCCGCGGGCGCAGATTGTCGGCCTCCGGGATGTCTATTCGCCCAACGTGCCGGCCTACGGTTTGATGGTGCCGGACCAAGTGCGGGTGGACCAGTTTCTACGGGAGTTTCGCGAGTTCGAAAAGAATGGGAATCTGCCACGGCTGAACGTGATTCTGCTGCCCCAGGACCATACGAGCGGGACGTCGCCGGGGTTCCCGACGCCTCGGGCCATGGTGGCGGATAACGACCTCGCGCTGGGTCGGTTGGTGGAGGCGATTTCGAAGAGCAAGTACTGGAACGACTCGGTCATCTTCGTCACCGAAGACGACGCGCAGAGCGGCCTGGACCACGTGGACGGGCATCGGACGATCGGCATGGTGATTGGGCCGTGGGTGAAACGAAAGGTGGTGGATTCGACGTTCTACACGACAATCCACATGTATCGGACGATTCAGCATTTGCTTGGCTTGCCGCCGCAGAACCAGTTCGACCTGGCCGCGGAGCCGATGTTTCCCGTGTTCACAGGGAAGGCGGATTTGACGCCGTACGTTGCCGAGAAGAACCGGATTCCGCTCGACGAGATGAACCCTCCGTTAAAGGGTTTGCAGGGGGAGGAAAAGGAGATGGCCGAAGCGTCACTCCGGATGGACTTCAGCGAGCCCGACGAGGCGCCGGCAGAGCTGCTGGACCGGGTGATTTGGCATTCGGTGAAGGGCTGGGCAACGCCGTACCCGCGCACCGGAAAAGCGGTAGGCAATCGGGCACAATAGAGACATGATGTTGATTCTGGCGGCGGCGAGCTTGTTGGTGACTCCGGAATGGTTACTGGAGGAGCAGAGGAAGGGCGATATCGTGATTCTGCACGCGGGGTCGGCGAAGGACTACGCCGAAGGCCACGTGGCGGGGGCGAGGCTCGTGACGCTGGTCGATGTGTCGAAGCCGGAATCGAAGTTACGTTTAGAGATGCCCCCGGCGGAACTGATCCGCGAGCGGATGATGCAGTGGGGCATCGGGGACAAGTCGGGGGTGGTGGTCTACGCCGGGAACGCGTCGGTGCAGACCGCGACGCGGATTTGGTTCACGTTCGAATACTGGAGTTTGTCCGCATCGTTGCTCGACGGCGGGTTGGCCGGATGGAAGGCCAAAGGGATGCCGGTGACGACGGACGTGCCGACGGTTACCGCCGCGAAAGAGCTGACCGTCAAGGCGCGGCCGGAACTGATCGTGGATTCGGCTTGGGTAAAGGACCATCTCGCCGACCAGCAAGTAAAGATTTTGGACGCGCGGTTGCCCGAATTCTACTCCGGCCAGGACGCCGGAAACATGCCCCGGGCTGGGCATATTCAAGGGGCGACGAGTGTTCCCTACCCTACCCTGCTCACCGAAGGAAAGGCGTTTCTGCCGGTGGCGACATTGGCCGAAAAGCTGGGCGAGGCATCGACGCTCGTGACTTATTGCCACATCGGGATGCAGGCTACGGTGCCCTTTTTCGCGGCGCGTTTGGCGGGCCGCGAAGTGAAGCTCTACGATGGCTCGTTCGAAGAGTGGAGCGCGAAGCCCGAACTGCCCATCAACTAGAAGCTGAAGCGAAGGCCCACTTGCGCAAGACGCGGGATGCCCGGCAGGAGCCCCCGGCTGCGGTCGACGACGGTCAGCCGGTCAGTCAGGTTCTTCACGGTGAAGAAGACGGTCGCCCGCCGCACAGGCACATTGAGCGACGCGTTCCATAGGGCGTTGCCAGGCAGCAGCCCGCGTTGGCCATCGGACGAACCGGCGACGGTGTTGAGATCGTCGCCAAACTGTCGACCGGTGTAGACGTTTTCCAGGATCAAGTTGACGCCTTTGCTGTGGGTGTAGCTGAGGCTGGAGGTCAAAAGGTTCCGCGGGGCATACGGGAGCCGGTTGCCCGTGATGCGGACGCTGGTAAAGCCGGGGATGTTGCTGAAACGATCGCTGCTGAACCGGGCGAGCGGAAGGGCCGTCCAAGCGGCGCGTAAGGTGACCGCATGCTGGCGCGGGAGAAAGCGGGCGAGTTGCCACGCGGCGGACAGTTCCGTGCCCTGGTGCAGCGTGGAACCGGCGTTCGTCAGCGTGGCCCCGAGACCGCCGGCGACACTGGCGGGGATGATCTGATTCTCGAAATCCATCCGGAAAAACGTGGCCTCGGCGCGGAGATCGCCGGGCAGATTAACCCGCGCACCAGCCTCGTAATTCCAACTGAGCTCGGCTGCGAGATCGACGGTGGCCCCAGTGTTGTTGGAGATGATGTCTTCCACGCGAGGCGGTGCGAAACCGCGATGGAGACCCGAGAAAAGGGTGACCCGGCCGCCGAGGGTATAAGCGGCGCCGACGCCCGGGATCCATTGATTCAGCCGGGTTTCGCCGCGGGCGTTGTTCAGATAGTTCGCCCGCCGGAAGTTGACCGATTCAAACCGGAGTCCCGCGGTGATGGCGAGGTTGCCGAGCACGAAACGATCTTGCGCAAAGAACGAGGCGGCATTAGCGCGGCGATCGTTGTTCTCAACGATCACGCCATCGCGCGAGGTCGGCAACGGTCCGTTCTTCTGGTAGCGCTCCTGGATTTCGGCGTGGTAACGGAAGCCGAGGTCGATTTCTTGACGAGAGCGGCCACTCTTCACGACCGTCTTGAGTTTCGGATCGACGCCCCACGTCTGGTAGTAGCGGAGGCGGCCTTCGTTCCCGCAGGTGGTGAGCAGGTTGACCATGCCGCCGCAAGCCGGGTCGGCGCTGTCGTTGGGGCGTTGGTTGGAGTTGCTCGACTGCCGCCACCAATCGCGGAGGAAGGCCGAGGCGTAGCCGTTGGTCGACAGGATCATCTTGTCCGAAAGGGCTAGGGTATGGGTGATGGCTCCGGCATAACGGTTGGTATTGAAGAAGTCGTTGCGGAAGACGTTGCCGCGCGGATTGACGTCGTATTCGGCTTGGCGGAGGCCGGTGTAGGTGAGGTTCGAATCTTCGGCATACGAGTTGAAGCGGAGGCCAACAGTCTGCCGGGTCGAGAGGCTCGTCAGCGTTTTGGCGTTGAAGTCGGTGATACCGTGGCGCACATTTTCGCGCGAGCCTTCACCTTGTTTACGCAAGAGGTCGACGAGCCAACCGGTGTTTTTGACGGTAGCGCCGTAGCGGACGTGGGCGTTGAGATAGTCGCGATTGCCCCCGACCAGGGTAACCACGCCACCGCGTTTAGCGGGGATCGCCGGGGTGACGTAGTTGATCACGCCGCCGACGGTCATGGGTCCGAAGACGATCTGTTCGCCGCCCTTGATGACTTCAATCGAGTCGAAGCGGTCGACTGGCGGGTGGTAGTAGGAGGCGTTGTCGCCGTAGGGGGCGTACGAAAGTGGGAGGCCGTCTTCAAGTAGAAGGACTTTGCTCGACCGCGTGGGCGACAGGCCGCGGATGCCGATATTCGGTCGCAGACCGAAGGCGTCTTCGCCGCGCGCATGCACGCCGGCGACTTTGCGGAGCGCCTCTTCGGTGGTCATCACGTTGCTTTCGCGCAAGACTTCGGCGGTGAGTACTTCGGCCGATCCGGGAAGGCGCTGGAGGTCGGTGCCGGAGGCAAGGACGAGACCGCCGGAAACACGGAGAGTTTCCGCCAACGGGGCGACGGATAAGGTGACATCCAGTTGCAGAGCGGTCGGCGAGATAACGACGACGGATTCGGACGGGGAGAAGCCGTGGGCGGAGACGGTGACGCGGTATTCGCCGGCACGCGGCAGACGCAGTTCATAGCGGCCAGAAGCGTCTGACTGGGTCGTATATTGGTTTTTCGTCGCTATTTCAACGGCCCTAACGGAAGCGGTGGCGATCGACGAGGGGGACGAATCCTGTACGAGCCCACGGAGCGATAGAGCACTCTGGGCCGCCAGGACCGGGGTGAAGAGCGCCACGAGGAAAGTCACCTGCAACTGATTTGCGAACATGATCTGACGATAACACAGTACGACCAAATTGGTCTACATTCCAACGAGAGATACTGGCGGTATGTGGATGGCGAGGATTTGGACAGGATTGTGGGCCGCAATCGGCTACGCGCAAGTGGCCGAGCCGGTATTCGTGGCCGAAGGCCAGGGCCAGTATGCGCTGCGATGTGAGACGCCGGGGGCGGTGATCCGCTACACGCTGGGCGGGGCCGATCCGGGCAAGGACGCGGGCGAGTATCTGGCTCCGATTCGAGTGCCGGAGGGTCGGATGGCGAAGGCGAGAGCGTTCTCCGCCGACGGCCGTTCGCAGAGCGGCGTCGCGATGTTGGCGGGGGACGACGAGGGGAGCAAGGGACTCGCCGAGACGCTGATCGAGGTGACACAGAACCGGGATTGGAAGAGTTACGACTGGACCAAGCGTCATGCCGCGGTGCAGGCCGCCATGAAAGAGACGAAGCCCGAGGTGATCTTCGTGGGCGATTCGATTACGCATTTTTTCGGGGGCGCGCCGGCCGATGCGGTACAGCGGGGCACGGCGGTTTGGGATCAGTATTACGGAAATCGGAAGGTGTTGAATCTAGGCTATGGATGGGACCGAACCGAGAACGTTCTCTGGCGACTGCGGCATGGGGAGTTGGAGGGTGCGGAGGCGAAGGTGGCGGTGGTGATGATCGGCACGAACAACACGGGCATGCATACGATTGACGAGATCGTCGCTGGGGTGGACGCCATTTGCGGGGAGTTACGGGGGAGGATTCCGGGGGTGAAGCTTTTATTGCTGGCGATCTTCCCGCGCGGGAAAACTCCGGACGCGAATCGAGCCAAAATCGAAGCCATCAACGCGAAATTAGCGGGTTTGAGCGGGGTGACCTACCTCGATATTGGCAAGGCGTTCTTGGAGCCCGACGGCTCGATTGCCGCGGAGGTGATGGCAGACTACCTGCATCCGACGGCAGAGGGATGTCGGCGCTGGGCGGAGGCGATGGAACCGACGCTGACCAGTCTTTGGCACTAGTAACGCATCGGCTTCCAGCGTTGCGTGGTGAGCGATTCCTGCACGAAGGCCACCCCGGTCGGTTCGGTATGAATCGCGATGGCGGAGAACAACATCCGGTCGTAAAAACCCGCACTGGGGTAGCTCACTTCCAGGTCGACGACGCCGCGAATTCCACGCAACTGGGGATAGCGTTCTTCCAGGCGAAACATTTCCTGCGAGACCGGACCGGTGACGGAGAACTGAAACTGGTCGCGCAGTAGCTCTTTGCCATCGGCGGCAAACACGATCATGTTGACAAGGGCGTAGTCGGTTTCCGAGACCCAAATGAGCGAGGTGCTGGAGCCGGCCGTGTTGTCAAACGGCAGCCGGATCGCATCTTCGCGTTCGGCCGCGCCGTCCACGACGAGCGTCGTACCGCCTTCTTTCCGCACGATGGCGCGGAGGCCGAGCCGGGCGCTTTGGAAACCGAAGAGTTGGGCGTAGCCGCGTTGGATGTCTTTCGATCCGCCGGTCGTTTCGATAGCGATGGAGCCGCCGACAGGCAGGGTGCCGCGGACGATGTGGCCTTCGACCTCGGCCTCCGGCGCCCGCAGGCCGATCGTCCACTCCGTGGGCAGACCCTTGGCGGGGCGGAAGGTGAGTTCGAAGCGAGACGGTTTGGCTTCGAGGTTAACGACGGTGACGACGGTCGACCATCCGCTGCCATCTTGAACGAGGGGCAGACATTGGGCGTCGTCCTGAACCACACCAGCCGAGCAAGCAGCGGCGACGAGTAACAACGATGCGAGACGTTTTGACGACATGATCTAAACCTGATCGAAAATAGCAGGCGTTCGGTTAGAGTTTGGTGAATAGAGAGGTGATAATGAGGAGGTATGGAACAAGAGCCGAACCCGGAATTGGACCTGACGTTCCTCGACTGGATGCTCGCGCTCACGCCTCAGGAGCGGCTGGAAGTGAACGATAACGCGGTCCGCGAAATGCTATATCTGCGGGAATGCGTCAAGAAGTCCTTCTCAAAGAGGGCCTGAACCAAGGACTTAACCTCCATCGCCTGGCTCCAGGAGATTATCCGGCGCCAGGGCTAAGCCCAGTGCAGGACGACCTTCCCAGACTGCCCGCTGAGCATCAAGTCAAACGCCTCTTCGTATTGCGTGTACGGAAAGCGGTGCGTAATCACCGACGAGATATCGAGCCCGCTTTGGATCATCACCGTCATCTTGTACCAGGTCTCGTACATCTCCCGCCCGTAAATGCCCTTGATCGTCAGCATATTGAAAATCACCGTGTTCCAATCGATGGCCATATCCCCGCCGGCCGGGATGCCGAGCATCGCGATGTGCGCGCCGTGCGCCATGTTGGCCAGCATGTCCCGAAACGCATGCGGATTGCCCGACATTTCAAGGCCGACATCGAAACCCTCAGTCATGCCCAGTTCCTTCTGCACCGCGACCAGACTCGTCTCGGTCGTATTCACTGCGCGAGTGACCCCAACCGATTGCGCGAGCTCCAGCCTATAAGGGTTCACGTCAGTGATCACCACGTGGCGCGCTCCGGCGTGGCGAACCACCGCCGCGGCCATAATGCCGATCGGGCCGGCCCCGGTGATCAACACGTCCTCTCCCAGAACCGGGAACGAAAGCGCCGTGTGGACCGCGTTGCCAAACGGATCAAAAATCGCGGCCGTATCGCGGTTGATCGTTTCGTCGTGATGCCACACGTTGCTCATCGGCAGGGCGATGTACTCGGCGAAACACCCCGGGCGATTCACCCCGACCCCACTTGTATGCGCGCACAGATGGCGCCGACCGGCCAGGCAGTTTCGACACCGACCGCAGACCACGTGGCCTTCCCCGCTGACCAGCATCCCGGGCGCAAAATCGTTCACGTTCGAACCAATCTCGACGATCTCGCCAACAAACTCATGCCCCACCACCATCGGCACCGGAATCGTCTTCGCCGCCCATTCGTCCCACTTGTAGATGTGGAGATCGGTGCCGCAAATGGCGGCGCGGTCGACTTTGATGAGGACGTCGTTAATGCCGATCTTCGGCACCGGAACATCTTCGAGCCAGAGCCCGCGGGCCGCTTCCTTTTTGACGAGAGCTTTCATCCGTTATCTTGCACCTCGGTTCCAGTATACTGGATTTCATGCTGGACGAATTCGCACGGCGAGTGAAGGAGTTGCGGGTGGCGCGGCAGTGGTCGCTGGACGACTTGGCGAGAGCCAGCGGCGTGAGCCGGTCGATGATCAGCCAGATCGAGCGCGGCGAAGCGAACCCGACGCTCGCGGTGACGCTGCGGATGGCCCGCGGATTCGGCCTTTCCTTGAGTGAACTGGTCGAAGAGACCGGACGCGCTTCGACGATCGCCGTGATTCGCGCCAATGACCGGGCCCACGACTTTCGACGGGACGCCGACGTGCAGATTCGAACCCTATCCCCGCTCGAAATGGAGAAGGATATCGAGATCTACGAAGTAAAGCTAGGCGTCGGCGGGGTTTTGCGCAGTGCCGCGCATTTCGAAGGCACCCGGGAATTCTTGCAGGTAGAAACGGGGAAAGTTCGCGTGGAAAGCGGCGGCGATGGCGAGGTCCTCGGGAAGGGCGACTCGGCCAGTTACCGGGCCGACGTCCCCCATGCGATTGTGAACGTCAGCAAAGGGGCAGCAACGGTGATGCTGGTCGTCGTGTATCGCTAGCGACTACCGGACCCATTCCATGATGCCCGTATGCGGCAGCGGCGGCGTATGGGCGTCGCGGATCGCGGCGGAGAGTTGCCGCGCAATCACGGGGTGAACCGCGCTTACATCGTTGGCCTCCGCTTCGTCCACGCTGAGATCGTACAACGCCGGCCGCTGGTTGAGCCGGGTAAGAATCGCCTTCCAGCGTCCCCGCCTGACAGCGGCGGTACCCGCGGTTAGCGTCTGCGTCTTCGCGTTGTACGAATAGTTTTCCCAATGCATCGCGCGCTCGGCGCCCAGCTTGCCTTCAAACTGAGGAAGCAGCGAAATCCCGTCGACGCCCTTCGCCGGCAGGTTCGCCAGCGCCGCCAACGTGGGGAAGATATCGGCAAAGTAAACCGGCGTCTCATTCACCGAACCCGGCTTTACCCGCCCCGGCCAACGGACGAGAAACGGCACCCGCAGTCCCCCTTCAAACAACGTCCCCTTCTCCCCGTGCAGGACGGCCCCGGAGGCGGTCCGCATCGAATCGAAGAAACCGGCCGAGTGGCCGTCAGCGGAAACCCCGCCATTATCGCTCGCGAAGATGACGACGGTGTTCTTCTCGACGCCCATCTCCCGCAGCGTATCGAGAATGCGGCCCGTGTACCGATCGCCCTGGGTGACCATGGAAGCGTAGCTTTTCTCTTTTTCGGGCCAATCCGTGGCACTATATGGCTCCTGCGTCGGAGTCTCATACCGGCCATGAGGGACGGTGTAGCAGGCATAGAGAAAGAACGGTTTCGTCTTCTGCTGCTTCAGCCAGGCGACGGATTTCTCAGCGATCCGGTCCGCGCTGTAAACCTCTTTCCCCAGCGTGTCCTTCTTGTCGTTCTCCCACAGAAACTCCGGGAAGTAGGTGTGGGCGTGGACCTGATGCAGATAGCCATAGAACTGGTCGAAGCCATGCTTAGACGGCACTCCAGAGGAGTTGGCATCCCCCAAGCCCCATTTGCCGAAGCCCCCAGTGGCATACCCGGCTTGCTGCAGCGCCCGGGCGATCGTAACCTCTTCCGCCGGCAACGGGGTGGTGCCCGCATTCGCGCGAATGGCGGCATGGCCGAGATGCTTCCCCGTCATCAGCACGCAACGCGACGGCGCGCAAACCGACCCGCCCGCGTAGGCCTGCGGAAACTTCATCCCATCGCGAGCGAGCGTATCGATGTTCGGCGTTTTGATCTTCTTCTGCCCGTAACAGCCGATATCGGCGTAGCCGAGATCATCGAGCAGAATGAAGACGATGTTGGGAAGGGGCTGCGTTTGCAGCAGCCCCGCTAGGAATTTTCGACGACTAAGAGCAGCCACTCGTACCACCACAGTTTTCGCATTTATGACACGCACCGTTCCGAGTCATGAGCCCGCCACACTCAGAGCAAAGCGGGGCATCGGACGAAATGTTATCAAAACGCAGAGCCTGTTGGGGCGGCACTTCTGTGGGCTTCAGTTGCAGGGTGTTGCCGGCCTCGGTGATTTTGTAGTCCGGGTGCAGGAATTTCGACCCGATCCACCGGAAGATGTAATCCATCAGCGACTTGGCGTAAGGGATCTCTTTGTTGCCGGTCCAGCCGCTCGGTTCGAAGCGGACGTGGCTATACTTATCGACTAAGAACTGCAACGGAACGCCATACTGCAAGCAGAAGCTGATCGAAGTGGCGAAGCTATCCATGAGGCCGGAGATGGTGGAGCCCTCCTTCGACATGGTGATGAATATCTCGCCCGGGGTACCGTCTTCGAACAGCCCGACGGTGATGTAACCCTCGTGACCAGCGATCGAAAACTTATGAGTCAGCGACTGCCGTTCATCGGGAAGCTTGCGCCGAAGCGGTCGATAGACGATCTTCTCGATCGTCCGTTCTTCCACCACCGGCTTGGCTTTGGCCGTCGTTTGCGACGTCGAAAGCGGCTGCGACCGTTTGCAATTATCCCGATAGATGGCGACGGCCTTCAGACCGATGCGCCAGCTTTCGATGTAGGCATCCATGATGTCTTCGACGGTCGCTTCCTCGGGCATGTTGATCGTCTTCGAAATCGCTCCCGATACGAACGGCTGCACCGCGGCCATCATCCGGACATGGCCCATATGGTGAATGAACCGCGTGCCGTTCTGCGGACGGAAGCTGCAATCGAACACCGGAAGATGTTCCGGCTTCAAGTGCGGAGCGCCTTCGATCGTCCCGGTCTGGTCAATGTGCTCCACGATCGCCTCGGCCTGGGCCGGGCGATAGCCAAGGCGCAGCAGCGCCTCCGGCACGGTCTGATTGACGATCTTAATCACGCCGCCGCCGACCAACTTCTTGTACTTGACTAGAGCCAGATCCGGCTCGATGCCGGTCGTATCGCAATCCATCATGAAGCCGATCGTGCCTGTGGGCGCGATGACGGTCGTCTGGGCGTTGCGATAGCCGTAGATCCGGCCCGTCTCATACGCCTCCTTCCAGCACGTGGCGGCGGCATCCCGAAGGTAGGCCGGAACGCAGTCCAGCGAGATCGCGTCAACCGAATCCCGGTGCATCGCGATAACGTCCAGGAAGCTCGCCTCGTTGCCGGTGTAGCCCGGGAACGGGCCCACCGCCGCGGCGATGCGAGCCGAGGTGAGGTACGCCTGGCCGCACATAATGCCGGTGACGGCCGCGGCCATCGCCCGACCGTTATTCGAATCGTAAGGCAAGCCGAGCGCCATCAGCATCGCGCCAATATTGGCGTAGCCGAGGCCGAGCGGACGGAACTCGTGCGAATTCTTTGCCACCTGTTCGGTCGGGTAGCTCGCGTTATCGACGAGGATCTCCTGCGCCAGAATCAGCGTATCCACCGCGTGGCGAAACGCCTCGACGTCGAACGCGCCATCGGCCTGCACGAACTTCATCAGGTTGATCGACGACAGGTTGCAGGCCGAATCGTCCAGGAACATGTACTCGGCGCAGGGGTTGGAAGCGTTGATGCGACCCGAGGCTTTGCAAGTGTGCCAACGGTTGATGGTCGAATCGTATTGCAGACCCGGGTCGCCGCATTGGTGGGTGGCTTCGGCGATCGAATGCAGCAGATCGCGGGCCTTGAAGCGCTTCACGGGATTGCCCGTTACGCGGGAGCGGGTCCACCAATCCGAACCGTCCACCGCCGCCGCCATGAACTCGTCGGTGACCCGAACCGAGTTGTTTGCGTTCTGAAAAAACACGGAGGTGTAGGCTTCCCCATCGATGGCCGAGTCGTAGCCCGCGTCGATAAGCGCATGGGCTTTTTTCTCTTCCTTGGCCTTGCACCAAATGAAGTCGTCGATGTCCGGATGATCCGCGTTCAGAATCACCATCTTCGCCGCCCGGCGGGTTTTGCCGCCGCTCTTGATGACGCCGGCGAAGGCGTCAAAGCCTTTCATGAAGCTCAGCGGGCCGCTGGCGTTGCCGCCACCGGAGAGCCCCCCGTTCTCTTCGCGCAGGTTCGAAAGGTTCGACCCGGTACCGGAGCCCCACTTGAACAGCATCCCTTCGGTGCGGGCGAGTGCAAGGATCGATTCCAGCGAATCCTGGACGCTATTAATAAAGCACGCCGAGCATTGCGGCTTGCGAACGCCCGGGGTGACGGGCAGGGCGGAATCGGTGGCCTGGTCGTAATACCAGCCGGAGCCGCGCTGAGATTTCACCCCGACGTTGAACCAAACCGGTGAGTTAAAAGCCGCCTTCTGTTCCAGCATTAAGTGCGCCAGTTCGTCGCGGAAGGCCTCGGCGTCGACCGGGGAGGCGAGGTAGGAACCGGCAATGGCCCAGTAAGAAATCGTATCGACGACGCGATGGACGAGTTGAGCGACGCTGTTTTCGCGTTCGGGGGAGCCAGGCTTTCCGTAAAAGTACTTGCTGGCGACGATGTTGGTGGCGGTTTGGGACCAGCCGGAGGGCACTTCGACGTCGCTTTGCTCGAAGATAACGGCCCCGGAGCTGGAGCCAATCGTGGCGGTTCGTTTCTCCCAACGCACTGCATCATAGGGAGTTAGGCCGGCCGAGAGGCGGGCCGTAAAGTACCGGGAAAAAGCAATTCCGGTTCGTTGCTCCAAAGGGAAGGCGCGCCGGGCGGGAGCCGGACGGGCGGTTAAGTCGACAGAAAGCTGACCCATACCGGGCAATAGTGCCCCAATCCATAGGGGTAGGTCAAGAACTATATCTACCTTTGGTGCACAGGTTTACGGCGAAGACCTGAGCGCCGCGAAATTTCGCCCCCGAAAACTGGCGGTCCGTCCCAAACTTCTCGCGCCAAGGGAACATCGACGCGAGACTATTCGTAGCTCACCCTGATCCTTTAGCAATTCATGCGGCTCCGCTACGGCGTAATCACTGGCGCTTGGTTTGTCTATGGCGTTTTGAACGCCATGCTCGTGTATTCCCGCGCCCTCCTCTACGAAAAGCCCATGCCGTGGTGGGAATCGGTGTTTTACGAGGTTTCCTTCACGATGCTGTGGGCGGTAGTGACGCCGGCGATCCTCCGGTTGGCCGCCAGGTTTCCGATGTCGATCGAACGATGGTGGAAGCCGCTCTTGGTCCATATGTTCGGAATGCTGGCCGCCGCTACGGTCACGAAGGTCGCCTGGGATTTTTCGATCCTCCCCTTCTTTTCTCCCGCCACTGTACCGACAAGCTTCACAGAAGCGGCCCGCAGCGTCCTCCGCGCTTTGGATTTCGGATTTTTGCACTACGCAATTGTGCTGGTTGGCTGGCACACTTTGGACTACCGCGAGCGGTACGAAGACGGCCGATTGCGCGCCAGCCAACTGGAAGCGCGTTTGGCGACGGCGCAATTGCAGGCGCTCAAAATGCAACTGCATCCGCATTTCCTTTTCAACACGCTCCATTCGATCTCTGAGCTGGTCCATGACGACCCGCCCCGCGCGGAGAAGATGATCGTCCGGCTCAGCGATTTTCTGCGCTTGACCCTCGATCAGGTGGGCCGCTCGGAGGTGTCGCTGGCCGACGAGATCGATTTTCTGGGCCGGTATCTGGAAATTGAACAGATGCGGTTTGAGGATCGATTGCAGGTGGAATGGGTGATCGACGACAAGGCGTTGCGAGCCCAGGTGCCGAACCTGATTCTGCAGCCGATCGTCGAGAACGCGCTGAAACACGGCATCGGACGGATTACCTCCCAGGGTGTCCTGCGGATCGCGTGTACCCGGCAAGGAGAGCAGCTAGTGATGAGCGTACGGGACAACGGGCCCGGCTTGAAGCACCAGGCGGCCCCGGCGGACCGGGAAGGAGTCGGACTCCGCAACACCCGCAGCCGCTTGGAACGCCACTACGGCGGCAACCATTTGATCGTAATCCAACCCGCCCCCGCCGCCGGTTGCGAAGTGATGGTGACGATTCCCTTCCGGCCGATGCCGGATAGGCGAGACCTATAGGTAGGAGAGGACGACCAGGATGTCGAATATTCGAACCGTGATTGTGGACGATGAACGGCTGGCCCGGCAAAGGATCCGACGCATGCTGGCCGAGCAGAGCGATGTGGCCGTTACAGGTGAGTTTGCCCAGGCGGAGTCCGCCGCGGAGTTCTTGTCTCAAAACGAGACCGACCTGCTCTTTCTAGACGTCCAAATGCCCGTGATGGACGGCTTTGCTTTGCTCGAAACACTCTCGCCGGAGCGGATTCCCGTCGTGATTTTCACAACCGCCTATGACGAGCACGCCGTGCGCGCTTTCGAAGTCCACGCCTTCGACTATCTCCTGAAACCGTTCGACGATCAACGATTCGGCAAAACGCTCGACCGCGCGCGAAAATACCTGGCCGCGCAAAACGGCAACAGCGACCGGCTGATGACCCTGCTCGACGAATTACGCCAAGCCCGCCAGGAGCCCGTTCGATTCGCGATCAAGTCGCCCGGCCGCGTGTTCTTCGTTCGCCTGGAGGAGATCGACTGGGTCGAAGCCGCCGACAACTACGCCTCCCTCCACGTCGGCAGCGAAACCCATCTCGTGCGGGAAACCATGAATTCGCTCGAAGGGCGATTGGACGGCAAAAAGTTTCTTCGCATCCATCGATCAACGATCGTCAACGCCGACCGCATCAAGGAGCTGCGGCCCTGGTTCCACGGCGAGTATGTCGTACTCCTGAAGGACGGCACGGAGCTCACGCTCTCGCGCACCTATCGCGAGAAAATCCTGGCCGCGCTGGGGACCTAGCGGACCCCGAGTGCCCGTAGGTTCGCCGCGCCGATCGACGGAATATCTTCCGGCACCGCCGCCAAATCCCGCCAGATGCACGCCGCCGCGGCAATCTCTTTGATCGCCGGCCCAAACGTTTCAATCACACACCAGCCCTGATAGTCGATCGCATGGAGCGCCCCGACCACCCCGATCCAGTCAATCGGCCCCGTGCACGGCGTGCCCCGGTCGTTCTCGCACGTATGCACGTGGATGATCCGCGAGCCCAGCAACCGAATCGCCTCAGCTTGATTCTTCTCCTCGATGTTGGCGTGAAAGGTGTCGTACAACACCCCGATCGAAGGATGCCCCACCGCGTCGATCAACGCCGCCGCGTCCGCCGCCGTATTCAGAAAAAACGTCTCAAACCGATTCAGCGGCTCCACCGCCAACCGCACGCCATACTCCTCACAGACCGGCCCCAACTCCTGCAACCCCGCAATCGCGCGCTGCCATTCGTCAGTCGTCCGCCGACGCCCCGGCAACAAGCCCACCGCCGAACAGAACGGCCCAGCGACCATCGTGATTCCCGCTTCCGCCGCCCCGCGAATCGCCGTCCGTAGAAACCCCAAAGAAGCCTCCCGCACCGCACGGTCGTCGGTGCCAATGCTCTGCTGCCCCGTCAGCGCCGTACAGAGCAGCCCGGTCATCTCTTGCGCAGCTAGCTCTCGCCGCACCGCCGCCGCCGGAAAGCCGGCAAAATCAAATACCCCCATCTCAATGCCATCGAGCCCGAGCCCTTTCGAGCGGGCGATCAACGGCAAATGGGCCTCGGTAAAGTTGGCCGTCCAGAGGAATGAGTTAACACCGATAGGCATGGTTAGAGGATGTCCTGGGCCGCGGGATTACCCGGGCCGAAGTGCTTCAAGATAACAAGTGGCTCGCCCGGACTCAAGTTCGTGACCCGAACTCCATTTCCGGCCGCCTCGGCAGAAACGTAAAACTCGTCGTGGGTTCGTTCGCCAAAACGGATCAAAGTGGGTGCCTCGGCCGGGTGGTCGCCGAAGCGGCCGTAGCCCTGCACCACCAACGCGCCATAG